>JAKAGF010000011.1 GCA_021825805.1 Nitrospirota bacterium
CCCCCGTTTTCAGGCAGGAAAGGCCGGTCCATGAGTCCCCGCACCCTTTTCTCAGGGGTGTCGGCGATTTCGATCTCAATGCCAGCCTTCTTCTTGCCCTTCTTGTCAAGAAAGACAAGGCTACCCTGACGCGTAAATGCAGGGCCGCCTCCGGTGTCCGGCGCGGCTGTTGCAGAGGGCGCAGCAGGTGTCTTGAGGAAGGGCGTCCTCCAGTGGAAATAGGCTGCCGCCGCGATGACGAAAAGCAGGAGAGAGCCTGACAAGACCGCCTTCACGACGCGGCCCGCGGCCTGTTTCTTCAGAGCAGAGGCCTGCGGCAGTTCCCCTTTCTTCTTTCTCGTCTTCTTTGCCGCCTTTGCCATCCTGTGTGATTATAGCACAGGGTCTTCGACACGTACCGTTGCTGCTATAATGGAGACAACAGGGAAATGAGGCGCCATGGATCTTAGGGAGCAGCTCTGCGGGAGATACTGTTCGTTTTACAAGCCTTCGCGGGATGAGGCGGTTGCATGCGGGGGGTACCGGGTCATCGAAAAGCTGAGTGCAACGATGAGCCTGGACCTCGTATCATGCGCGGAAACATCTTCGTCCTATACCCGCGAGCGGATCTCCGCGGTTCTCTGCGCAGCCTGCCCCTTTTACCGGGATGACTGCGATTTTGCCCGGAACGTTACGGATGCCCCGCCGTGCGGCGGTCTTATCGCCATCGCCTCGCTTGTGGAGCAGGATTCCATCAGTATTGACGATCTGCTGAGTGTCCTCTAAACTGTAAGCAGCGGCATCAGCATATTTTTGTAATGACAAAGGGGGAAGGATGGAAAGGTACTCAATGACTGAGATCGTCGAGCAGGCGGTCCAGACCGAGAAGTTGGGCTATCGGTTTTACACGTCAATGATGGAACGGTTCAGGGATGACCGGAGACTGAAGGACCTGTTCACAACCCTCGCCTCGGCCGAGGTGAAGCATGAAAAGAAGTTCATGGCGCTGAAGGATACGGTGAAGGACGCTCCCTACGAAGACATGGACGAGGTCTCCCTGTACCTCAGGGCGATCTCAGAATCGGAGTTCTTCCTGGGAAAGGGCAAGTCGCTGCCTTCACTGGATCACGTTAAAACGATCGATGACGCGGTCGCCTTTGCCATCGGCTTCGAAAAGGAAACGCTCCTCTATTTCCATGCCGTGCGCGACATCGTCGGGGACAAGGGGCTCGTCGATGCCATTATCGATGAGGAGAAGAGCCACATCATCTGGCTGAGTAAGTTCCGGATGGGGCTGGCGCCGCTGAAGTAACCATAGCCTGGCGATGCGGGCCGTCGGCCCGCTGTCCCTTTTCTTTCTTTGAAGCCGGCCACTCGTAATCCGGGCATTGTCACCCCCCTGTCCGGGTGCTATAATAGCCTACGGTTATGTCATTGAAGAAGAAGATCGTCCTCGGCTTTCTCATCAGCGCGGTCATCATCGCCGTTCTGGCTGCCTTCGAATATGTGAATTTCATCAAGATCAGGCGCGAGATCTCAGACCTCGAGATCACGGACACGATCCGCAGCAAGTCCCTGCAGCTCAGAAGGCATGAAAAGAATTACTTTCTCAACGACGATGCTTCAGAACGGGAGCAGGTTCATGACTATATCCGCCAACTGAGGGAGCTTCTCGGCAAAGGCAGGACCTTTGAGGGGAGCGGCAGGTTCGAGGGGCTCCGCTCGCGGGTGGAGGACTACAGCAGGACCTTCAGCCGCATCGAGGAGCTTGCAGCCGTATTTCATGCCGAGTTCGGGCGGGTGAAGCTCTCCCGGCAGCGATATGCCGGGTTCTTTCATCTTGTCGAATCGACTGTCCTTGAGCGCCCGCTGGTCAACGCGGTAGTGCTCCGGTCCGTCTTTATGCTGTCTGCCGACAACCCCGCAGTACGGAGTCTCCGCGATCTTGATACAGAGATCCAGGCGCTCAGGAAATGCGGCGAGGACATTCTCGTCAGGTCAAAGGAGCTTGACGGCATCGCAAGGGAAAATGTGGACGGGTTCATCAGGAGATCGCAGGTCGCGATCCTCATCGTTTTTCCGGTCTTTATCGCAGCGGGCTTCGGCGTCTTTCTCGTTATCACCGGCAGCGTGGTAAAGCGGCTTCAGTCGCTGACCGGCCTGGTCGGGCGCGCGGGCGGCGGCGAATTCAGCCAGATGGAGACTGCTTCCGACGGATGGACAGGAGGAGACGAGGTGGGCGTGCTTATCCGCACCTTCAATGCAATGGAACTGCAGCTTGCCCGGAGGGAGAAGGAACTGCTGCAGAGCAAGAAGCTGGCCGCCATCGGCACCCTCGCGTCCGGCGTGGCCCATGAACTGAACAATCCCCTGAATAACATATACACGACAGCGCAGCGGCTGACCAAAAAAACCGGAGAGGAGTGTCCCCCCGCGGTCAGGAAGGGGCTGGATGATATTTTCAGCGAGACGATGCGGGTGAAGGGCATCGTGGGAGACCTCCTCGAATTCGCCAGGGGGAGGGAGCCGCAGATGAGAGAACTGGACCTTAGACATCTGCTGTCTGCGGCCTTCAGGCATATCAGCAGTACCGTCATGACAGCGGATATCCGGTTTGACCTTGACGTGCCGGAGGGATATGTTTTCACCGCTGACCCGGAGCAGATGGAGCGCGTCTTCATTAACCTCTTTACAAACGCTGTTCAGGCGACGCCCGCGGGCGGCGCCGTCTCGGTAAAGGCGGAAAGGGATAACGTTGCGCTGAGGGTCATCGTGTCGGACACGGGGACCGGGATGACGAAAGAGACGCTCGACAAGATTTTCGAACCCTTCTATACGACGAGGGACAAGGGCACGGGCCTGGGGCTGGCGATTGTTTTCAATATCATCCAGAAGCACGGCGGGACCATCACAGCCGAGAGCGAGCAGGGGAAGGGCACGACCTTCACGATCACCCTGCCCGTGAAGGCTCTGGGCTGAAAGGAAGACGATGGCGATAAAGATTCTGGTGGCCGAGGACGAGGAGATCACGCTCAACAACATCGTCGAGACGCTCCGGGAAGAGGGGTACGAGGTGACCGGGACATCTGACGGCTCGCAGGCCGCTGCCGCAGCGGACAAAGACGGCTTCGATATCCTCATCACCGACATCAAGATGCCGGGCATGGGCGGCATGGAACTCCTCTCAAAGGTGAAGGAGCAGTCGCCTGAGACCGAGGTGATCATCATCACCGGATTCGGCAGCATCGGCTCCGCGGTGGATGCGATGAAGACCGGCGCCTATGACTACATTACCAAGCCGTTTGACCTTGACGAACTCACGATACGTGTAAAAAAGATATCCGAACAGCTCATCCTGAAAAAAGAGCATATGGCCCTGAAGACCTTTTACGGCATGAACCAGGTCTCGATCATCGCGAAGAGCGAGGCGATGAAAAAGATACTCGGGGTCATCGGGGATATGAAGGATTCCGACTGCAACGTGCTCCTTACCGGCGAGAGCGGGGTCGGCAAGAACCTGATAGCCAAGATCATCCATTCCACGGGCAGGCGGCAGAACATGCCGTTCCTCTCGATCAATTGCGCCACCCTCACGGAGGACCTCCTCACCAGCGAGCTCTTCGGCCATGAGAAGGGCGCCTTCACCGGCGCGGTGAAGATGAAGCCGGGGCTCGTCGAGATAGCGGATACCGGCACCCTCTTCCTCGACGAGATAGCCGAGATGTCCTCGAACCTTCAGGCGAAACTTCTGAAGGCGATCGAGGAGGGCGAGTTCTACAGGGTCGGAGGCACGAAGCCGATCAGGGTGGATGTGCGGTTCATCGCCGCCACGAACCGGAACGTCCGGCACATCATCGAGGAGGGCCGGTTCAGGGAGGACCTATACTACAGGCTGAACGTTATGGAGCTCGATATACCGCCGCTGAGGGAGCGGAGAGAGGACATCAAACCCCTGAGCGTCTTTTTTCTTCAAAAACATCTCCCCAGGTCCCACAAGAAGATCACCGGTTTCACTAAGGAGGCGATGGAAGTCCTCCTCAACTACAGCTTCCCCGGGAATGTGAGGGAGCTGGAGAATATCATCGAGAGGGCGATCATCCTTGAAAGCGGCCCCCTCATCTCGCCGGAGAGCCTCCCCGGCAGCATCCGCTTCCTCCAGATCGAGACCTTTGACGTCACTTCCGTGAAGACCGTAGACGAGATGGTCAGGGAGTATGCTGAAAAGGTCCTGAAGATGGCCGGCGGCAACAGGACAAAGGCCGCCGAGATGCTCGGCATGTCTCGGACGAGCCTCTGGAAGATCCTGAAGGAGGAGTGAACTGTGATGTTGCCCGTCCCGCCTGTAGCTGCGCCTTCACGGGACCATCAGGCCGGGGATGACACCATAGAGACTGGATAAGCCCTCGTTCACCTTGTTCATATTTTGAACACCCCCCTTTTTTTCAACCCCTGTTAAGAATATAAACATTAAAAAACGGACAGTTATTACCCCTCCAGCCTGAATAGATCGCCTTAGTCTGCCCTCCTGAGCCGTTTATATTTTGAACGGCAAAAAAGCGGCCTCATTTTTTGTCTTAGATTTCAATTAGTTATGGTTGGCATCTCCCATGCAATATCAGAGTTAAGCAATTTTGCGGGAGGTAGCGATGAAAAAACAGCTTCTATTCGTCACGCACCAGAATGAAGAAACCGATGACGGCCTCGCCTATGCGGTAGATCTTGCCAGGACGATGGACGAGGGCATAACCGTCCTTCTGGTCCATAAGAAGAACCTGATGGAGAAATTCGAAAGGGCGATGGTTGCCGTAACCTTTGCTGAGGCGAATGAGCACGAGACGAGCAGGGAGATACTTGCCGAAGGTCCGCTGGAGGATGAACAGGCTGAGAAAAGGATGGAAACCCTCCTCGATAAATGCAGAGACCTCGGCGTGAACGTCACGGTGCATGCTGTGACCGAAGACGCGGTGACAGCGGTAAAGGATTATCTCAAGAAGCGCAACGGCGTAGACATGGTGCTCCTGAGCCCCAGCGTCACTGACAAGAAGAACCTATCGGCCAGGGAGCTCCAGAGGCTCGTCAAGACCGCATCACGGCCGATCGTGACCATGGCCAGACAGGGGATAGCAGTGAACCAGGAACCCTGTTACAACGCGCAATAAATCTATTTTCCGAAAGGGAGGACGGTCAGGTGTATCTGTACTTACCGGTGGCTTTAACCAGTATCAATATTTTGGTGCCCATAGGGCTCGGACTCGCGGTCGGGCTCCTCTCGGGCCTTTTCGGAGTGGGGGGCGGTTTTCTGATGACCCCGCTGCTTATCATGTTCGGCATCCCCTCGACGGTCGCCGCTGCGACTGATTCGAACCAGATCGTGGCTGCTTCCACGTCAGGCACATACGCCCACTGGAAGGTGGGAAACGTTGACTTCAAGATGGGGTTGTATCTCCTCCTCGGCGGGTTCATCGGCGGTCTGGCAGGGGTCCAGGGGATCAAGGTCCTGCAGGCGATGGGCAATGCGGATTTTGTCATAAAGATGACCTATGTGCTCATGCTCGGCATCGTCGGCGCCTACATGTTCGTCGAGAGTCTGATGAGCATGAGAAAAAAGAAGGAAGAGTCGCCGAAACAGGAGAAGGAATCAAAGATCGGGGCATTCCTTAAGTCGCTTCCGATGCAGACCCACTTCGAGAAATCAGGGGTCACCCACTCGCTCCTCCTGCCGGTGATCTTCGGCGGGTTCGTGGGCATCCTCGCAGCGGTGATGGGCGTCGGCGGCGGGTTCCTCATGGTGCCGGTGATGGTCTATATCCTCAGGATGCCGATGCACGTTGTCGTAGGGACGAGCCTCTTCCAGATACTCTTCAACTGTATCGAGGTGACATTCCTTCAGGCATATACAAACCACAACGTTGACTTCATCCTCGCGGTGCTCCTGCTTGTCGGCTCAACAGTGGGCGCGCAGGTGGGAGCGGTCTTCGGCAGGAAGCTCAAGGGCGAGCAGCTCAAGATAATCCTGGCGGTGATCGTCCTTGTGGTAACGGTCAAGATCGTCTTCGAGCTCACGATGAGCCCGTCATTACTCGTATCTCAGGGGGGAGGACATTAATATGAAGATAGTCCGCAGTTCGCATAGCGCAGTTCATGGCCGCACGAGCACCTGGCTTACGGCTGCCCTGGTGATGTTGCTTGGCTCTTTTATTCTTAAAGGCGTCGCTTCCGCGGAACTTACCGCCAGGGCGAACCACGATCATATCACCATTGACTTTTTCTACCACGGCAGCACTGTGAGCGTCAGCGGCGTCTCAGATCCCGACGCTGACCTTGTCATCAAGATAAGCGCGCCCGAAGGGCATCAGGCTCTGCGCAAGAAGGGGAAGGTTGCGGGTCTCCTCTGGATGAACGTCGGCAACCTCGATTACGAACACGTGCCTTCTCTCTATTTCCTCACGGCCACGAAAAAGCCGGAGGACATCCTTGCCCTTGAGGAACTCGACAGGGCGGTCATCGGGTATCCGGCCCTCGCCAGACACGCTGAGGTGAAGCCCGTATCCGATGAACAGGACAAGGCCCGCTGGTTCGATGAGTTCATACGGTACAAAGAGGCATCCAGGGTCTATAGCGTATCTTCAGGAAACATAACCAGGTCCGAAAAAGACGGCAAGCACACATACTACACCGTGTTTGACTGGCCATACCAGGCGTCTCCTGGAGACTATACTGTCACCGTCTATGCGGTCAGGGACAAGAAGATCGTCGAGACGGCAGAGTCACATGTCCTGGTGGAGCAGGTCGGTATTGTGAAAAGACTCGCCGACATGGCCAGGGGCAGGGGCGCGCTCTACGGGACCATCTCGATACTCGCGGCGCTGGGCGCTGGGTTCGGCGTGGGCCTGGTCTTCAGAAAGGGCGGAGGTTCGCATTAATCATGTATAACACCATCGTCGCGGGATATGACGAGTCGAATTCCAGCAAGGCCGCGCTCATCGAGTCCTCCCATTGGATCAGGAGACACGGCGGCATCCTCTATATTGTGCATGCCGTGTATTTCGATGCAGAGGAGTTCGGCATCGCTCCGACACAGTTGGAAAAGCGTCTGGAGGCCGGCGAGAAGATATGCGTCCGGACAAAGGAAAAGATAACCGCTGAATTCGGCATTAATGCCCGGTCTTTGCTTTGCGAGGGGGAACCCCCAGAGGTCATCGTCGCCATGGCAAAAGAAAAGGCGGCTGACCTTGTGGTGCTCGGCACATATGGAAGAAAGGGGTTGAACCGGCTCCTTATGGGGAGCGTGACATCCCAGGTCATCGCTGATGCCCCGGCGGACGTGCTCGTGGTGAAGAAACCGTGCACCGAATGCACCGGCGTCTATGCTTCTGTCCTCGTTCCCTTTGACGGGTCGGCCCACAGCAAGAGGGCCCTCGGCAGGGCCATCAGCCTGGCGAAGGCTGAAAACGCAGCCATCACTATACTTTATGTGATACCGCGCTATGAGGAGATGGTGGGGTTCTTCAGGACCGAGTCCATACGGAAAAGCCTGTACGCAGAGGCGGAGAAGATCGTGGACAGGGCCGGAGAAATGGCATCCATCGAATCTGTCAAGACATCGTCCCTCATCCGTGAGGGCCACGTGGCCGACGAGATCGTGCGGATTGCCGGCAACGGGTCGAACCATGATCTGATCGTTATGGGCAGCCACGGATGGCGGGGCGTGAACAAGGCGCTCATGGGAAGCGCAACCGAGAGGGTGATCGTGAACGCTCCGGTCCCCGTGCTCGTGGTCAGGTAGGACTTTAATTTCATCGGAAGAGGAGAAGTGTTGTGAAGGGATACCGGAAGATACTCATTGCGGTGAACAGCTCGGACGAGGTCCTCAGGCAGGGGCTGAAGCTGGCTGATGATGAGAGGTGCTGGGTGACTGTGGTGAAGGTCGTGCCGCCGCATGACGGCGACCTGGACCTCACGGGTATAAAGAACATGGACGATGTGCTGAACAGCGGCGGGGCGCGGGCCGTTGCCGTGATAAAAGATATGGCTGCAAGGGAAGGATCATTAGTCAAGACGAGGCTGGAGCGGGGCGAGGCGCATAAAAAAATAGTGGAAGTGGCTGAAGAGGAGCGGTGTGACCTCATCATCATGGGGTCGCGCCGCCGGTCCCGGCTGCAGCGGCTCCTCAGCGGAAACGTGGTTGAGAAGGTGCTCAGTCAGGCCCCCTGCCCGGTGCTTGTGGTCGGGGCATAGGCCGTACCCCCATGATGCGGGGAGCCCTGCCTTTCCCGCGGAATCCCCGGAAGGACATGAATATCAGCGGTAGTTGTGCGCGCGTCAAGGCGCGCTGAAGATAGATGCTGGAAAAAAGATTTCAACGGCTCCTGAGAAGGGGCATCATAACACCGGAAGCTCTCCGGGTCGCTGCGGAGGAATCGTCGTCCGACGGGAGGCGCCTTGAGGAGCTGCTCAGGGACCGGGGTGTTCCCCGTCATGAGCTGCTCTTTTGCATCTCGGAGACCTATAATCTGCCTGTTGTCGAATACCGGGAGGACCTGCTCATATCCCGCAGCCTTCTGAGACGTCTGGATTTGGAGCAGCTGAAGCGTTCGCTTTGGGTCCCCCTTTCAGCTGCCGGGGACAAGGCCGAGGTGATAGCCTACAGGCCGGATGATGAGCGTGTCGCCGTGGAGATCAGGACCGCCCTCGGGGTGAGGGAGATCGACTTCCTTGCGGCCCTGCCGGAAGACATCATACGGATCATCGAGAACAACCAGGATCTGAACCCCGACTTCCCGCAACAGGCAGGACGCACGCCCCTTGCCCTTGTGCGCACGTTCCTTGCCGAGCGGCGCTCGCTCTTCGCCTCGTCCAGGACCTCGCTGGCACGGGGAAGGACAGGGCTCTCCTTCATGCGCACCGGCATATCCTTCATTACTATCGGGATCGTCCTTTTCAGGGTCTTCGGCCCCGGCTATCCGGTGATCGCGGACCTGTTCCTCGGCGCAGCGGGCGCTGTCATGGCTATGGACGGTCTCATCTGGTATCTCCCTGCAAGGAGGACCGGGCGGACCCGTTTCAACTGCATCCCTACAGAGGCGACGTGCGGCACGACTGTCCTGGCAGCGGACGATCCAGGGGACAGTCCTGTTTTCAGGAGGACGCCTCCCGCGGCCGGCGCTGCTGAACTGCGGACAGGGTGGAATGACCTGTCGCCTGTCATGAGGCGGCGTTTTCTCGCCGGCGACCGGACCGACCTGGCCGAGGAGAGGACCGTACTCGCCTGCTATCGCTCGATCATGGCCCGCTCGCGCACCGGCCTGGCCTTTACGCGCACCGGCGTGGCCTTTATGGGTCTGGGGATCGCCCTGCTGAGGCAGTTCGGTACAGGTCCCTGGACGATATTCGACTTCCTTCTCGTAATAACAGGCATCAGCATGACCCTTGAAGGGGTTTATTGGTACCTTCCCGGCAGGATCGCCGGAAAGGAAGGTCTTTCTTCCGTCAAACGCGCGGGCCAGGCGCGGAGCATCTGGGACTTTGCCTTCCCGCCTGCCATCGAGCCCGGCCCGGTGCGCTGCGCCTCCGGTCCGCCGGTAAGGCCTTCTCATGCCCCAGGCATATGGGGGACAACCGGACTCGCCCTTGAGCGCACGCTCCTTGCTGAGAGGCGAAATGTAATGGCAAGGGTCCGCACGGTGATGGCGCGGTCAAGGACAGGCCTTGCCTTCATACGGACCGGCATGAGCGTGGCCGCAGTGGGGTTTGGCCTCCTGGTCTATTTCGGCGCCGCTGGCGCAGCCTGGCTTGTGATTAATCTTTTCCTGATACTCGCGGGTATCCTCTGCATCGCGGATGGCCTGTACTGGCACCTCCCGGCTGAAAGGCTGCGCAGGCAGTTTCCCTACTGTTTCGGCGACATGGAGATATCCGTGCCCGATTACGGCAGGCCGGGCCGCTGCTGGGGGAAGGCGGTATTCAGTCATGGTGACGTCTGAGACCGCTGTCCGGAAATTCTCCCTGCTCGCGGACAAGGGGATCATCTCAGCCGCTGATCTCGCCGCAGCGGAGGAGAGCGCCTCTGCCCGGGGCCTGGAACTGGAGGATGTGCTCCTCAGGGAGTATCCTGTTTCCCGAAAGGATGTCCTTGAGGCCCTTTCAGGTCATTATCACTGTCCCTCCATAGAATATGACGAACGGCTGCCGGTCCCTCCCTCCCTGCTTGAAGGGCTCGACCCTGAGCGGCTTGTCACCGGACTCTGGTTTCCGGTTATCATTGAGGCTGCTACGGTGATTATCGCGGCAAACAATCCGTCTGCGCCGGGGCTGCTGGAAGAGGCGAGGCGGCTCATACCCGGGCAGAGGCACGAGGTATGGGTGGCCCTTGCAGAAGACATCCAGTGGTTCATCCAGGACTTTCTCAACGCGCGGCCTGGACATATCATCGGTACAGAGAGGACAGGGCTTGCCTACTGGAGGAACACCATGGCCCACTGGAGGACACGCCTCGCATGCTACCGCAACGACCTCGGCCGGGTCCGGACATGGCTTGCGTTTCTGAGATGGGGTCTTGGCTTCATCGCCCTGGCGGACGCGCTGCTTCACCGGCAGCCTTATGGGCTGAGTCGTTATGCGTCCTTCGGCATGATCGGCATAGGTCTTCCCCTTGCCGCCGCGGGGCTGACGAGGTATCTGCGGATACGCCGCTCCCGGATGAGCCCCCCCGGCCACCATACCCTGGTGGAGGTGACCGCGGCCACGGTGCAGTTTCTCGAAGACTATCACTTCATAGAAGACGGCTTCCGGCAGGAAACCAAAAAGACGATGCTCGGCCGTCTGGCTGACCTCCTGTACGGCCACAGCACCATTCTCTGCCCCGTGCCTGCCAGCAGGGAGCGCACACAGTTGGCGCGGGAGCGCAACGTGCTTGCAGCGCAGCGGACTGTTGCAGCCTGTTACCGGACGATCTATTCCAGGGCCCGTACCGGGCTCGCATTCATACGCACGGGCGTCTCTTTTGCCGGCCTGGGCCTCGGGCTCATGACCTTCTACGGCCTGGGCCTGATCACGGCGCTCGATGCGGTCCTCGCCGTTGCCGGGCTGATGATGATCGCGGACGGGCTTTTGTGGTACCTGCCGGTGCGGAAGGAGCAGGCGGAAATCCCCCGAAGCCCGGTGAAATTTTGAGCAATACGATTTTGTTATGAAGATAGAACGCAAGATCATCCTGTCGAACGCGGTCAATCTGGGGCTGATCCTCCTCATCGGGGTCTTTGCCCTCCAGAACCTCAACCGCGTCCTCACGAAGCTCCGTTTTGTCGAGATAGCAGACGACCTCAACGCCTCATTCCTCGAGATGCGGCTGTCGGAAAAGAACTATATACTCTTTCATGACGAAGGGACCCTGACGGACATGCAGGCGCAGATCTCGCGCACCCTTCAGACGATCGATTCTGCGAAACAGGACATCGTCCGGGCCGTGGGCGAAGAGAACCTTTCGTCGCTCATCAGCCATGTAGATAAATATTCGGGCACGATCCGCGACATTCAGGCGAACGGCCGGCAGGACGCTGCGCTGAAGCTCCGCCTCAGGATGCACGGCAAGGAGCTGAAGGAGTTTTCAGAGAGCCTTGTCCGCATAGAGCGGGCAAGGGTGAACGACATCATCACCTCGTCCAAAAGGGTGCTCTTCTACTCCTTCTGGGCGATCTTCCTCCTGGCGATCCTCGTGAGCCACTTCGTCTCCCAGAGGATACTCCTGTCCCTCAGGGCTATCGAGCGGCTCACCAGGGCGATCGCGGAGGGCAAGTTCCACCGCATCGAGGGCCCTGTTGATGACGACGAGGCGGGCTCGGTCGTCACGGCGATCAACTCCATGTCCGACGAGCTCAGGAGCAGGGAGGAGGAGCTGATCCAGTCGAAGAAACTCGCGTCCCTCGGAATACTTACGGCGGGCGTTGCGCATGAGCTGACCAACCCGCTCAATAATATCTCAATGATCGCCCAGAACTACCTGGAGCTTTACGACAGTCTTGACCGTGAAAAGCGGCTTGAATTCATGCAACAGGTGGATGATGAGACGAAGCGCATAGGAGAGATCGTCAGGAACCTCCTTGATTTCTCGCGTCCCAAGGACGCCGATCTCCAGGCGGCGGATATCAACGAGACTATCAGGAAATCGCTGCAGATCATGCAGAACAGCCTCCATATAGCGAATATCGACGTGAAGCTCTCGCTTGATCCGCTGCCGCCGGCGCGGTTCGACGTACACCAGATCCAGCAGGTCCTGGTCAATCTCATCCTCAACGCGATACAGGCGATGCAGCCCGGCGGAGCCCTCTCGATCACCACCGGGGCGGCGCGCGACAGGAAGACGGTGAGGATATATGTGAGGGATACGGGCTCAGGCATACCTCCGGAGTTCATCCCCCATATCTTCGATCCGTTTTTCAGCACCAAGGGGGTCGGCGGCACGGGCCTCGGCCTTTCGGTGAGCTACGGGATCATCAAAAATCACGGCGGCGCCATCAGGGCCGAAAGCACGGTGGGCCGCGGAACAACTTTTATTATAGAACTTCCGGTGTACGGCAAGGAGGAGACATGAAACACAGCATCATGGTTATAGACGACGAGAAGATCGTGGGTGATATGGCGAAACTTTCGCTCGAACAGGAGGGCTTCGAGGTAGAGACCTTTCTAAGCGGGGAACCTGCCCTGGCCCGCCTGAAGGAGAAGCGGTTCGACGTGGTGGTGACTGACCTCAAGATGCGGGGCATAGACGGCATGGAGGTGCTCAGGACGGTCAGGAGTCTGTATCCTGAGACAAAGGTGATCATGATAACCGCGTTTGCGAATCTTGACACCGCCATAGAGGCGCTCAGGGGAGATGTGCACGACTTCTTTCCCAAGCCGATCAAGATCAGGGAGCTGAAGGCTTCCATCAGACGCGCCCTCGGAGCGGACGTGGCTGCAACGTGAAGACCGGCGATATCCTGAGATCATTCCTGGGGCTTGGAAGCAGCAGCAGCGGAGGACGGACGGACTTCACCTTCCTCTTCAGCAGCTTCAGAGAGGTCCTGTCGAGCCATAACCGGGCGGTCGAAAAGATCGCCGACATGGCTGATAAGCTGGGCGGAGACTATATCTTTGACATCAACTATATAAGACCGTCCTACGAACAACTGCGGCAAACGGTCTCCGACGCTGTGAAAAGATTTGACGCGTTCACTGACAGCGCGCACCCGCAGCTTGCCGCCGCCTTCTACCGCATTGACAACGAGATTGTGCGCCTTGTCCATGATGCGCCTCCAGCCTCTGCAGCCCTTGTCGTGGACCTTGGGGATATCTCCTGGGACATGGAACGGGTGGTGGGAGGCAAAAGCCTGCACCTGGCTGAGGTGAAAAACGGGGCAGGCCTTTCCGTGCCTTCCGGGTTTTCGGCGACAGCAAAGGCATGCAGCGACTTCATGCGGTATAACCGGCTGGACGAGGCGATAGCGCAACTGCGGTCCCGCGGCGCGACTGACGAAGAAAACCTTGCAGCCCTCCGAGGCATGATCATGCAGGGAGAATTCCCGCCGCCGCTTTCGGACGCCCTCGCCGCCGGCCTCAGCCGGCTGAGCAAGGGCTGCGGCCGGCCCTGTTTCCTTGCGGTGAGGAGTAGCGCTGTCGGCGAGGACGGGGAGTTTTCCTTTGCCGGGCAGTTCACGTCAGTCCTCCAGGCGCCCGCTGAAATCGATTCGCTGAAGCATGCCTACAAGCAGGTGATAGCAGGCATCTTCACGCGGAAGGCTGCCGCCTATCTGCAGCGCCTCGGGCTGGAACCCTGGGATGTCCGGATGCCGGTCTGTTGTCTTCTCATGGTTGACGCGAGGTCGAGCGGCGTTGTGTATACTTCCGACCCTTCGGGGCAGGCTGATGAATTGGTGATATCGTCAGCATGGGGCCTTGGAGGCCCTGTTGTGGAGGGCGCTGTGGAGACGGATCATATCTTTGTCAGAAAAGCCGCTGTCCCGCGGGTCGTCTCACGCCGGATCGGGATAAAGTCCTCTATGGAGAAGGGGGTCTCATCCGGAGGTATCGAGACGGTTGACACCCCGGCCGGCACGGCTGATCAGCCCTCTCTTGAGGATGATGAGATCATAAGGCTTGCGCGTCAGGCGATGACCCTTGAGACGTATTTCAGAAGGCCTCTTGACATAGAATGGGCCATAGATCAGAAGGGCAGACCCTTCATTCTGCAGGCACGGCCCTTGAAAACCGGGAAGAACGGGGAGAAGAAAAAGACAGCAGCTGCAGTCCTGCCGGGCATCAACGTACTCATGAAGGACAAAGGCAGCGTCGTACAAAGGGGAACCGCAGCCGGCAAGGTCTTTCTTGCGAAGGGACCGGATGGCCTTGATCTCTTCCCCCGCGGGGCTGTGCTGGTGGCGCGGCATGACTCATCGGAGTTTATCCGGGTCATGCCTTATGTATCGGCCATTATCACTGATACGGGTTCGCCTGCCAGCCATATGGCAGCTCTTTGCAGGGAATTCAGGGTGCCGACGGTGATCAATGCAGGGGACGCGACACGCCTCCTTGCCCCCGGCATGGAGGTGACGGTCGTCGCAGGCGAGGACGGCTCTGTCAGCGTCTACGAGGGAATTGAGAGGGAACTCCTGGAGCAGCCCTCCGGGGTGTCCATGGAAGACCTTTATGAGTTCAGACGGCAGAGGTATCTGCTGCGTTACATATCTCCGCTTTTTCTCATCGATCCGCTCACCGATGACTTCAGGCCGGAACGCTGCCGCACCCTCCATGATATCCTGCGGTTTATCCATGAAAAGGCGGTCATGCGCCTTGTCGAACGGGCCCGCTCAGCCTCCCGCCGGCAGCGCGCGGCGCAGCTTGAACTGCCGGTGCCTGCCGGGATCATGGCTGTTGACATGGGAGGAGGGCTGGATATCGGCGAGGGCCGGAAAAAGGCGTCCATCGGCGAGGTCGCCTCGGTCCCGCTCAGGGCGGTGCTTGAAGGCATGACCCACCCCGGGGTCTGGCATGCTGACATGGTCTCGCTCACAGCGCACGACTTTGTCGGCAGCATGATGCGCATGCCTGACATTTTCAGTGATGCTGAAAAATTCACAGAGAACAACTTCGCTGTCATTACAAAGGAGTACATGAGCCTGAGCCTGAGGTTCGGATATCATTTCACTGTCATCGACTGCTACTGCAGCGACCGGATGAGAAACAACCACCTGTATTTCCGCTTTGGCGGGGGGGCCACGGACATGGCGAAACGCTCCCGCCGGGTGGACCTTATCTCCTTTATTCTTAAGGAGTTCGGCTTCACCGTCATGATAAAGGGCGACCTCATCACCGCGCGGCTGGCGAACGTGACCATGGAAGACATGAAGCGCATTCTCGACCAGATGGGCAGGCTGCTCGCCTATACGCGGCAGCTCGACGCAGTGCTCCATGACGACAGCCGGGCGGAGCTGTATGCCCGGCGTTTCCTCAAAGGAGACTATTCGCTGTAGAAAGGTCCCGCCTGCCTGCCCCGAAGAGGCCTCTTTCTTTACAAAGCCTGAAAGTAGCTGGTAGAATAAACCGTTTTGGGAGAGGTGGCCGAGTAGGTCGAAGGCAGCCGCCTGCTAAGCGGTTGTGGAGGTAAAACTTCACCCAGGGTTCGAATCCCTGCCTCTCCGCCACTGAAATTGACATTCTCTATATCTGGTACGGCGCTTTTTAAAAGAAGAGCTAAGAAAAAGGAGGAAACCATGAAAAAGGAAGTCGTAGCAGTAGTGTGCAGTCTGGCCCTGCTTGTTGCAGCAGGGGCATGCAAGCCGAAACCGAAGGAGCCCGCGCCGGCAGTACCCGGCCAGCAGCAGCTGCCTCCGGGACATCCGCAGCCCGGAGCGCCTGGGGCGCCCGGAGGCAACGTGATGATGCCCAAGGGAGAGACCGTGGTGAACGTGCCTGACTCGGTGAAGGGTAAGTGGAAGGCCGTTGTCCTGGCGGTGGAGGACAAGAAAACGAAGAAGACGACTGATTATACCGTCAACCTCAACAGCGATCTCAAGATCCCGAATTCGAACCTGAAGGTTGTTGTCGGGGACTTTCTTCCTGATTTCAAGATGGACGGTCTGAATATCACCTCCATGTCCAATGAGCCGAACAACCCGGCTGTCAGGGTCAAGGTGATGGAAGGCGATAAGGAGATCTTCAAGGGCTGGCTCTACCAGAAGTTCCCGACTATCCATCCCTTTGAGCACCAGCAGTTCGGCCTTGCGATGAAGAGCGCTGTCAAAAAGGGATAACAAAGAGCATGTGCGCCCTTAGCTCAGATGGATAGAGCGTCGGACTACGAATCCGCAGGTCGGGGGTTCGACTCCCTCAGGGCGCGCCAGTAAAAAATGGCCTACGTGGTTTCCACGTAGGCCATTTTTTTTGACCGTCACTACATTGTCACTACACCCTGAAGGGTATTCTGCTCGCTCGGCTTGAACTCAAGGGGACCCCTGACGCCGCAAACAGGATATTGCGGAACCCGCTGAACACGATTTGAATGTTGAGCATTGGCGGAAGATTTAATACTTTTTCTACAGACTCGTCGGCCCATCGTTCTCCCAGGGTCCTCGGACCTGTGCTATACTTACGGAGTTGGGATCAGTATGGCAAATCGTTCCATGGAGGGCAGCCATGATGGGAAAGTTCGTTGTCAGAGGCATTTTCGCGGTAGCAATCCTGTCGTTGTTTCTGTTTCCTGTTTTCTCATCCGCCGAAATCTACCAATGGAAGGACAGCAGCGGGAACGTTTTTTTCACTGATTCACCCCCAGCGGGCGTTCAGGCGGAAGAAAAGAGATACAGGGAAGACCGCATAGAGAGACACGAAACAAAGGAGCCTGCATCCCGGAGAAAGTCCGCCCCTGCCGCCGCGCTCAGGGACTACGGGGACGTACAGGTCATCATGTATATGACGACATGGTGCCCGTACTGCATAAAGGCGAGGGAGTACATCAATTCCCTGGGCGTGCGGCTGACCGAGTACGACATCGACAAGGACAAGAACAGAAACGCCGAGATGTCCCAGAAAAGCGGCCGGAAGGGAGTTCCGGTCATCGATGTCGAGGGGATCATCATCAGGGGATACAGCCCCGACGGCATCAAGCAGGCGGTCGAGAAAAGAAGAAAGACATAGGGACTGTAAAGGCCCTATGTCCCTGAGGGCGCCGGCCGTGGGGAATATCGCTTTTCTACTCCCCCAGAAAAGGAGGAAAGAATACATGCCGGACCAGGATGGAAAGAAGATCGCACAGGGAATACGCACGAAGAGGGCTGAATTCAGGAAGTCATGTGAGGGGCTTGACGAGGAGAACTCATCGCGGGCGCCGGAGGGTCGATGGTCGCCCAGGCAGATCATCTCTCACCTTTGCGGCCCCGAGGGTATCGGCCTTGTTCCTACGCTGAAGGCTTTCGTCGAACAGGATACACCGGAAATAGATGTAAAGGCCGAAGACCCCTATTGGTCCGGGAAGCGAAGCAGCATGAGCCTCGCCGGACTTCTCGCCGAATTTGATCTGGAATATTCTCGCATGGCTGATTTTATCGAGGGTCTTTCTGAAGAACAGCTTTCGCGGAAGGCCCATATCCCCATGCTCAAGGACTCGCCCCTTGGAGAGTATCCGACCCTGGCGCAGTGGGCGATCGGGCTTTCCGATTATCACATCGGGTTCCATGTTGATCACATGCGCGAAATACAGCAGGCCCTCGGACTTTCCGGGAAAAAGACCGGCTGAGTTTTTTTCTCTGCCGAAAAAGATAACTTGACAACCCCTTCCGGATAGATTATTCTATGACAATGGAACTATCGAACTATACAAAAATCTTCAAGGCCCTGTCGAACGAACAGCGGCTGAAGATATTCATGATGATTTACAAGAACTGCTGCATGCCTGAAGGGTCGAAGGTGACTGCCGAATTCCGCATAAAGGGAGAATTATGCTGTGGGGTCGAGGGAAGCCTGGAGAGGGCATTTACCAAGATCTGTGATCGCCTGAAGCTTTCACGGTCAACGATATCGCACCACTTCAAGGAACTGCAGAATGCAGGGCTCATAACCTGCGAGCGCGAAGGCCAGAACTTTCGCTGCAGGGTCAACAGGGAAGCGATCGATTCCATAAAGGATTTCCTGAAATAGTTTTTTTTGGTCTGCCAGTTCGAATGTTCTCGAATAATCTAAGGCAGAAGGGAGGTGAGCACGGATGGAAAAAGAGTGTTGCAATGTGAAGGTTACCGAAACTGAAGACGGCCTCCGCATAGAGATCAAGGGAGAGGGCCTCAAGGAAAAGGCTGCGACCATGTTGAAGAACTGTTGCGACGAAGACGCCGGCAAGAAGGGGTTCCAATTCTGCTGCGGCTCAGACAAATAAGCATTCTGCCTGGTTGTCGGCACAGCACAAAGAGATGGCAGGGCAGGCATGAGAAGGCTGCCCTGCCGTCCCCAACGCGGCTTCCTGTGGAAATCAGGGGCCAAAAGCGATACAATGATATCCATGGAAAGAAAAGTCCTCTATTTCGAAAAAGCGGGAAAAGAGAATACAGCAGCCTGCATGAAAGTGGTCAAAGAAGCTGTTGCCGAAGGCGGTTATAAGCATGTTGTCATCGCCTCAACATCAGGAGAAACAGGCATGCTCTTTTCCGAAGCCCTCAGAGGAAGAGGCGTCAACGTCGTGGTGGTCACCCACTCGTCCGGCTTCAAGGAGCAGAACACCCTTGAGCTGTCTCCTGAGATGAAAAAGGAGATCGAACTGAGGGGCGGCCGCGTGTATACGGGCACCATACTCACCCATTCCATCGAGACGGCCTTTGCAGCCAAGTTTAACGGACTCTACCCGACGCTTGTCGTTGCCCAGGCATTGAGGAGATTCGGCGAAGGCGCAAAGGTCTGCTGTGAGATAGTCATGATGGCGGTTGACGCGGGCCTCATACCGGAAGGCGAAGAGGCGCTTGCGGTAGGAGGCACCGCGCGGGGTGCGGATTGCGTCATGGTCATCAGGGCAGCCGCGTCCAAGAGATTCTTCGATCTGAAGGTCCTCGAGATACTCGCCAAGCCAAGGGTATAGCGTTTCCATACCAGCCTGCATATGGAAGACGGAGACGCTGACAACCCTCGCATGAGGACGATCTTCACATGACCATCCAGCCGCTTCAGGAAAAGATCATCCGCCTGATCAAAGAGTCGGGTCCCATCACCTTCGAGCGTTTCATGGAACTGAGCCTCTATGATCCGGACTTCGGGTATTACACTTCAGGAGCGCTTCCTGTCGGCAGGGAGGGCGATTTCTATACAAGCCCGCATCTTCATCCGGCCTTCGGAAGGCTGATAGGCAGGCAGATAGAGGAGATGTGGGAGAAGATGGGAAGGCCGGTGGATTTCAGCGTCATCGAGATGGGCGCCGGCAGGGGATATCTCGCCTTCGATATGCTGGGATATCTGAAGGGGCGTGACATATACGATGCCCTTGTCTACAGGATAGTGGAGCTCAATCCAACGGTACAGGAGCATCAGGCGGCTATCCTCGCTGAATTCCGCGGCAGGATAGTATGGGCGCGTTCCCTGTCCGGGATACGGGATGTGACTGGATGCCTGCTTTCGAACGAGCTCCTCGACGCCTTTCCCGTGCACATAGTCGTCATGGAGAACACCCTCAGGGAGATTTATGTTGCAACTGACGGCGATTCGCTGCGGGAGGAGATCGGTCCCCTGAGTACGGATGCGCTGGCTGATTATTTCAAAGAGCTTAAGCTATCTCTTCCCGCGGGATACAGGACCGAGGCGAACCTAAGGATCAGGCGATGGCTTGGGGAAGCGGCAGGCTCGCTCAGGGAAGGGTTTATCCTCACCATCGACTACGGGTATACGGCCCGGGAATATTACAGCGAGGACCACGACAGGGGGACCCTCATGTGCTACCACCGGCACCAGCTGGCGGAAAATCCCCTCAAACATATCGGAGAGCAGGACATTACGGCCCACGTGAACTTCTCGGCAGTGAAGCAGTGGGGAGATGCGATGGGTTTGAAGGCCATCGGCTACACCGGGCAGGGGGCCTTTCTTATGTCCCTCGGTGTGGACGAGGAGATCCAGCGGCTCGCCGCCTCTTCGGACGATTATCTTTTCGAGGCGGCCAAGATAAAGAGGCTTATCCTGCCCCAGGGCATGGGCGAGTCACACATGGCGCTGATCCAGTATAAAGGCGAGGGGGTGCCCATCCTGGAGGGCTTCAGTATGCGCAACCGGTTGCGATACCTATGAGGCGGCTGCGGGCCGGCCGCTCCGTTTAGAGTTTTTTTCTGCTCCGGCTGTTTCCCATCACCTGAAGGTATGCGAGGCTCTTCACCGCATGCTCGGGCGTATGCGCCTCTATGGTATAGACACAATCGCGGCTGCCGAGCAGTTCGAAGAACCTCGGAAAATCAAATGCGCCGTCGCCTATCGGCAGGTGCTGGTCTGAAGTCCCGTCATTGTCGTGCAGGTGCAGTTCAACGATGTACTGACCGAGGGCTTCCATCCACTCCTCCAGGGGGACCCGCGAAAAAAGGTTGCAGTGTCCGGTATCAAAGCATACCCCGAAGTCCGGGGAGCTCATGCGTTCCATTAGGAGACCCAGATTGGATGGCTCGTCCTCAAAGATATTTTCTATGGCTACCCTTATACCAAGGGATTCGGCCCTTTTGAGGATGGGTTCCCAGGTGAGGAGGCTCTTTTCGAGCCAGATGTCCGTGTTCAGGGCGTACTTCCACTTTTCATAGCCTGAATGAAAGACGATCGTCTTCGGACCGAGGATGCCGGCGATGTCCAGTATCCGGTGGAAGCGGTCGAGGGTCGCCTCCCTCACTCTGGAGTCGACGGCTCCTGGCGAGAGGTCCATAAAGGGGGCGTGGAAGGACAGGGAGGGGTTGTAGTCGAGCGTATCCTTCATGCGGCTGATCTCTTCCATGGTCAGGAGATCGAGCGCCGCGCCGTCAAAATAGATCTCAAGGTCAAGCTTCTTCGACTTTATGACGTCAATGAAGCGCGGGACCTTTGTGAAGGGAACGTGGATATGTGTCCGCGGCACTATATCTTGGCGGCAGCCTCTTTCGGGGCAGCAGGGGTCTCGGCCTTTTTCTCTTCTTTAGGGCTGTCCTTTGCGGCCACTGCGTCGGACTTCTTCTCCGTCTGCCTGTTGGACGCATAGTCAGTCACATACCAGCCGGTGCCTTTAAGGACAAAAGACGTATTGGATATGATCTTTCTCAGTTCTCCGCCGCAGTCCGGACAGACCGTAAGGGACTGATCGGTGATCTTCTGCATGACCTCGTGGTGCTTGCCGCACTTCGAGCAATTATATTCGTAGATCGGCATAACTCATACCTCCCTCTAAAGACCTAACACAGTATGATAACCCAGACAGTGAAGCCGCGTCAATTAAGGCCAAAACAGCCCTTTTCAGTCCGGATGGACTATAATAATCAATGCTTGTGGCTGGACTGACCGGCAATTACGGCATGGGCAAGAGTTCGGTCCTGGCGGCCTTCAGCGGTCTCGGCGCCGCCACCCTTGACAGCGACCGTGTTGTTGAGGCGCTTCTCAAAGAGCCGGCAGTGCTCAGGAAGGTCAGCCGCCTGCTGGGTCCCGGGGTCCTTCATCCCTCCGGCACGATCAACAAGCAGGAGGCGGCCCGGAGGGTCTTCGCGGAACCTTCCTTGCGGATCGGCCTTGAGAAGATCCTCCATCCCCTTGTCTTCCGTCGTGTGCAGTCGTTCATCAGGACAGTGAAGGGCAGAGACCGCGTGGTCGTTGTGGAGGTCCCGCTGCTCTTTGAGGGTGGCTACACTGACAGGTTCCAGCGGATCATAACGGTCTACACAACTCGCGGGGCGGCTCTCGAACGGCTGCGAATGTCAGGGGTCGCGAGGAGAGACGCGCTTGCGAGGATGAAGACCCAGTTGCCGATCAGCATGAAGAAGAAACGCTCTGATTATCTCATCAACAACAGCGGCGACAGGAGAGAAACCCTCATGCAGGTGAAAGAGGTTTATGGTCTACTGGCAGCCGAGGCGAGCGCGGAAAAGGTGATAAAAAATAAGGCTTGAGGTAACAACAGCGGATAACTATAATAAAGAGATTAAAAAGTATATTTAGCATGCGTACTGGTTTATTTTTATTAATGAGGCGATGTAGTCGGTGAGGCGGAAGATCATCATATTCCTGCTGTCCGTCTGCGTTCTCTTTGCATGCGGATCTGTTGCCGCCATCGTCCTTATAACCCGGACGACGAATGAGCTGGGCCGGCTGGTCCAGCTTCATCAGATCAAGGGGTTCCGTCAGAATCTTATCGTTGACCTGCAGTCTGCGCAGGCAGACCTTTACACTGTCAATACGCCTCTGTCTCCCGAACTGGATCATATCGTCCAGAATATCCGACGGGTCGAGGAGGCGTCGCAGCGTTGTTTCTCCTGCCACCATACGCCTGATGTCCTGAAGAGCATAGAAAGGATACAGTCGCTTATTTCGGATTATGAGAACTCCCTCAGCGCTTACATAACGACAACAGCGGACAAGGCTATGCTCGAGCAGCTGAAGATCGACGCGGCGGCAAAGGGCAACAAGCTCCTGGGCCTTGTCGAGGAGATGTCCTACACCGCCGGCGTGAAGCTGGAGAAGAAGACAGCCGCCTCCCTTGCCATGGCCGGCAATGTAAAGATGATCCTGTACATCACTATCGGCCTGACATTTCTCATAGGGCTCTTCACGGCGGCGCACCTGTCGAAATCCATCACCGGCCCTATGGACAAACTTGTTACAGCCACCCGGAACATCGCTGCTGGCGAACTCGGCTACAGGATATCGCATGAGGAAAGGGATGAATTCGGCGAGCTGGCCGCGCACTTCAATTCCATGAGCTCCGCTCTTCAGGAAGGCTACAATAATATCCGGAGCGAGGTGGCTGCGCACCGTGCTGCGGAGGACGCCCTCTCCCGGTCCGAGAGATTCCTCACCACCATCTTCGACAGCATCCGCGATCCCTTCTGCATCATAGACAGGGGCTTCACGATAGTCAGGTGCAACGAATCCTACGCTGAGATGAAGGGCAAGGCCGTCGATGCCCTTCAGACCGAGATCTGTTTCAAGGTCCTCGGCAGCGGCGAGGCGGTCTGCCCCGGCTGTATCGTCTCGAAGACCTTCTCTTCAGGCAATCCCAGCGCCAAGGAAAAATCCTTTTTCGGTCCGGACGGATCGCTTTTATGGGCGGAGATATATACCTATCCCATATTCGACGCCGACGACAAGGTTTCGCACGTTGTAGAGTATACCCGCGACATCACCGAGCGAAAGCGGACGGAACACGCCCTGCGGGAGAGCAAGGAGCGGTACGAGTTGGCGGCGCGGGGCGCAAACGACGGGCTCTGGGACTGGGACCTGAAGACAGACCGGATTTATTATTCGCCCCGGTGGAAGGCGATGCTCGGATGGACTGACGCGGATATAGGCGACGCCCCCCAGGCATGGCTCGACCGCGTGCATTCCGACGACCGCGAGCAGGTACAGGCGCAGATCGCCGCGCATATCAACGGACATACCTCGCACCTTGAGATAGAACACCGCATGCTGCACAGGGACACGACTTACCGGTGGATGCTCAGCAGGGGCCTGGCGGTCAGGGACGATTCAGGGTCTGCCTACCGGTTCGCCGGTTCACAGACCGACATCACCGAGCGGAAGCGGGCGGAGGCGCAGCTGCAGTACGACGCCTTCCATGACGCGCTCACCGGGCTGCCGAACCGGGCCCTGTTCATGGACCGTCTCCACCAGGAGATAAAGTCATCGCAGCGCCACAGGGACTACCGGTACGCGGTCCTGTTCATCGACCTCGACCGGTTCAAGGTGATCAACGACAGCCTCGGCCATGTGATCGGCGACAAGCTCCTCATCGAGGTGGCGCACCGCGTATCGAAATGTATCAGACCTGATGACACCGTTGCGAGGCTCGGAGGCGACGAGTTTGCGATACTGCTCAAGGACCTCGTGGATTCGTCCCAGGCCGGCCAGATCGCTGAACGGGTCCTGAGGGAACTGGATGTATCGTTCCTCATCAAGGGGCACGAGATATATACCTCAGCGAGCATCGGCATCGCGGTCAAGGAAGAGGGCCACCTGAAGCCCGAACATATCATACGGGACGCTGACATCGCCATGTATCACGCAAAGGCCCTGGGCAAGGCCTGTTACGTCGAGTTTGACGCGAGCATGCATGAGAAGACAGTGGAACGGCTCAGGCTCGAAACAGACCTCAGGCAGGCGCTGGAGCAGGGGCAGTTCCTTATGCACTACCAGCCGATCGTGAACCTGGAGGACAACCGGATCATCGGCTTTGAGGCGCTCATCCGCTGGAACCATCCGGGGAGGGGCATGATCTATCCCCTGGATTTCATCCCCATAGCCGAGGAGACCGGGCTCATCTACCCCATAGGCGAATGGCTGCTCAGGGAGTCATGCCGGCAGATGCGGGAGTGGCACGGCCGTTTCCCCGCCGACCCCCCTTTGAAGCTGAGCGTCAACATCTCGGGCAGGCAGCTCTCGCACCCCCACTTTGTCGAGACAGTCACCGCCATCCTGAAGGAGACCGCCTTTGACCCGAGGAGCCTCGCCCTGGAGATAACGGAGGGCATGGTGATCGAGAACGTGGAAGGGGCGATCTCCTTCATGAAGCAGCTTCAGGACGCCGGTGTTGAGTTCCATATAGACGACTTCGGCACCGGGTATTCCTCGCTCAGCTACCTGCATTACTTCCCGGTCAATGCCCTGAAGATCGACCGCTCCTTTGTCTCCCGGATCGCGGCAGCGGACGACAACCTCCAGATCATCAAAACGATCCTTTCCCTCGCCCAGAGCCTCAACCTCGAAGTGATCGCGGAGGGCCTTGAGCTGATCGAGCAACTGGCGCACTTCAAGGACCTGAATTGCAGGTACGGCCAGGGCTTTCTCTTTTCCAGGCCCATGCCGGCCGGGGCGGTTGACGCGCTGTTCAAGGGCTGACCGCCTGAGACGCCGCGTCAGAGGGGATCAACATCAGCGGTGATCGTTACGCCCCTGCTGTTTCCGAACCTCTCCATTACATCACGCGCCGCGGTGTTGAGGGCCTTCCTGTTAGAGGATTTCAGGAGGATATCAAACTCCTCGACGCCTTTTTTGTTCCTGCGCGACAAAGGGCCGAGGACCTCGATGTCCCCGTCCATTTTAAGGATATGCTTTATGATCCGGTCCGGCAGGGAAGGCTCGCCCGAGACCGTCAGGTTCAGGAGCCTGACATACGGAGGATATTTCAGGGCCTGTCTCTGCGCCAGTTCTTCTCTGACAAAGGAGGCGTAGTCGTTCTCCCTGAAGCAGCGGTATAGGCTGGTGGATGGAAAACGCGTCTGAATGAAGACCTCTCCTGCCGGCCCGATGAGGCCCGCCAGGGAGGACAGTTCCATGTAGGCCTTCTCGGCTGCCCTGAAGTCAGGCTGGTTCAGGGACGTGTCCATATTGAGGATCACCGCCGCGGAAAACCGCCGGCCGCCCCCCAGCCGCCTTGTCAGCATCTTCGTCCCGATGACCAGCTGCTTTGATCCCCCTGACACCGCCTTGAGGAGCTCCCCTGTTTCAGACTCCCTTTTCACCCTGTCGCTGTCGAACCTGAGGGCGTCCACGCCGAAGAGTCCGCTGAGCTCCTCCTGTATCCTCTGCGTGCCTGCGCCCACCGGCTCAAGGGAGAAGCCCCTGCAGCGGCTGCAGCGGTCGGTGACAGGCCTGGCTGTTCCGCAGCGGTGGCATCGGAGCGCCTGATCTTCCTTGTACAGGACCATCGGAAGGGAACACGCATCGCACGACTCCGTATAGCCGCACTCCTTGCAGAGCAGAAGAGAGGCGTATCCCCTTCGGTTCATGACAAAGATCGTCTGTTTGCCGTCCCTGAGGTTCCTCCGGGCCGCTTCGAAGACCGGTTTCGCAACATGCGGACTTGTCTTCCTCTCATACCTCATGTCGATAATCCGTATCCGCGGCCTCGCCGGCTCTGCCGCAGGCCTGATGAGACGGTATTTGCCGCAAAGGGCGTTGAACCACGAATCAGCGGAAGGAGAAACAGACGACAGGACCACCGCCGCCTTTGCCATGAAGGCCCTCATCACCGCGGCGTCGCGTATGTTGTAACGCACGCCGTCTTCGAGCTTGTAGGAGCCGCTGTGTTCATGCATCACCATGATGAGGGAAACGTCCTGAAGCGGCGAAAAAAGCGCTGCCCGCGTGCCGATGACTAGGTCATACTTCCCGGCGATGATCCCGTCTACTGCCGTAGAGCGTCTGCCCCTGGCGATGCCGCTGTGAAGGATACAGGACCTGTCCGGGGCGATGTCTTCGACCGCCTCGAAGAAGCGGTCTGCGTGGATCGTCTCGGGCAGGATGAAGAGAGCCCTTTTCATGCCGGACATGATGATCGCCCTGCCTATGGAATACTCGTATTCCGTTGACGGGGCATGGACAAGAAATGACTGGTATTTGCCGGCGCCTGATGCCTTCAGGATCGGCGTCAGCTCCTCATGGGGAAGATCGGGCAGGCCGGGGGACTGATGGGAGGCTTTTTCCTTTGATGATTTCCTTTCCCGGGTCTTGTCGAAGATCTCCTGCGGAATGGTCTGTTTCAGTATGATGCCCTCAGGCGCTATATAGTAATCAGCCATCCAGGTGATGAGTTTGAGCATGTCGCGGCCAACCACCGGCCGATCTCCGTGAATCTCCGATATCTCCCTGAGCCTTCCCGGCCTGGGCGTTTCATGGATATCAATAACGATCCCCTTGTCACTGCCTTTCCTCAGTGGGGCGGATACGAGCATGCCGGGCCTGATCGTATCAGATAAGCCTTCAGGACACCGGTAGGTCAGCCTGCCGAGGTTAAGGGGAAAAACTACATCAACGTACAGCATGCGTAATTTTATCATACTTGCGTCAGGCTGATGGACAGAAGGACAGGGAAGGGTTACGCCTTCTGCCGCAGCATCTTCATGCCTTCAAACCAGAAGATGCTCAGGAGGCCCGCGGCCAAGCTGATGACGATGTCCGGAAGGTGAAGCGTGCTGAACCTGAAGAGGCTGCGAAGGAAGGGGACCGAAAGTACGAGCCCCAGAAAGAATGCAGAGCCGCCCACTACCACCCAGAGCGCTGTATTGGGGGTGCGGAGTGTCGCGATGATCGTTCTCGACCGGGAACGGTTGGTCAGGATCAGGCCGAGGTTTGCAACG
>JAKAGF010000170.1 GCA_021825805.1 Nitrospirota bacterium
CTTTCTCCGGAAAATATTATTACACCCTGGACCCAAAGGGCAGAATCATCATACCGGCTCCTTTCAGGGAAATCATTTCATCAAATTACAACGCCAAGCTCTATATTGTCAATGCTTTGTTCGATAAATGCCTCCACATTTATCCCCAGGAAGAATGGAACCGGTTCGAAGAGAAGGTCCGGCAGCTGCCGGGTATGCTTGAAGAGGTGCGGTTCCTGAAAAGACGGGTGATAGCATCGGCCCAGGAGGTTGAACTGGACAAACAGGGAAGGATACTCGTACCGGCAACTCTTCGCGAAGACGCAGGGCTTGATTCAGACATCGTGATCGTGGGGCAGATAGACAAGATCGAGCTTTGGGACCGGAAGGAATGGGACAGCGTCGTAGACCCGACACGCTTCGACCGGAAGGCTGTGGAGGAGAAGCTCGCAGCATACGGGCTCTGATCCGTGATACAACATCTCCCGGTGCTCGTCAGGGAGGTGATTGAGCTGCTCTCGCCAAAGGAGGGCGGCATATACATAGACGCAACCGTAGGACTTGGGGGACATTCTGAGGAGATATTGAAGGTGATCGGCCAGGATGGAAAAGTCATCGGTATCGACAGGGACCGCGAGGCGCTCCGCGGGACGGCGGAAAGGCTGCGGGACAGCAGGCTCGTCCTGAAGCAGGCGAAGTTTTCCGCTCTGGAGCCTTTGCTCGATTCCCTCGGGGTTAGGGCCGCGGACGGAGTCCTCTTTGACCTCGGCGTATCCATGATGCAGTTGAAGGACACGGGTCGCGGGTTCAGTTTTCTGTCAACGGAGCGACTTGATATGCGCATGGACAACACGGACCCCTTCTCCGCCTGGGATGTCGTCAACGGCTACGGCGAGCAGGAGATCGTCAGGGTGCTCCGGGAATACGGCGAGGAGTACCGGGCGCCGCGGATAGCGCGGGCCATCGCCTGGGCACGGCAGAAAAAGACCATAGACACGTGTGCGGAGCTCGCTGAAATCATTATGCGGTCCGTGGGAAGGTCCGGCAGGACACATCCGGCGACGAGGACGTTCCAGGCCATACGGATCGAGGTGAACAGGGAGATGCAGGAACTGCGGGCAGGACTGCACAGTTCCCTGAAGGTGCTCAGACCGGGCGGAAGACTCTGCGTAATCGCCTATCATTCCCTCGAGGACAGGCTTGTGAAGAACTTCATTCGGGATAATGCGCGGAACGGACTGCTGAGGCCGCTGGTGAAGAAGCCGGTCGTCCCCGCCGTGAGCGAGACGAGGGAGAACCCCTCTTCACGAAGCGCCAAACTGAGAGGAGCGGAGAGGCTGTGATGCATCCCAAAAGAGGCGGCAATATGTTATCATTAATGGGAAAACCGCTGTGTGTCGTGCTTCTGCTTACCGGATTGTTCGGACTTATCTGGCTCAGGTCCAGCATCATTGCCGCTGCATACGACCTCAGGACCCTGGAAGAAAAAAGGATGGATGCCCTCAAGGAGACGAAGCTCCTTCTGGCCGAGCGGGCAAAGCTCACGTCCATTGAAAAGATCAACGCCTCGTTTCGCGGCCCCGGACAAGGCGAAGGGCGGACCGTTGCCGGTGAGAACATCTTTTCCAACAGGGTGAGGTTGATACATGTCAGACGGAACAAAGGGCAGGAGCCGTACAAGGCGTCATTTACCGGCGCGGCTACGTCGGGACCGTGATCATGAAAAGTGAGGTCAGGTGAACAAGAAACGGATGATAATCCTCAACACGGCTGTTGTCTTCGCTTTCTTCATAGTCTTTTTCCGCCTGGCCGGCCTGATGGTTTTTGATCACCGGATACTCTCGGAGAAGGCAAAGTCGCAACAGATCAAGGCACAGGAGATCCGTGTTACGCGCGGCAACATCTATGACCGGCGGGGCCGCGATCTCGCCGTCAATATGGAACTGGAGTCTCTTTACTGCGACGCCAAAGAGGTGACCATGGACCGCGACCGCATGGCGCGCCTGTCTGCCGCGCTCGGGGTGAGCCCCGGAGCCATACAGGCAAAGTTTCAGACAGATAAGAGGTTCACCTGGATTAACCGCAAGCTCGCGCCCGAGACCGCCCAGCGGGTGAAAACCGCGCTCGGCATGGAGAAAAAGGGACCCGACGCCTCTGTCAGGGGCTTTGGGTTCATGCCGGAGGCGAAGCGCTTTTATCCGAAGGGGATACTCGCTTCCCATATTATCGG
Source organism: Nitrospirota bacterium (assembly GCA_021825805.1). Taxonomy (GTDB): domain Bacteria; phylum Nitrospirota; class Thermodesulfovibrionia; order Thermodesulfovibrionales; family UBA6898; genus JAKAGF01. The sequence goes on from JAKAGF010000170.1 coordinate 2,210, forward strand.
GTCAGTCGGATTGGACAACCAGCCGCTTGAGGGGATTGAGCTCGCGTATGACGGCCAACTCAAGACATCAGGAGGCAAGGTCTATTTTGCCCGGGATGCAAGCGGAAAGATGCTCTCGCCGGGCGTGGAGATGGAGGCGCGGGGCAACGACATCCTGCTGACCATCGACGAGGGGCTGCAGTACATAGTTGAAAAGGAACTGGACAAGGCGATGCTCAAATGGAGGGCGGTGGCTGCTTCGGCCATAATGATGGACCCCTTCACCGGAGAGATCCTCGCCCTGGCGAACCGGCCATCGTATGATCTGAACGAGATCGGCCGGTCCGGCAAAAACGAGGTGCGGAACCGCGCGATCACCGACGTCTACGAGCCTGGCTCCACCTTCAAGATAATCGTCGGGACCGCTGCCCTCGAGGAGAATGCGGGTTCCCTCAATTCCACCTTTGACTGCAGCCGCGGGTCTATTGAAGTGGGAGGCAAGGTGATCCACGATGCCCACCGGCATGGCCTGCTCACCTTCAGGGAAGTGATCCAGAAGTCATCCAATGTCGGCTCGGTCATGATCGGACTGAAGCTCGGCAAAGAGACGATATACAAATACGCAAAGCTGTACGGCGTCGGCGAAAAGACGGGGATCGACCTGCCGGGCGAGGTGTCCGGCTGGATCCGCAGCCCTGAACGGTGGTCAGCGACGTCGATCGGCGCCATACCCATCGGGCAGGAGGTTGCGGTCACCCCCCTTCAGGTCTTGAGGGCCTATTCCGCAATAGCCAATGGCGGCTTTCTCGTGAAGCCGCGCCTGGTTTCGGAGATACGGACGCATGAGGGCCGGACGATATTCAGATACGGGGCGGACAAGGGCCGGAAAGTGATATCAGCCAGGACCGCGGAGGTCTTCAGAGATATCCTCAAGTCGGTTGTCGAGGAGGGCGGCACAGCGACACAGGCCTCAGTCGACGGCAACCAGGTCGCCGGCAAGACCGGGACCGCCCAGCTGATGGACAAGAACACTAAAAAGTATTCAAAGGACCGTTTCGTCAGCTCCTTTGTCGGATTCGCCCCTGCCGACAGCCCCAGGTTCTCCCTGATTGTCGTTGTCCATGAGCCGAAGGGACAGATATACGGCGGCGTTGTCGCGGCCCCTGTCTTCAAGGCGATTACCGACCAGGCGCTCTCGTATATGAATGTGCCGAGGGACGACAGTTCCCGGAATAATCTTCTGCTGGTGGCGCGATGAAACTCGGCGTGCTCTTAAACGGCGTTGAAATGACAGGCAGCCCCGCGGACAGCGGCATCGACCTTGCGGGCATCGCCTATGATTCCCGCAAGGCAGGCAAGGGAGATCTCTTTGTCGCCGTGCGCGGCGAGCATGTCGACGGCCACGCATTCGCCGCGGACGCTGTCCGGAGGGGCGCTGCCGCCGTTGTCTATGATAACCCGCAGGCGCGGCAGGAGCTTGCTGCAACCGGCGCAGCGCTCGTTCTGGTCCCGGACAGCCGCAGGGCCCTTGCGCTTCTGTCCGCAAATCTTTATGAACAGCCCTCGGAGAAACTGGAGGTGATCGGCATAACCGGGACCAACGGCAAGACCACCACCTCATACCTCATCAAGTCCATCCTCGAGGCATGGGGCAGGAAGGCGGGACTCATCGGCACCATACAATACATGGTCGGCGATGAGGTCTTTGAGGCTGACCACACCACTCCCGAGGCCCTTGAGTTCCAGGCTATGCTCAGGAAGATGGTGGATGCCGGCTGCAGCCATGTTGTCTCCGAGATCTCATCCCATGCCCTTGCGCAGGGAAGGGTGGAGGGTACGGTCTTCGGAACAGCCGTCTTTACAAACCTTACCAGGGACCATCTTGATTTCCACAAGACCATGGATGAGTACTTTGACGCCAAGGAGCGGCTGTTCAGGGACCTCCTGCGTTCAGGCGGCTCCTCGGTGATCAACTATGACGATGTATGGGGCCGCAGGCTGATGGCCCGTGTACCGGCGGAAACGGTCATCACGTATGGCCTCGAGACAGGGGCCGATATCATGGCTGCTGACATCAACAATGCCTTCGACGGCCTGAGATTCACGATGGTCAGCCGCGGCGGGCGATACGATGTCGTTTCATCCCTTGTGGGACTGCCCAATGTCTATAACATACTGGCGGCAGCCGGAGCTGCAGCGGCTATCGGGGCGCCCTGGAATGTGATCCTGGAAGGCGTCAGAGGGGCAGGCCCGGTGAAGGGCCGCTTCGAGAAGATCGACGCGGGCCAGAGCTTCCTGGCTGTCGTGGATTACGCCCATACCGAGGACGCCCTGGAACGGCTCATCTACACGGCCCGCGGACTGACCGAGGGCAAGGTGATCACGGTCTTCGGCTGCGGAGGCGACAGAGACAGGGGCAAGAGGCCCCGGATGGGCGCCATCGCGACGAAACTCAGCGACTTCGTTGTCATGACAACCGACAATCCGCGGTCTGAAGATCCTCTTGAAATCCTGATGGAGATCGAAAAAGGCGCGGTGCGGAGGAATTATCTTATCGAGCCTGACCGGCAGGCGGCCATCAGAAGGGCGGTGCTGATGGCCGATGACAGCGACGTTGTCCTGGTGGCCGGCAAGGGGCATGAGCAGTATCAGGAGACGGCGGGTAGGCGTATCGCCTTCAGCGACCGTGCGGTCCTCGAAGAGGCGATACACCGGCTGTCTGAAAAAAAATAAAACAAAGGAAGCGAGGGGGCGTGGGAGCAGGGAGAGTATGGGGCTGTTGACTGTTGACGAGATACTGAAGGCCACTGGGGGAGCCGTGTTCTGTGGCGATGCCGCGGAATTCACCGGCGTCTCCATAGATTCGCGGAGCATCAACCCCGGAGAACTCTTCGTCGCCCTCAAGGGAGAGCGGTTCGACGGCCATGATTTTCTCCGCGCCTCCCTGGCAGCGGGCGGCGGGGCGATCGTCGAAAGACCCCCGGCGGAACGGGTCGAGGGCAAGACGATCATCCTGGCAGGCGACACACTCACAGCGCTCCAGGACATCGCCCGGCATCTGCGCAGGAAACGGAATATCCCTGTGATAGGCGTTACCGGCACCAACGGCAAGACGACCACCAAGGAATTGATCGCATCGGTCCTCGGCCGCAGGCACAAGATGCTCAAGACGACCGGGAACCTCAATAACCATATCGGTCTTCCCCTCTGCATAGCCAACATGGAGGGCGACGAAACAGCCATGGTGCTCGAGATGGGTTCCAATGCCGAAGGAGATATCAGGCTGCTCTGCGAGGTCGGCCTTCCGGATTACGCGGTGGTGACGAATGTGGGGCCTGCGCATCTTGAGGGGTTTGGGAGTATCGAGACCGTACGAAAGACAGACCTCGAGATACTCGAATATGCCGGCACGGTCGTTATCAATGCTGATGACAGCTTCCTGATGGAGGGACTGAAGGGTTTCAGCGGGAAGACCATCACTTACGGCATCGAGCAAAAGGCCGATGTCCTGGCCCGCGATATTACGGCAGGGGGCCGCGGCGCGGCATTCCGGCTTTGCTTCCCGGACGGTGGCGACATGGATATCGAACTCTCCATTCCCGGCAGGTTCAATGTCTACAACGCTCTCGCAGCCTCTGCCATCGCCTCGGAGCTCGGCATGGGGAAAGACGACATCAGGCGCGGACTTGAGTCATTCTCCGGCGTGCCCCTTCGTCTTGAGATCAGGCATATCATGGGAGCAACCGTGATCAGCGACGTATATAACGCCAATCCGGCCTCCATGGAGGCTGCGCTGCAGGAACTGGTCCGCCTGAAAAAGGGGAGGGCTATAGCGGTGCTCGGCGACATGCTTGAACTCGGCAGCCACGCCGAGGCCGAGCACAGAAGACTTGTTGCCAGGCTCGCGGAAGAGGGCGTGGGAGTGCTCGTTGCCGTTGGCAGCGAGATGAGGCGGGCTGCGGCCGGCTTTTCAGGCGCCGTCTACCTCGCGGAGAATGCAGATGCCGCGCGGGACATACTCCTCGGCATCTGCAAGGCAGGCGACACAGTCCTGGTGAAGGGCTCCAGGGGCATGCGCATGGAGCGGGTGCTCGCAGGCCGGGCCGTAGCGGTCCG
>JAKAGF010000171.1 GCA_021825805.1 Nitrospirota bacterium
CTTTGCCCCTGCGGCGGTGAGCTGTATATCACTGAACTGCCTGCGATGCGAGAAAACCGACAGGTCGTTCCTCTTGAACTTGCTGTGGCAGGCTGCGCAGAATTTTTCAGCGTCATGACACCGGTAGCACGACCGCGGATCGTTCTTTGCGGCGATGGGGTGTATCTCCCTGAAGTCCGTCCGGTGAGACCGCGGCATGTAGTCAACGCCGGAATTCGCCTTGTGCATGTCGGCATTAAGGCCTCCGCCGGTGTGGCAGTCGAGGCAGAAAGAAAGCTGATGGCAGTCCTTGCAGTTGTTCGGCTGCTTTTCAGCATAGAGACGGTGCTCCTTGGTCCACATCGCGCCATGGTTCTGCGTAACGCCGCTCGACTGGTGGCAGTCATTGCAGTCCCTGACGGCCATGGAAGCGTAATCCTTATGTGATGAGAGCGCCCAGGCCCCGGCGCCCACGCAGAACACGAGGAGCAGGACGATCAGTATATATGCCTTTTTCAACATGGTCCCTCCTTTCCTTACAGGTTCCATTCCAACGCAAACCGGCCGAGCACCCGGTGGCTGAAATTCGGATTATCGTCATCCTCAACACGGGCGCTCACGGCAACGCTCTTCGTGGCATTCCACCGGCCGCCGAGCCAATACCGCCGGGCATAATTGTTCGTTCCTATGATATCGGGCCGATTGTAAGTATCATACTGGACGCCTGCGGAGACGGCAAGGTCTTTCCTGAACCGGTAATCTCCGGTCACCTCGAAACCGTACAGTTTTCCCTTTGTCTGCCCGCTGAATCCGTTATACTCCGAATAACCGATCCGGTAGTCAAATGAGGCGGTGACAGTCAGTTTGTCGTTGGGATACACCCTCGCGCCGATCATGTACTTGTCGGCATTGAGGGAGTCCTGGTACGTCTGGCGCGCATATGCCGCAAAGAGACTGACAGGGGCATCGAGGCTGTACTCGGCCTTGATCAGATATTCGCGGTACTTGTCTACCGCAAAGACACTATAGATGCTCGTGGCATCGAAGGTGGGATAGGAATGGTAGAATTCCGCCTTGACCATGAGATTCCTGGCCGGGAAAAAATCCACTCCGAGCGATGCCTCGTCAAACGCCTTCGAAAGCCAGTCATACCTCACCTCGGCGTAGGGGCTGACAATGCCCTTGTAGAAATACCTGAAGTTCATGCCGAGCGCCTGGCGGGCGAGGTCCGACTCGTCATACTTGAGGACATAGCTGACGCCCAACTGCAGATTAGGGATCTCCCGCAGATAGACGCCCACCCCGGCAAAATAGTTGCCGTTCCTCGTCAGTTCCGAATCAAGGCCGAGCCTGACGTCGCGTCCCCCTGAAACCGTGATGCCCACCGGTCCCACCTTATTGATGTTGACAGTCGCGCCGTCAATGATCGCGGTCCCGCCGGTGAAGTTGGTGAACTGCCTGCCGAGCCGCAGCGAGACGGTATCCGACAAGGCGTAGTCGAGGTACAGGTAATAAAGCCTGCCGGTCAGGTCGTTTTCCCTGATCGAGCTGCTCCCGAAATCCTTCGAGAGCCGTCCATAGCCCGCAACGCTGAATTTCTTGTTGTCGGGAAGGTAGTTGAGTCTCAGGTACTGGGCGACGATGGCCTGGCTGTCTCCGAGAAGGTCGTCACCCCACAGAAACTGGGTTGATGACGAGAATTTCAGGGGTTCAGCGTGGACTGCGGCCGAAAAAAGCAAAAAAGCGAAAAAAACCGCCGCAACGATAAACGGCCTTCGAAAAACACATTTCATGTAGCCCTCCTTTCATGGCACCCATTTGTCTGCCTGCGAAGCATGACGGAAACCCCACAGGCCGAGGCGCGGCGCTGAAAAAGCGATGCCTGCGACGTCTCTCCACGTTTCATCGGTTCAGCTCATCTCCCATTTATTTTTGCTCATCCGTTTTCCACTCTGGCGCGAGGCGTTTCCTGCCGCCTTTGCAGGCCACGCAGTAATCAACTGCAACTATCAGCAAGGTATCATGGAAGAAACCCGATGTCAAGCACCCGCACGACACTGATTTTTTGACTTCCCGGCATGTTTTTGGTATGTTCTCCCTATAATGAGAACCGTCTTTGACTTTGATGTTCTGTTGAGAAGGCCGGGGTTCCTCCTGGCGGTAAATGTCTGTCTGGGCCTTCTTCTGTGTCTGGCGGTCCTTTTTTTTGCGAGGGATATTGTTTCGATCGCACTTCCCGCACAGGGAAAAGTCGTTCGGCCGGAAAAGAAAGTCCAACAGACAGCCCGGTACTCGTTACAGGATTATGCGATCGTGCTGAAAAACAACCCCTTCGGCTTCCCGGCAGGGGAACTGAAACCCCTCTCAGCAGCGCCGGGGGCAGAGGCAGCGCCGTCTGATATAGCGCTGATCGGGACGATCTCCGGCCCCCGCCGTCTGAGCTATGCGTTCTTTGCGGACAAGACGGGCCTTCAGGAGGTCTTCAAGGCAGGCGACAAGGTCTTCGGAATGGGCGTGCTCGACCGGATTGAAAAAGACCGGGTCTTTATCAGGGCCAACGGTAGGGATACGGAAATACGCCTGACGGACATCGCGGTGGTCAAAGAGGTTAACCCGCAGGCAGCGGCAGGGAGTCTGGGCAGAAGGACCGGGGAGTTGTCCTTTGTCCTTGACCAGCAGCGGGTCCAGCAGGCCCTCGAAAAGCCTGATCACCTCATGACCGACGCGCGGTTCGTCCCGAACATCGTTGAGGGGAAACAGCAGGGGTTCGTCCTGCGGGAGGTGAAGCCAGGCGGCATTTACGCCAGCCTCGGTCTCCAGAACGGCGACGTGCTTCTGAAGATAAATGACTTCACCATCTCGAATCCCGAAACAGCGTTGCAGGCGGTGACAGCCCTCCGGGGCATAGACCGGGCTCAGCTGGATGTCATAAGAAACAGCTCGCGCCTTTCCCTGACCTACCAGATCAGATAGATATGTGATACGATATATTGACCTCGCATCCCTTTTTTAATAATATACAGGGACCATGACTACACTTATATACGCGCGTTTGTCCTCCTGCCGCTCCTTTTTCATACTGTGCCTTTCCTTCCTGATCATGGCCGGCCTCCTGTCGCCTGCCGGAGCTGCCGAGGCCAGGAAGTCAGGCGACGTCACCTTCAACTTTGTCGACGTGGACCTCGCGGCAGTCACCAAGTTCATCAGCGAGATCACGGGCAAGAATTTCATCTTCGACGAAAAGGTGAAGGGCAAGGTCACGATCATAGCGCCGTCAAAGATATCCATAAACGACGCGTACAGCCTCTTCACCTCGGTGCTCGAACTCAAGGGCTACACCGTCGTTCCCTCGGGGGTCGACGTCTACAAGATCATGCCCTCAGCCGAGGCGAAACAGCAGGGTCTCCGCATCACCACCAGCGGGGTGCCGGTTACCGAGAGTTCCATCGCCCGGTTGATCACCCTGAAATTCATCTCAGCCGACGACGCCCTGAAGTTCCTGCAGCCCCTCGTCTCCAAAGACGGCCATATATCGACCTTCGGACCGGGCAACCTGATCCTCGTTGTGGACTCGGGGCTGAACATTGAAAAGGTCCTCTCCATCATCGATGTCATAGACAAACCAGCGGGCACTGACCTGCCTGAAGTCGTGCCCCTGAAATACGCGAGCGCGGATACGACGGCTCGGCTGCTCAATGAAGGCTTTGCGCCGGCCAGGACCCGGGGCGCTGTGCAGCAAACAGCCTCGCAGAGCGCGGTTGCCATCGCCGACCAGCGGCTGAACGCTGTTGTCCTCTTCGGGGACAAGGGGATACGGGAGTCCATGAAAGGCGTCATATCCGTGGTCGACAGACCGTCGCCTGAGGCCCAGGGAAGGATCAATGTCTATTTCCTCGAAAACGCCGATGCCACGGACATGGCAAAGGTCCTCGAAGGCATCATCAGGGGGACAGCGGCCGCGAAACAGCAGCAGGCGGCTGTGCAGGCATCGCCCTTTGAGGCTGCCGGCGGCATTACCGTCACGCCGGACAAGGCAACCAACTCCTTGATCGTCATGGCGTCTCCGGCCGATTACCAGAACATCCTTCAGATCATCAAACAACTCGACAAGAGAAGGCGGCAGGTGTATGTCGAGGCGATGATCGTCGAGGCGTCGATGGACAAGCTGCGGAGTCTGGGCGTCCAGTGGAGGGCAACAGCGACCAAGGGAGGATCGCCGATCGCCATAGGCGGTTTCGGCACGATCGACCATACATCGTTTCAGAGCATCCTGCAGGGGCTTCAGGGCGCAACAGCAGGGGGGCTGGGGAATTTCCTCAATATTCCGATAACAACGGTTGATTCAAGCGGCGTGCCGACCCAGAAAACGCTCCAGATCCCGGGGTACGCCGCCCTGTTCAGCCTCAACGATTTCAGGGACACTGTAAACATACTGTCAACTCCCCAGATACTCACCTCCGACAACAAGGAGGCTGAAATCCTCGTGGGCGAGAATGTGCCGTTCATATCGCAGAGCCAGACGAGCGTTTCCACCTCGGTCACCACCAGCGGCACGACCATCCCCGGGGTCCTCAATTCCATTGTGAGACAGGACGTGGGCATCATACTGAAGATCACCCCTCAGATCACCGAGGGCGACCATGTCAAGCTCGACATATACCAGGAGATCTCGTCCGTGAAGAACCAGTCCGATGCGCTGACCGTAAGCATCGGCCCCACAATCACCAAGCGCTCAACCAAGACCGCGGTCGTGGTAAAGGACAACCAGACCGTTGTCATCGGCGGGTTGATGCAGGAAAACGACGAGGAAAAAGTGACGAAAATGCCTGTCCTCGGAGATATCCCGGTCCTCGGCTGGCTCTTCAAGACAAAGAGCGCCTCCAAGACCAAGACGAACCTGATAGTATTCCTCAATCCACACGTCATAAAAGAACCTGAAAGGCTTGCGGAGATCACGATGGAGAAGCGGAACGAGTTCGCAAAGTCCAATAACCGATTTGCCCCCGGCGAGCTTATGGTGAAGTTCAAAGAGGGCGTCCCGGAGGAAAAGGTCCGGGCCATAATCTCGCGGGAAGGCGCAAGCGTGCTGCAGTTCATGGACAAGCTCCAGGTGTATCACCTGAAACTGAAAGAAGGACAATCCGTCGAAGAGGCTGCAGAGCTTTATTCGGCCCTGCCCGAGGTCCGGTACGCGGAGCCCAATTACTCGCGCAGGATGCAGTAGCCCCTCAGGGACGCTATGGAGACCATAGAGGTCATAAGGGATGAAGACGTAGAGCATGCCCTTATCAAGGAAGTCCCTCTCTCCTATGCCAAGGGCAACCTCATCATGCCCCTGCGGCGGGAAGGCGACTCTCTCCTGGCGGCGGTTGCGGACGACAAGGGCATCCTCGCCCTCAGGGAACTCTCCCGCCATTTCGGGCTCATCGCCCGTCCGCTGAACGCCTCTTCAGGCTCGATACTGGACGCGATAAACCGTTTTTACGGCCAGATAGGCTCAGCCGAGGACGTGATGGACAACATCACCGGCGAGGACCTCTCCTCTGTTGCGACCGAGTTCGAAAAACCTCGCGACATCCTTGAACTCACGGAGGAGGCGCCCATCATCAGGCTCCTCAACGCTGTCCTGCAGCAGGCGGTAAAGGAGCGGGCGAGCGACATCCATATCGAGCCCTATGAGAAGGAGCTGGACGTGAGACTGCGGGTGGACGGCATGCTGCACCGGGTCCTGACACCGCCGAAGATCATCCAGGACGCTCTCATCAGCAGGGTGAAGATCATGGCCTCCCTCGACATCGCGGAAAAGCGGCTTCCCCAGGACGGACGCATCCGTCTGCTGATCGGGGGCAGGGACATCGACATACGTGTGTCCGTTATACCCACCGCCTTCGGCGAGCGCGCGGTGCTGAGGCTGCTTGACCGCAAGCAGGGACTTATCGGCCTATGGGAAGTGGGGCTCGACAAGGACGACATATCCCGCCTTGAAGAACTTCTCAGCAGGACCAGCGGCATCATCCTCGTTACCGGCCCGACAGGAAGCGGCAAGACAACGACGATCTACGCAGCCCTGAACAGGATACATACCGAGGAGAAGAACATCATCACCGTGGAAGACCCGGTCGAATACCAGCTCAAGGGCATCGGACAGATACAGGTAAACCCCAGGATAGGGCTCACCTTCGCCTCGGGACTGCGGTCCATTCTCCGGCAGGACCCTGACGTTATCATGGTGGGCGAGATACGTGATGTCGAAACAGCGGAGATAGCCATCCAGGCAT
>JAKAGF010000172.1 GCA_021825805.1 Nitrospirota bacterium
CAAAAAACTCATAGGTATATTTGCCGCCCTTGCCCTCATCATGCTCACCGGCGCGGGAGGCTATATCACATTTGAAGGATGGGCGCCGCTTGATGCCCTCTACATGACCGTCATCACCCTTTCCTCCGTCGGTTTCCAGGAGGTGCATCCCCTCTCGGACAAAGGCAGGGTCTTCACCATGGCTCTCATCCTCTGCGGCTCCGGCGTCCTCATTTATGGCATTTCGATCATAACCGCGTTTATAGTAGAAGGCGAACTCACCGACGCGCTGAGGAGGAGAAAGATGCAGAAACGGATCGACCGCCTTGAGGGGCATTACATCGTATGCGGGGCCGACCAGACCGGCAGATATGTCATCGACGAACTGCTCAGGACGCAAAGGAGATTCACCGTCATCGACAGGGACGCGGCCAAGATCCGCGATCTGCTCTCCCGCGAGATCCTCTGCGTTGAGGGTGACGCCACGCACGATGCGGTGCTCCTGAACGCGGGCATCCGGCGCGCTGCCGGCTTCATCACCGCCCTCCACTCGGACGCCGAAAACCTCTTCACCGTTATCACCGCCAGGCGACTGAACCCCGGACTCAGGATCATCTCAAAGGCGGTGGACGAGGAGTCCGTGCAGAAGATCAGGAGCGTGGGGGCGGACAGCGTCGTTATGCCGAACTTTATCGGCGGCCTCCGGATGGTATCCGAAATGATCAGGCCTTCGGTGGTGAACTTCCTCGACATCATGCTTCGGGCAAAGGACAGGACGATCAGGGTCGAAGAAGTCGCCCTTGAAAACACCTCCCCCTTTGCCGGCAGGCAACTGGGTGAGACCGGGGCCCTCGGTATCGAAGGCGTCACCGTGGTCGCTCTGGCGAACAAGGAAGGGGGGTCCTATCACTTCAATCCTCCGCAGTCGAGAGTGCTGACCGGGCGGGACGTGCTGATAGTCATGGGAGATGTCGAGCGCATCAACAGCCTCAGGCTGAAGGCGCAGCCCCCTGCCTCCTGATCATCCTGAAGCAGCTCCAGCCGCGCACCGAAGCTCCTGTAAAACGTCCCTGAGCGAGGCAAAGACCTCCTTTCTGTCAGGGTCCCTGATCATGAGCTCAAACCCGTCCTGAAGGAACCTGATCATGCGTCTTTTGTTCCGGCCGAGGGCGAGGATCTGCGACGGCTGGACCGGGGTATCCGTGGAAAAGAGCACCTGCACCCTCCCCTTTGTCTCTTTCAGCTTCGTCGCAAAGATACTTCGGCAGATGATCTTGAGAGTCACGACGTCCAGCAGATTCGACACCTCTTCCGGAAGGCCGCCGAAGCGGTCCCTGATCTCGGACCGGAAGTCAGCGATCTCCTTTTCGGTCCTGAGGGCCGCTATCCTGCGATAGAAGCTGAGCCTGAGGGTGACATCGCCTATGTAGGACTCAGGGATATAAGCCGCTGTCCTGATCTCGATCACCGGCTCCCACTCCTCCGCCACCACCTCGCCCTTGAGCTCCGCCACCGCCTGCTCGAGCATCTCCATGTAAAGGTCGAACCCGACCTCGTGGACATGACCGGACTGCTCATGTCCGAAGACATCGCCTGCACCCCTGATCTCCAGGTCCTTGAGGGCGAGCCTGAATCCCGCGCCGAGATAACTCATCTCCTGCACCGCCTGGAGCCGCTTCTTAGCCTCATCGGTCAGCGCGGATTCCGGGGGCGCAAGAAAGTAAGCGTATCCCTTGGCAGTGCTCCGCCCCACGCGGCCCCGCAGCTGATAGAGGTCAGCCAGACCCATGCGGTCGGCCATCGTTATGATGATAGTGTTCGCGCGAGGTATGTCCAGACCGGCGCCGACGATCGCCGTTGATACAAGGACGTTGACCTCGCCCCTGAAAAACCGGTGCATGACAGTCTCGAGCTCTCTTTCAGGCATCTGGCCGTGGCCGACTGCCAGTACCGCCTCAGGCGCCAGCGCCTGCGCCTTGCCGGCGATCTTGTGGATGTCCTGCACCCGGTTGTGGACAAAAAAGACCTGCCCGCTGCGCGAAAGCTCACGCCGTATCGCATCCTGAATAACCGCGTCATTGAAGGTGGTCACCACACTCCTGACCGCAAGCCTCTCCTCAGGGGGGGTCTCGATCACGCTCATCTCCCTGATGCCGGAAAGGGCCATATGGAGGGTGCGGGGTATGGGGGTGGCGGTCAGGGTAAGGACATCTATCGTCCTGCTGAGCTCCTTTATCTTTTCCTTCTGGCCGACGCCGAAACGGTGTTCCTCGTCGACGATAAGCAGCCCGAGCCTGTTGAAGACCACCTTTTTTGCGAGGAGGCCGTGCGTGCCGATGATGATATCGATCTCGCCAGCGGCAAGCGCCTTCAGGGTGGCGGCGTTCTCCTTCGCGCTCTTGAACCTGCTGATGAAATCAATGGAAACCGGAAAACCGGAAAACCGCTCCCGGAATGTGCGGTAGTGCTGCTCCGCCAGGATCGTGGTCGGCACCAGGACGGCCACCTGCCGGTGGTCATAGACAGTTTTGAAGGCAGCGCGCATCGCCACCTCTGTCTTGCCGTAGCCGACATCGCCGCAGAGGAGGCGTTCCATCGGCCTGTCTGACTCCATGTCGCGCTTGATGTCCGCTATCGCCTTCAGTTGGTCAGGCGTCTCCTCATAGGAAAAGAAACTGTCAAACTCCCTGTGCAGCTCCGTGTCGGGGCTGAAGGTGAAGCCCCGCGCCGACCTCCTGCCGGCATACAGGCTGAGGAGCCGTTCCGCCATATCGTGGATCTTCTTCCTCGCCCGGTCCTTTCTCCGCTGCCACGTCTTTCCGCCGATCCTGTCAACCTTCGGGACAAAGCCTTCCTCAGCGCGGTATTTTGATATGGTCCGGATATTCTGGACAGGGACGTAGAGCCTGCCGTCGTCATACTCAATCGTCATCAGTTCGAGTTCAGCGTCGTCCCTCTTCTGCCTCACCACGCCGGCAAACCTGCCTATGCCGTGGTCGCGGTGTACGACGAAGTCTCCGGCAGCGATGTCGTCGAGGGAAAGGAGGAGGTTCGCCAGCTTCGACCTTTTCAGCGGCCTGTGGACAGACCGCTCCCCGAAGAGTTCCCTCTCGGTGAGGATTACGAGCCCGTCGAGGAAGAGACCGGCGGACAATCCCCCGACTGTGATGAGGATGCGTTCTTCCGAACCGGCCAGGTCCGCGGCGGCGGCGACCGGCACGATCAGGTCCTCTTCCCTGAAAAGGTCTCTGAGTCTTTCGGACTGGCCTGAAGAAGAAGCCACGATGATAACCCTGTTCTCCCTGGAGACCCGGGCAATGCCCGCGGAAAGTTCCTGAATGCCGCGCCTCTCCTCAGGCAGGATGCCGTAGCCCTTGAGGGAACGGACGCCCGCATCGAGCTGCTCCGGGGCAGCAGTAGTTTCAGACGGTCCGTCCGACAGGAAGGAATACCTCGAAAGGAAAAGCGTATTCTCAGGAAGGCCTTCATTGCCGTCGGCCGGAACGAGACTGTAGCACCTTCTGTCTTTTGTCAGCAGGGACGGCGCATCCTCGATGCCCGCGTCGCCGGCCGGAAAGAGGAGGAACTCTTCAATATCAGACTTCGACCTCTGCGTCTCGATATCAAAGGACCTGATGCTCTCAACCTCGTCGCCGAAAAATTCTATTCTGAGCGGGTCTTCCATGGTGGAGGGGAAGACGTCGATGATCCATTCCCTTCGGCTGAACTGGCCCTTCTCAGCCACCATCGGGGCCTTGACATATTCCATGGAGACAAGGGCCTCCTCCAGTTCAGGCCGGCTCATGATTCCGCCCCTGCGGATTTCGATGATGAGATCAGACAGCGAGGCCTCGGACCAGAGGGGAGCTGAGAGGTTCTTCAGCGACGTGACGATGGATTCCCCGGCTCCTCTGGAGTAGATGAGTCTCGCCCGCTCGCCCGAGGCCTCGGGCCCGTTGGGATCAGGGAGAAAGAGCACATGCCCGCCCCCAAACACGGATCTGAAAAAGTTTATGTCCTGTCTGAGCAATACGGCCCGTGCCTCATCCTCCTCAAAAGCTATGTAGGGCTTCTCATCAAGGCTGAGCAGGAGGGCAGCGGACGAGCCGGTCAGGTTATAGATGCGGCAGGGTCCGGGAAACGGACCACTGAGACGTCTTCTTGCGAGAGAAAGCAGGTTCACGCTACCGGGAGAGCTTCTGGATCTTCCGTATAAGCCCTGTTGTCGAGTAACCCCTCACAAAGGGGAGACTGCGGGTATCTTTTACCAGGTCAGAACCCACGATCTCTTCCTTCTTCCAGTCGCCGCCTTTGACGAGGACATCCGGCCTGAGGGCCTTGATAAGGTTATACGGCGTCTTCTCGCTGAATATGCTTATATAGTCGACAGCGCAGAGACCGGCAAGCACGGCCGCCCTGCTGCGCTCTGAATTGAGCGGCCTGCCGGGCTTGATGCCGGCCACCGAACGGTCCGAGTTCAGGCCTACGATAAGGACATCGCCCAGTTGCTTCGCCTTTTCGAGATAGCGCACGTGACCCGCATGGAGGATGTCGAAACAACCGTTGGTGAATACGATCTTTCCGCCCTGTGCGCGCAGGCGTTCGCACACCTTCGCGAGGTCTCTCCGGTCCCTCAGCTTTTTCATGCGCGGGCCGCCATCTCCCTGAGCCGGGCCGCCGCCTTTTCGAGTATCTGACGGTCGCCCTTGAAGCTTATCTTCTCAAGGGCGTCCTCTACCGGAAACCACACCGCTTCATCGACTTCCAGATCATGCTGCGACGTACTGCCGCTGACATACTCCATCAGGAAAAAATGTACGGTCTTGCGGCACTTGGTATTTTCGCCCTTGATATAGTACCAGTAGGTTATTTCCCCCAGGCCTCCGACGATCCGTCCGGTCAGACCCGACTCCTCCCTCACCTCCCGAAGAGCCGTCTCCTCCGGCGTCTCTCCCCTGTCGATAATGCCCTTCGGCAGGCACCAGTATTTTCCCTCGCGGACAGAGACCAGGACCACCTCATAGGCGTCATCGCGGCGTCTGAAGATAACGCCGCCCGAGGATATCTGTCTCTTGAGGGATGCGGGCTTTGTATTCATGCATGCGTCCTGCCGTCAGTCTTCGGCGGTCAGTTTCTTCATTATATCATGCCTGATCTTCAGAGGCTTCATGTCCCTGCCGACGCACCCGAGTTTCACGACAGCGTCAACTATGCGCGCCCCTTCGCCGTTGATGACCCGGTGGGTGACGGTGATGGATGCCGGGCCGATCCTGTCAATGACCGTCTCGATGATCAGGATATCCCCGTACCTGCCCGGCGCACGGTACTTCAGCGACGCCTCGGCAACGACAAAGAAGACGCCCTCGTTCATGAGGCCCTTCATGTTCACTCCCCGCGCTTCGAGCAGTTCGGTCCTCGCCCGCTCAAAATACCGGAGATAGTTCGCGTAGTAGACGACTCCGCCGCAGTCAGTGTCCTCGTAATAGACCTTGACCCTGAATATATCCCGAGTCATGGCAGCGTCTTGCCGGTGACGATCCTCAGGATGTCGTTATACAGGGCGAATACCATGAGCGTCACGAGCAGGGCAAGACCCACCCGCTGGGCGATCATCATCACCTTTTCGCTCAGGGGCTTTCTCCTGATCAGCTCGACCGCGATGAAGAGCAGATGTCCGCCGTCCAGGATCGGGATGGGAAGGACATTCAGCACGCCCAGGTTGATGCTGATCACCGCCATGAAGGTGAAAAAACTGACAGCGCCGTGAGACGCCTGCTGCCCGGCCATCTGGAAGATCATGATCGGCCCGCCGATGGTATCGGCGGGGATGACCCGCTGTATGAGCTTGATGATCGACAGTAAGGTAAGCACCGAGATGTCCCAGGTCCTGGCAGCGGCTATTGCCACGGAGCCGGATATCCCTTCATGCCGTATCTCCGTCCTGCCTGAGGGCGTTATGCCGATGAGTCCGACCTCTTTGTCCTGTCCGAAGATATCCTTTAACTTTTTTCTCTCGGGCGTAACCGCAAGCACGAAGGACGAGCCGCCGCGTGATATCTTTATGTCGAGCTTCTTCCCAGGGCTCTTATGGATGACCGCGGTCATGTCGTCCCACTGCGTGATCGGAGCGCCGTCGATCCCGCTGATCCCGTCCCCCTTGACGATCCCTGCCATGGCGGCTGGAGAACCGGCAGTCACCTCTCCCACCTCGGGCAGGAGATATGGGACTCCGCTGATGAAGATGAAGAAAAA
>JAKAGF010000173.1 GCA_021825805.1 Nitrospirota bacterium
GTTGCCGAGGCGGAGAAGGCCGCTGTCCACAGGGCGCTCCAGGAGACAAAGGGCAACCGCACAAAGGCGGCAGCCCTCCTCGGCATATCCATGCGGAGCCTGTTTTACAAGCTGGAGAAATACCGGAGGCAGTAGGCTCTCGCCATACCTATCCGCGGCCTGCCGGGCCGCCCTCAGCCGCACCCTTCGCTCCGAACCGCACATAGACATAAAATCCGATCAGGAACGGCTCGAACCGTATCACCATATTGTCGACAAAACTCCAGAGAAACTGGTAGAGCATCAGTCTGGGCAGGCTCAGGGCAACAATGCCCCTGCTCATGAATACCTGGGTCAGTTCCTTTGCCTCAAGGGAAAAGACGAAGAGGAAATGGACAAACAGCAGCATGACGAGCGCCTCTCCGTATGCCCGCGCCCGTCTGCTGATGAAGGGATACAGGGCTGCCATGATCCCGAAGGTGAGCGGCGCGTTAAAGGTATACGCTGAAACCGGCACTGGGATATCCACCAGGACCCCTGATCTTTTCCGATAGGGCGAGAATGTCGTCTGGATAATGTCCTTGTCCGCTGTAATCTCTTCGAGCCTCGCATCCTTGAGCCCTGCCGCAAGTTTGGAGGCGATAACCGTTATGGCGTATCCGTAACGGTCCTTCACGGGTATCCAGACAGCCAGGGAAACAAGATAGACCGATAGAAAGAGGATGGCTGTTCGCAGAGCGACCAGTTTATGCGGCAGCCTGATCATGGGGCCCTGCATGGCCGAGATACACAAAAAAAACAGCAAGAGCAACGGCGATCATCATCCCCTGGGCCACATAGATGTGCAGATACTCGAAGATGCCGGGGAACCGGACCCCTGCATAGGCAAGCCCCGCTATGCGCAGGATATTGACCGCCTGCAATATCACGAATCCGGCGGCAATGCCGGCCAGCTTCCTCCTCCCTGTTGCCGGAAAGGCCATGACGGCAACGGCATAGATCATGACCGCCTCAAGCCCGTTACAGCCGAATTTCACGTCAAGGGCGATGGAAGGGAGCCTGATGATCGACCCCTGACAGGTTGCCGGGATGTCGGCAATGCGCAACACCCATGAAGTCACCGTCACCACCCCGCGGGTGTAGCCGCCGTTGACATCGATGATCCTCTGGAGCGGCGCAAATCCTATGATGAAAAAAAATACGCCCATAAGCAACAGGTAGGTGACGGCAAAACGCCTGATGCTGATGCCGGAAGAGGCGACCCGCCCAGGGATGTTTTTCGGCTGTTCTGACTTCTTTTTCATGGCAGGGATATTGTGCCACACCCGACAATTTTTTTCAGGGTCTCTGCTTTACCTTCATGCAGGGGCGGGCATATACTAAAATCACGATGGAGCCAAAGGTCGTCCTGAAGAAGCACCCCTGTCCTGACTGTTCCTTTTGTCAGTACTGCAGCAATACCCGCTGCAATATCTGCCGGCAGCCGGCCGGCAAGAAACCGAAGGAGAAGAAGTCAAAGGTCCACAAGCCCCTCTTCAGGAAGTACTGATCCGCGGACAACGCGCTGCGACAGCTGCCCGGCGGAACAGTCCCTCCACTCCCTTTTTTTCATCCGCCCGGCATCATCGCCAGGCATCATCGGTAGCAATCACTCCTCCGGTGAGATAAAATGAAGACATAAGGCCGGCGGCATCATGGTCATGCCCCATGCCGAATCAATCTGTCTCGGGGTTTGCGCACCGGAGGAGTGCTATGAAACATGTACACCATTACGAGACCGTTTCCCACCACGTCGTCAGGCAGGAGTTGATAGACCTCGGTATCCAGACTGCCGAGATAAGAAAATGCGCGGAATGCCGCAAGGAGATGCCCTTTGTCCGGACAAAAAAGGGAGACTGGCTCCCCCTCTTTGAAGATCGCGAGCAGGACACCCATGACATCCTGATGGCGTAGCGTTTTTTGACGCGGTCGTCAGTTGTCGGTTAGAATGATGACGCTGTCGCAGGCGTCGTTCCGCCGCCACGGCAATCCTTAATCACAACCATGAACTACTATGAAGTAATCATCGCCGCGCCGGATGTTTCACGGGATGCCGTCATCAACAAGCTCGCGGAGATGGGGTCCACCGGTTTCTTCGAACAGGGGAAGGACCTGCTCGCCTATTTCACCGCCGACGCGGACATGGACAGGATCAGCAGGGAACTCGCCGCCTTCAGGGATGTGCTGGAGTCAGCCGGACTTGATCCGTCCGTCTCGGTTTCCTATTCCCTGCTTCCCGGAAGGGACTGGAACAAGACATGGAAGGACGGCATTCTCCCGATCGATGCGGGCGAACACCTCACCATCCTCCCGCCGTGGGCGGATAAGCCTTCCGGCCGGACAGGCATCATCATTGATCCCGGCATGGCCTTCGGCACCGGCCATCACGAGACCACAAAGACATGTCTCACCCTCATTGAGAGGCTTTCCACGGGATTCCGGGGGAAGCGGTTCCTCGACGTGGGGACCGGGACCGGCATACTCGCTATCAGCGCGGTTCTGATGGGTTTTGCAGAGGCGGTCGGCATTGATAACGACCCGCTGGCAAGGGAGGCGGCGGTCACGAATGCCGGGCTGAACAGGCTGGACAGCGTCAAGGTCCTCGAAGGGCTGATCACGGATGTGGCCGGCGCCTTTGACATGATCGCCGCAAATCTCACCTCAGGCGCGCTGATCCGGATCGCGCCTGATATAAAGGATCGGCTTGCCGCCGGGGGGATCGTCATCCTGTCCGGCATGCTGGCGGGCCAGGAGCACGACGTTCTCAGCGCAATGGAACACTGCGGACTTGCCCTCAAAGAGAAGCTCTCTGACGGCAAGTGGGTCACTCTTCTGCTCGCGGGATAGTCCCCTCATTTCCACCGCGGCGCGGAATGGCCCTGTTCATGCCGGGCACGGAAGAAGAAAGACCCACGCCTTGCCGGACAATCGGGTATAATGGGTCATGATTCCGGGTCTTGAAAAGGCGTGGGACATGCTTCAGGATATGGGGCCGGATGATGTCTGCCGGCGGGCACAGGCCTCATTTGACGGCGCGACCCGGCGGTTCACCCTGAGGTCCTTCGGCATGGATATCCATGTTTCTCCTGCGGATCGTGCGATCACCAGCGACGACGGACGGGCTGAAGTCCTTCTCAAAAGACTGTCTTATTTTTCCGGTCTTTCCGTCCTCTGGTATCTGGTATCAGCTCGGGAGATCCCCCTCTCCGGCAGAGTGGTCCAGCCTTCGAACCTCAAGGGAGGGGATGTCTTTTTCCGGGGGACGCATGTGCTCCCCCTCGAGCAACTGGCAGAGCGATACGGCAGGGACGTGGACGGGTTCATCGCGAGGGCAAAGGGATGGGGAGGCGAAGAGCGGCAATACGGTGACGCCGCTTTCATGCTGTATCCCCTTCCTCGCATCCCTGTGGCGCTGATCATGTGGAGGGAGGACGAGGAATTCCCCGCCCGCGCTGATCTCCTGTTTGACTCCTCCTGCGCATCCCATGTACCCCTGGATATCCTCTGGTCAATCGCCATGATGAGCATCTTGATCCACATGTAGCCGCAGAGGCGCCGGCGCCGCATCGCGTCGCATGGACGCAACATTCTGAACAGGTGAGCGAAGGAGGTACTGATGGAAGGAAAAAGGGTTCAGGACAGCAGCGTGGTGATGGCGCAGGTTATGCTCCCGCAGGACGCCAATCCGGCCGGCAACATACACGGGGGCGTGATCATGAAGCTTATCGACACGTCCGCAGCGGTAGTGGCAAGCAGGCATGCGCGCTGCAACACCGTCACCGCATCCATCGACCGGCTCGACTTCCATCATCCCGTGTACGTCGGCGACCTCCTCTTCCTCAAGGCTGGAATCAACCTCGTGGGCAAGACCTCCATGGAGGTGGGCGTGCGGGTCGAGGCCGAAAACTCGATCACCGGGGAGGTGAGGCACACAGCCTCCGCCTATCTAACCTTCGTGGCTCTGGACAAGGAAGGAAAGCCCAGGGCAGTGCCTCCCCTCATCCTTGAAACCGAAGAGGAGAAGCGCAGGAACCGGGAGGCGGAGATCAGGAAGGCCTCCCGACTCGCCGAGCGGAAGCAGGAGGCCAGATGCCAGCTCGACGCCAGGACCTGCACGTAGGGGATCTCCCAAGACCTATTTTGCGGGCGTTCAGAACATCGCGGAGATAAAAAAACGCCTTCAGGCATGGCGCATAATTCGGCCGGGCTGACCGGCCCGCGATGCCTGGGAAGAAATTGCCGCCGATAGGGTATAATTTACAGTTTGCAATCACGATTACTATCGAGGTGACTCATGGACATACGCGCGGCTTATTGCATAACCTTCATCGCCAGCTTCTGCATGCTGGTCATCGAGGTGGTGGCAGGCAGGATCCTCGCGCCCTTTGTGGGCGTTTCCCTCTACACCTGGACGAGCATCATCGGCGTCGTCCTGGCCGGCATCAGCATCGGCGCCTTTCTCGGCGGAAAGACTGCCGACAGCCGGCCGGACACACGAACCCTCGGCTGGCTGCTTCTCGCCTCCGGCATCGCCACACTCTCGATCGCGCCGGTCACCGCGCTCGTCGCTTCATACGGCTTTAAAACCTCTCTCATGGCGCGCATCGTCATCGTCACCACGCTCACCTTTTTTGTCCCGAGCCTCATCCTCGGCATGATATCCCCGGTCGTGGTCAAGCTGGCGCTGAAGAACGTCGAGACCGCGGGCAACGTCGTCGGCAGAATTTACGCGGTCTCGACCCTCGGCTCGATCATCGGCACATTCACGGCTGGATTTTATCTCATCTCCCGGTTCGGCACGAGGAACATCATCATGGGAACAGGCGCAGCGCTGATCATGACCGCGTTGGGTTCGGGCTTCCTCTTCAGGTCAAAGAAACCCGCCCTCGCAACCATGCTCTTCCCGGTCTTCCTGCTCTGGGCGCTGCACGGATACGCCTTCAAGCCGCCCCTCACGCCGGACACGATCTATTACACGGAGAGCGACTACTATACGATCAAGGTAAAAAACTCCACAGGCGCCGACAGCAGGACGCCGCTGCGCAGTCTGGTGCTCGATAACCTCATTCACTCCTATGTCAACACGGACAACCCCCTCCACGTTGAGTACAGGTACGAGAAGGTCTATGCCGACGTGCTCACCTGGAGATTCGGAAGGGACGCTGCCTTCAGAAGCCTCACCATCGGCGCGGGCGGCTATACGTTCCCGCGGTTCATGGAGGTCTTTTATCCCCAGGCGCAGCTCGACGTGGTCGAGATCGATCCGGAGGTGACCCGTATCTCCTATGAACACCTCGGTCTGCCCCGGAGCACCCGTATCAGGTCTTTCAACGAGGACGGCAGGTGGTTCGTGATGAACAGCACGGCCCGGTACGACGTGGTTTTCTTTGACGCCTACAACGACCTCTCGGTCCCGTACCACCTGACTACCAGGGAGTTCGCCAAGATGGTCAAGGACCGCCTGAACCCCGGCGGCATCGTCATGACGAACATCATCGATAACTTCCAGGGTGGGTCATTCCTGCCGTCGTATCTCAAAACCCTCCGGGAGGTCTTCGGCAAGGACAACGTGCACCTGATCGCCATCAGTCCTGCCTTCGAAAAGATACGGATCAGCACCTTCGTGGTGCTCGCCTCCACCGGCAGCATCAACATCAGCGATTTCGCAGCCTTCATGAAAAAGAGCCGGGGTGAGGAGGCCGACTCCGCGGTTGTGCCGGAGGCGATCGTGGAGGGACTCCTGGACCGCAATTATTCGGTCGTGCTCACCGACGACTATGCCCCGGTGGACAACCTCATCGCGCCTGTCTTTGAGGCCCGGTTCGGTTATAACAGAAGGAACCGGTAGGAAGACGGGGTCAGTTCTTTGACCAGTTCAACGAGAATCCGTCCCAGGGCGGGCACATAAAAATCGAGAGTCTCTTTCATAACGGCTCCGGCCGCGCGCCGCTCGTCGTACTCATCCACGGCATGGGCATGGACCTGAGGATCTGGTCGGCCCCTGATCAGCTCAAGATTCTTGCAGGCAGCTACCCTCTTTCTTCGCTGCTGGATGAGCGATACAGGGAAATGCGCACCATCTATTCCGCTCTGAGAGACCGAGGGTTCAGCATCATTTCGTGGTCGCAGTCGAGACCTGCCGGGCCTCTC
>JAKAGF010000012.1 GCA_021825805.1 Nitrospirota bacterium
GCCGATGGTATTGCCGTCCCGGTCCTTCAGCGGGACAAGGACGTAGATCACCTTCCGGTTCGTCCCCTCCTCGGTGTATATGTTGGATATGACGGCCTTTTTTTCCTCGATTGTCTTTTTTACATATGGGATGCCCATGATGTTCCTTTTCAACTGGCCGGCAGGGTACGTCAGGACGATGTTGCCGTGGAGGTCCAGCAGGAAAATGCCGTCGGTGAAGATGGAGTACTGGTAGGCGGTCTTCAGCGCGCGGTACTCCGGCTCCCAGTCGCCGTCATTCAGGTCGATTGCGCCCGATAGGGATACGTCGTAGAGCCTCGTCAGGTTGTTCTGAAGGAGATAATCGGTGTAATTGGCAAGCATGCCCGCCAGTTCCGACCTCTCGCTGAGGGATTGACGGATGCTTTCGTGAATGCTGATGTTGCTGATGATCCCGAGGCTCAGGAGGATAACAACAACACTGAGAAGCGTGGAGACTATGATTTTCTTCTGCATCGTCTCAACAGTATTATAGCAGCGTCACGGATCCTAAAGATAGCCCCGGGCGGCCCCGCAACGATTGCGGCGTACGGCCCCTCAGACAACGTCCTTCGAGTCTGCGCCGGCCTCGTCATCAGCCGCCGGATGGCGCTTTTCCAGCGCAACGCCGGTGATCCGCTCGTACTCGACCGGGTGCTCATGGATCATCCGCTCCCTGGATATCCTGCCGGTGAAGATCGAGGTATCGAGGGGAAAGACCTCGGGGCTGAAGACCGAGTTATAGATATGCCAGATGACGATGACAAGAAAGGCGAGCATCGCCTCGTTGGTGTGCGTTGCCTTGGCAGCCGGGATTATCTGTCCCGGCAGGAAGGGCATCCATCTGAAGACGAGCGTGGGGAACCAGAGGATCAGGCCGGTCAGGACCATCAGCACCCCGCCGATCACAACGCCCCAGTACTCGAATTTCTGCTTGTAGTCGAAACGGTCGCACCGGGCAGGCCATTCGGTCATTCCGAAATAGTATTTCAGGTTGTCGATGACGTCGGTAAAGTCCTTCCTGTTGATGACCATGGTCGGGGCCCAGCGTCTGAAGATGACGCCAAAGGAGGCGATGATGATATGCTGCAGCGTGAGGACGAGCAGGACAAGACCCGTGTACCGGTGGATCAGGCGGGCCTTGTCGATGCCGCCGATGTTCATGATGACCCACTCGGCCACAGAGGAGTCATGAAATTTCTGGGAAAGCCCGGTGATGACCAGGACTACAAAGGCAATGGCGTTGGCCTGGTGTTCGATAATGCGCCACCTGTTGAACCTCGTGAAATACTCCTGCTTGTATTTTTCCTTGCCGGGCATCTCGGACCTCCTTTACCTGTTCACCGCATACCGCCATATGTGCAGAATGATCTGCAGCACGAGACCTATGATCATGAAAGGGATGAAAACGGAATAGACCAGGTTCACTATGTAAACCAGGGGCGCGCGTTTGAAGTCCGGCTCATAGTGCGATATCCAGCTCTCGGGGAAGTTGTCCGCTGCGTCGGCATGGCACTTCCGGCATCGTTTGACGAGGTTGGCCTTCACCACAGAGGCATCCGGTCCCTTGGTCTTGGTAATATCATGGATGCCGTGGCAGTCGGTGCAGACCGCGATATGCCGCACCGAGTTCTTCTGTTTCTTGTAATATGTTATGGTCACGCCGTGAAAGTCCTCCAGATACGACCTCAGAACGGCCGTTGAGAGGCCGTACCGCTTCATCAGATCATCATTGGCGTGGCAGTTGCTGCACATCTGGGGGATGTTGTTCCTGAAGTCGGCGACATGTGGATCCGAAAGGTCATGCGCGCGGTGGCAGTCCGAACAGACGGGGACGTCCTGGTTGTGGCTCGAGAGAAGGGCCTTGCCGTGCACGCTCATGGCGTATGTCTGGTAGATCGCCTCATGACATGTTTCGCACCGATGTGCGCTGCGGACCTTTTCATGCCTGCCCGAGCTTATGGTGTGGCTGCCGTGGCAGTCGATGCAGACCGGGGCCTTGAGGTTGCCGCTGAGAAGGAGGTTGAAATGGATCCCCTCCAGGGTCTTGGTGTACTTGTCAAAATGGCACCTCCTGCAGGTCTCGGCAGCGACTATCCGGAAATTGCGGCGGTCCTTGAAGACCCTTTCCGGATGCTCCTTTGCTGAAAATCCGAAATGGCAATCAGCGCACCTCAGTTTCTTATGGACTGATGTCTTCAGCCCGTTTTCGTCCACCTCAAGGCGGTGTTTGCTGCCGTCCTTGAAGGTCATGGTTACCGGGTAGCGGTGGCAGCCGAAGCATCCGTCGCCGGCCTCCTTCATGGACTGCACCGCATGGCCGCCGTGGCAGTCAACGCAGACCCCTTCCTTCAGGCTGCCCAGCATCTGCACGTGGATACCCTTCTTGAAGGTATGACACTGCTTGCACGCCTCTGCCTTGGCGACAGTGAAATTCCTTTTGGATTTATAATGCCTCTTGGGATGCTGGTCAGGAGAAAAGCCGCTGTGGCAGACACTGCACGGGAGGTTCTTATGCACCGAACCGCCCAGTTCCTTGTCGTCCACGTGCAGGGAGAGCGTCTCGCCGTTCGTGAAGGTCGTCGTCATACCCTTCTCCGCATGACAACCCAGACATATGGCGCCCTCTTCTCCAGGCTGATAGGAGGCCCCCGCGGCTGCCTGAAATGCTGCTATGACCGCCGGTATCACCACAACTGCGACAAGCATACGGTTCAACATCATGACCTCCGGATTCGAAAAGGCCCGCTTGCCTCCGGACCTTTGTGCACTCATATAGAGTACCCTATGGCTATACGGTACCAAAAGGGGGTCGCATAGACAATCCGCACTTGTTCCTATTTTAGCAGATAAAATGCCCTACGGCCCGTTCGGCTGGGGCTCCTCAGAGAGCATGCTCTCTGCTATCTTGGTCACCTCGCGGACCGAGTCCTTCGCCGTAATGGTAAAAACGTATCCCTCCTCCTGCCACATCACGGAGATACAGGCCCTCTTCGCCGGGCAGGTGGCGATGAAGAGCCGCGCAGGTCTGTCCTTGATCAAGATATTCTCCTCGGAATGTATGATGACCGGCTCGATCCTGGACACCACCGGCGAGGCGTCGCGCACATCCGCCTGGCGGATCGACATGGCGATCTCCCCGCGCTGCTGGTTAGTAAAATGCATGAGCACGAGAGGATAGGGCCTCTTTCTCGCGAATATCTCATCCGGCGGCCAGGTCAGGTATTGCGGGAAATACGAGGGCAGGAACACCTTCCTGATCTTGAGGCCGGACCGTACATCCTCGATGCTCCGGTAGCGCCTGACCTCTGTCTTTTGAAAGGCGGCCGGTATCCAGTTGAGAAACCGGAGAAGCAGGACAAGGGACACGACCATCGCCGCAAACAAAAGTATCATCCTCAGTCTGGACATCTCTTCTTCCTCACACAATAAAATAGTTCATTACCACGATGGTTGCAAGGGTCGCGCCGAATCTCCCCCATCCGTAGGAGGCGTCGGTGAATGCCCTGCCCTCCTCCAGTCTCACTATCCTCTCATGGAGCTGGAGGTTATGGCTTGAGGTCTCGATAACCTGCTTCACCTCCGCGAGTCGGATCTTTTCGCGCTGCGGCATGTCGAGCCAAAAGAGCCTCAGGGCCGATGCGAGACCCTCCGGGTCGCGCGTGATCGAGACGGTGATGTCGTCGCAGATATGCTCGTCGTCCTGCACGAGCATCCTGAATTCAAGGAGGCTGACGGGATTATAAAACATGAATATCCGGATAAAGAAGACCAAAAGCGTCGTGACGTTGGACCTCCGTACGATATGAGCGAGCTCATGGGCAAGGGCCGATCTGAGCTGGCGCATGTCCAGAAGCCTGAAAAGCGGCTCGGATATGACGATGGTGTGCGCCTTTGTGCCGGAGGTGAAGATGAACGGCCGCTCGTCGTCGATCACGCAGACCGACGGCTTGCTCACGCCCATCCTCACGCTCAGCTCCGTTACCATCGCTTCGACTGCAGGATCAGGATGCCGACAGTCGAAGCCCCTCGGTTCGGCTATCCGGTCGCGCACGATCGGCAGGATCTCCTGCAGAATGACGATCACCGCAACAGCGGACACGACACAGAGGAAGGCATAGGCAAAAGGCATCTTGCCGAACATCTCGATCCTGACCCACCGCAGGCTGCTGAAGAGGGCGGAGTCCTGTATGAAATAGAAGGAGCCCCTTTCCGGATTGATGAACTGAAAGGCCGGAAACATGATAAAAGGGAGGACCATGACAAGTAGCCGGTACCTGAAGCGCTCGTGGCTGTCTTCAACGCTCCAGATGCGCAGGGACATCTCCACAATGAAGAGCGCCACCAGGGAATGGACCACGGACTGAAGCATGTACATGCCCGCGTAAGACTCGAAAAAACGCATTGCATATTCTACTATTTTTCAAGGTATTTGTTGGAGTCTCCGCCTGCCGTGGCGCTGCGCGCTGCGCCGTCTCAACCGCGACGTCGTTGCCTTGCAAAATCCCGTCCCCCGGCGGTATCTTAAATACCATGAAGAATTCCAGCATTCCGGCGGCGCCCAAGGGGTTTTTGTTCTCAACGGTCGAGGCTGCCATCAAGAAGCCGGGGAAAAAGGACATGGCCCTTATCTTCTCGGAGACAGAGGCTGTCATGGCAGGGGCGTTCACCACGAACAGCGTCAAGGCCGCTCCTGTCAGGATATGCATGAAACAGATCGGCTCCGGCACAGGCAGGGCGATCATCGTCAACAGCGGCAATGCCAATGCCTGCAGCGGCAGGCAGGGCCTGCGGGATGCGCGGGACACCTGCGGGGCCGCGGCGCGGCGTCTCGGCATCAGCGCCTCCCTGGTCTATCCATGCTCCACGGGCGTAATCGGGACTCCCCTGCCCATGGAAAGGATACTGCCTGCTGCTGATACCCTTGCCGGCAAGATCGGCACAGCAAACCTCATAGATGTTGCGCAGGCGATCATGACGACCGATACCTTCCCCAAGATGGTCCACCGGAAGGTGCGCGTAAACGGCAGGACAGGCGTCATATCCGGGATATGCAAGGGAGCAGGGATGATCGCCCCGCGAATGGCAACAATGCTCTGCTTCATCGTGACCGACATCGCGGTGGACAGGCAGACCCTCTCCGCCCTGGTAAAGGATTCTGTCGGACATTCGTTCAACCGCATAACCATAGACGGCGACATGTCGACCAACGATACGGTCCTGGTCATGGCAAACGGCCTCGCCGGCAACAGGCCCCTTACCCGGAATGCCGCCGGCTTCGATGCCTTCAAAGAGGTTTTCAACAGCGTCATGTATGACCTGTCTCTCCTGGTGGTCAGAGACGGTGAAGGCGCTACCAAACTTATCGAGGTCCTGGTCAGGGGCGCCCGAAACGAGGCTGATGCCGAGAAGGCCGCCTTTGCCATTGCCAACTCCAGCCTGGTAAAAACCGCTATTTATGGAAACGACGCCAACTGGGGCAGGATCATGTGCAGCCTCGGGTATTCCGGCGCCCGCTTCAGCGAAGAAAAAACCGACATCTACTTCAATAGGGTGAAGGTGGTAAAGGCCGGCCTGACAAACAATAAGGACGCCGAGGCGACCGTTGAACTGAGGTCAAACGAGGTACGCATCACCGTTGACCTGCATGCAGGGAAGGCGTCCGCAAAGGTGCTTACCTGCGACCTTACCGAAGACTACATCCGCATCAACGCGGAATACAGGACATAATCTCCGTACACCAGGGCGCTGCTCGCGCAAGTAAGTCCATGCC
The DNA here is from genome assembly GCA_021825805.1 of Nitrospirota bacterium. GTDB lineage: Bacteria > Nitrospirota > Thermodesulfovibrionia > Thermodesulfovibrionales > UBA6898 > JAKAGF01. The sequence goes on from JAKAGF010000012.1 coordinate 5,792, forward strand.
TGATGAAATATCCACAGATGAACCACAGACAGGCAGCCTGATCAGGGAATAGAATACGCATCCAGGATCCCGAAGAAGGCCTGAACCGCGCCTGAATCGTCCGGCAGTTGGATAATACCCCTGCCCTGCAGGTCATATTCAAAGATCCGATGGTCCTGCGGCATCAACCCGGCAACGGTCATTCCCAGTTCCTCGGCCAGCTTCCTGAGTTCCGGCCCCTCGCCCCCTGAAACGCGGTTGATGATGAGGGCATAGCGGTCCACATCCAGGGACAGTTCCCTGACGAGGTTGTTGATCCTCTGGGCGGTCCTGATGCCGCGGACCGTGGGGTCGCTGACGATCAGCAGGAGGTCCACCTTGTGGGTAGTGCGCCTGCTCAGGTGCTCCATGCCCGCCTCATTGTCGATCACCACATAGGAATAGGTATCAGAGAGTTTGTCCGTGTACTTTCTGATGATGTTGTTTGCAGCGCAGTAGCAGCCGGGACCCTCGGGGCGCCCCATGACCATCAGGTCAAATCCCTTGTGCTCGATGATGGACTGCTGCACCTGGTAATCGAAAAGCTGCTCCATGGACATGCCTCCGGGCCGGTCCGAGCCGCTCCGTATCGCCTGCAGCGACTCCTCCCTCAGGTGTCCGATGGTGGCGTGCACATCAACGCCCAGGGCCTCGTTCAGGCATGAGTTGCTGTCAGCGTCAACAGCCAGCACAGGCTGTCCCCTCTTTTCCATAATATATTTGACGGTCAGGGCGGCTATGCTCGTTTTCCCTGTTCCACCCTTGCCCGCTAACGCGATTACGAATGCCATGGCATGCTCCTTACATGTTTATTTTTATTATACCCGAATGCCGGGATGACCGTGCGCCGCGGGGTAGAGCCATGCTGCCGCACAACAGCGCATGCTCCCTTTCAATGTCAGCCCGCGGGATGATAGAATAGGAAAATCACGAAGAAGGGGAAAGACATGAAGCCTTTTTTCTTGCATGCAAAAACGATAGCTGATGCCTGGTTTCAGCTCATCTACAACATCTTCGATCACGCGTATACGCAGCAGATACAGAAAGGGTCCTTCGAAAAGGAGCAGTACAGGCTGCAGTATCCCGGCATAGCAGTCTTCATCGAGCACCCGGCCGAGGACATGATACCCGTCATCCCCCCTGCCCTGGGCATCCCCTCTCCCACGACCATGGAGTATGTGGAGGATTACTTCGCCAATTACCTCATGGACCCGTCCCTCGCTGAAAACGAGACGTACAAGTATGCGAGCAGGATTCATCATCCCATGCCGCAGGGCGGCACGCAGTTGGACCGCGTGATCCGGATGCTCGTCCGGACCCCGCTCACCAACCAGGCGATCGTTGAGATCGGCTCTCCCGAGGACAACGATATCTGCATCGGCAACGACGGCAAGCTCGACCCCCCCTGTCTGAGGCTGCTCGATTTCAAGGCCGTGCCCGCGGGGACGGATACGCTGCTGACCTTGAGTTGCTATTTTAGATCATGGGACCTCTGGGCCGGGTTTCCCACCAATCTCGGAGGCATTCAATTGCTGAAAAAATACGTTGCCGATGAAGCAGGACTGAAGGACGGACCCATATATGCCTACAGCGCCGGGGCGCACATCTACGGCTATCAGGAAGACATCGCCAGGATCAGGACCCTCCGTCCGAGAAAGGACTGATACTCCTGCTGCATTGCTCCGCCGCGTCGGTTACGACTGCTGGAACCGGCCCGCGATATACGTCTCAATGGCCGACCTGCAGCTGTCCTCGATGCTCAAGAATCGCGCCCCGTATTGTCTCGTGTCGAACTCCGACGGCCGCTCAACGACCCTGACGATCTCCGCATCCGCATGGACCCGCGTTGTATCCGGGAGCAGGAACGAGCAGAAAATAGCGTCTCCTCCGGACAGTTTTCTGTCCGTCTCAAAGAGCATTCCCGATGAGCTGAGGTTCTCCGAATGACAGAGAAAGGGCCTTTCCCTGACCTCTCCCTGTATCCGCACGCTGACCGGAGCCCGGTAGGCCTCCCGCTTTGATATATGAAGAAGCTGGTGCGCCTTTTCAAGAAGCCGGGGGATGGATACAGGCGGATTGATGACAGCATTCGCCTTGCAGCCGGAAAGTCCGGCAGCATCTGCCTGCCCGCTGATATTGACGACAATGACCGACACCTCGCGCAGCTCTTCCCGGGACCTGATCGTCTTGCAGAAGGAATTCACGCCAAGGCCCTGGGCATCTGCGGTAACTATGATGAGATCAGCGTGCACCCCCTTGTGGAGCTCAAGGGCCTCTTCATTCGATGCAGCGCCCACGACCCGCATATCGCCCCGGTGCAGGAAACTCTCTTCCCGCAGCGCCATGGACTTCAGGTCATCCGCTATGATGATTTTCTTCATGAACCATCCATCTCCGGGCTGTCCGGAGCATCCCGTCTGCGCAGTCTGAAAAGGGGGTGTCGGGTACCAGACTACGTAACGACTTTATGGCACCGATCACAGAGGTCGGGAGCATCCGGAAACGCGCCGACCTTTCCGCTCCAGTTCCAGCACCGCCGGCACTTGTTTCCTGCTGCGCGCTCAACGAGGACCCGCAACCCTTCGATCAGTGGGCTCTCATACCCGTCCGTCAGCGGACCGCTGCTTATCTCCACTCCGGAAACAAGGAAAAAGACCGGCAGAAATTCGGCATAGGACCCGGCAAGCTGCCTTAGTGATTCAGGCAGCGAAAGGATGACCTTCGCCTCAAGCGGATTACCGATGAACTTTTCCGCTCGCTTGATCTCAAGCGCCTTGTTCACCTCGTCCCGCAGCTCGATGAGCCTCGTCCAGCGTTCTTCGAGGTCCTGGTCGAGAAATGCCTCCTTCACCTCGGGGAATGAGGAGAAGAAGACGGATTCGCCCGTCCCGTCGGCCTCTGCATCGGCCCTGCCGGAAGCGACCTTCCATGTCTGTATATGGCCCCATATCTCCTCGGCGGTGAACGACAGCACCGGCGCCATCAGCCGGGTGAGGGTCGAGAGGACCTCCGCCAGGACCCACTGACTCGCCCGCCGCTCGTCGGAGTCGGCCTTCGCTGTATACAGACGGTCCTTGAGGATATCCAAGTACAGGGAACTCATGTCAACCACGCAGAAATGATGAACAGCGTGGAAGACCTCGTGAAAGTCGAAGTTCTCATAGGCATTGGTCACCCTGATGATCAGCCCCTGGAGCCTGCTCATGGCCCAGCGGTCTATCTCCTGAAGACTTCCGCTGTAGTCCCGTCCGTCGAGGTCGTAGATGTTTCCCATGAGGAAACGGCAGGTGTTTCTGATCTTGCGGTACGCCTCGGTCAGGCGGTTCAGAATCTCCTTGGATATCCGGATGTCGTCGCGGTAGTCCTCAGCTGAGACCCAGATACGGAGAATCTCGGCGCCGTACCCCTTGATGATCTCCTGGGGAGCGATCACATTGCCGAGGGATTTTGACATCTTCTTGCCTGCGCCGTCCACGACAAATCCATGGGTCAGCACCGTGCGGTAGGGGGCCTTGCCGCGCACGCCCACTGAAGCGATCAGAGAACTCTGAAACCAGCCGCGGTGCTGGTCGCTTCCCTCAAGATACATATCCGCAGGCCAGGAAAGCCTGTCGTCGTGCTCCACAACAGCCGCATGGCTCACCCCTGAATCGAACCAGACATCAAGGATGTCCATTTCCTTGACAAACCGCGATTGCCCGCACCGGCCGCACGTGTGGCCCGGGGGAAGGAACTCCTGCGCCTCTTTCATGAACCAGACGTCAGCGCCGTGCTCCCTCACCTGGCCGGTTATGCCGTCAAGGACGGATTCCTCCTCAACGAAGGCGCCGCACTCGTCGCATCTCAAGACCGTTATCGGCACTCCCCAGCTGCGCTGGCGCGAGATGCACCAGTCCGGCCTGTTGGAGATCATGCCGTGGATGCGCTCACGTCCCCACCGCGGGACCCAGTTAACGCGGTCTATCTCCTCGATGCATCTCCTCCTTAGGTCGTTATGATCCACCGCGATAAACCACTGTTCAGTAGCCCTGAAGATAACCGGCTTCTTGCACCTCCAGCAATGCGGATAGGAATGGGTGATCTTCTCTTCAGCGATCAGGGCGTTCCTCTGCTTCAGCATCTCGACGATCACGGGATTGGCCTTAAAGACAAACTGACCCTCCAGTTCGCCCGCCTGTTTAGTGAATTTGCCCCGGTCGTCCACGGGCGCGTATATGTCCAGGCTGTACCTGAGTCCTGTTTCATAATCATCCTCGCCGTGGCCCGGCGCTATATGGACAATGCCCGTTCCTTCTTCGAGCGAAACGAATTCGCCCAGGACCGCAACGGACTTCCTGTTGATGAAGGGATGGTCCGCCTTCATGCCTTCGAGGTCCCTGCCCCGCACCGAAGTGAGCGCATTTCCCTTCAGTCCTATCCGCCCGGATAAGGCCTCCACCCTGCCCTCCGCAACGATCAATACCTCGTCTCCATGCTCCAGGGCAACGTAATCCAGGTCAGGATGAAAGGCGAGCGCAAGGTTCGCAGGCAGTGTCCACGGCGTCGTCGTCCAGATGACGACGAACACCCTGCGGCCCGCGAGGCCGGGAAAGAAACGCTCCACGTTTTCCGCGTCAACAGGGAATTTCACGAACACTGAAGGGGATTCCTTGTCAGCGTATTCCACCTCAGCCTCAGCCAGGGCGGTAACGCAGGAAGGGCACCAGTGGACCGGTTTCTTTCCCTTGTAGACGTATCTGTTCCTGAAAAAGGCGAAGAACTCGCCGACGATAATCGACTCGTAGTCATACGTCATGGTGAGATAGGGCCGGGCCCAGTCGCCGAATACTCCCAGCCGCTTGAATTCCTCACGTTGTATGTCAACAAACCGGGCCGCGTATTCCCTGCAGAGTTTCCGCTTCTCGAGTGTGCTGATCTTGTCCTTCCGGTCGCCCAGGTTCTTGTCCACCTGCAGCTCAATGGGAAGGCCGTGGCAGTCCCACCCAGGGACATACGGCGCGTAGTACCCCTTCATTGACTTGTATTTGACGATAACGTCCTTGAGCACCTTGTTCAGGGCGTGGCCCATATGGATGTTGCCGTTCGCATAAGGCGGTCCGTCATGGAGTATGTATGCGGAAGCGGAGGCGGTTTTCCGGAGGTCCTGCATCTTCGCATAGATCCCTTTTTCTTCCCAGAACCGGAGCATCTCCGGCTCGCGCTGGCCGAGATTCGCCTTCATGGGGAACTCTGTTTGAGGAAGATTCAGCGTGTCCTTATAGTCTTTGGCCATAAGGTACAAATTACCACTACCCCAGTTTTGTTGTCAAGAAAACAGCCCGGAACGGGCAGGAAAACTCAAAGAAAAATCGTCCTCTCGCCTGCAGGCCGTGTCGCAGGTCTGGATATTCGCGCCGTATTACCGGGGCCTCATCCGGCGCAGGATCATACCCAGATATTTATTGAGCGGATGGTCCCTCTTCAGAAAGGGAAAAATCGGGGGCTTGCGCGTACCAAGTCTGTTGAGTTCCTGAACGATACCGGCATTCCCGCCGCACCTCAGTCCTTTCCTGAATATCTCTATGGCCTCAGGCTTTCGTCCGGCAACCAGCAGCACCCTGCCGAGGTTCAGATACAGAAAGCTGTTTCCAGGATCGCATGTTATGGCCTCCCGGCAGATCTGCTCGGCGCGATGCGCCTGTCCCCTCTCTTTTGCAATGCCATAGGCGACGTAGGACCGGTACAGCGGCTTGTCCGCCAGGGAAACGGCCTTTTCGAAAAAAGCAAGGGCAGCGAGACAATTTCCCAGCCTCAGGGCGTCGAGGCCCTCATTGAAATATCGCTCAGCTTCCCTTTCCCGCATTACCCTCAAAAGTAAATGATCAGGGCCTTAAAGTCAAGGACACGATAGCGTCACGCCTCGCTGTTATGACGCCCCCTTCCACGCCGCTTGACAGCGACTTTTATTTACATTATAGTGTGCTTGGGTCCGGGCGTCTGTTCCTGATCAGCCGCTGTAATTGCCCGGCGTTTTACTTGGCGCCTCACTTATTGGTACAATATGCCGTTTATTACAATCCTGAGTATCAGGATAAAAATCCGGCTCATGAAAGGGGGTGAAGAGATGAGGATCACCGTATTACTCCTGACCGTCTTTGTAGCAGTCGCATTCGTAGGCAGCGCCCTGGCCGTTCCTCCGGGAAAGACCGTGGAATTCGCGGGTGGCGCACCAGGCAAGGTCATCTTTGACGGCAAGATTCACGCTGACAAGGGTCTGAAGTGCAATGACTGTCATACCAAGATCTTCCCGATGAAGAAGGGCGGAAAGTACACCATGGCGGATATGAACGCCGGCAAGAATTGCGGCTCCTGCCATAACGGCGAGAAGGCCTTCGCATCAAAGGACGCAGCCAACTGCGGTAAATGCCATAAGAAGTAGTATCACTGAAACAAAAAAAAGAGGCGCGGTACAAACCGCGCCTCTTTTTTTTCACGAAGACGGGAAGATCAAAAACGCGTCAGCCAGGATTCGTACTTCTTGTTCTTCCCCTTGACGATATCAAAGAAGAGGGACTGCAGTTTCTTCGTAATCTTCCCGCGGCTGCCGCTGCCGATCATCCGGCAGTCCACTTCCCTGATAGGCGTCACCTCGGCGGCAGTGCCGGTGAAAAAGGCCTCATCGGCAATGTAGAGCTCGTCACGGGTAAAGCGTTCTTCAACCACCTCTATGCCGTTGTCCAGAGCAAGGCTGATGACGCTGTCCCGCGTAATGCCCTCCAGAATGGACGTAAGCGGCGTCGTCTTGATCCGGTTTTTCCTTACCATGAAGACGTTCTCGCCCGAGGCCTCCGAAACGTACCCTTCGGTATCGAGCATGAGCGCCTCGTCGTAGCCGCACATGATCGCCTCTTTCTTGGCAAGCTGCGAATTGACGTAATAGCCGCAGACCTTGCCCCGGGTCATGTCCACATTGACGTGATGTCTCGTGAAGGAGGAGACCTTAACCTTTATCCCCTTCTCCAGCCCTTCGTCGCCGAGGTAGGCGCCCCAGGGCCAGACGGCAATGGAGACCTTCACCGGATTGTCCTTTGCATAGAGTCCCATCACGCCCAATCCCAGATATGCCAGCGGCCGGATATAGCACTCGCGGAGTTTGTTCGCCCTGATCGTCTTGATGATGGCGTCCCTGATCTCCTTCTTCGTAAAAGGGATATCCAGCATGAAGATATGCGCTGAATCAAAGAGCCGGTCAACATGTTCGTCGAGCCTGAAGATGGCTGAGCCCTTTTCGGTCCGATAGCAACGGATGCCCTCGAACACCCCGAGGCCGTAATGGAGCGTATGAGTAAGGACATGCACCTGCGCCTTGTCCCAGTCAACGAGCCTGCCGTCCATCCATATCTTGTCTGTTTTCGGTACCATCGGTGTCTATTAAACCAATATCGGGAAGGACCTGTCAACAACTTTGCCGGCGGCCCGGCGATGCCCGCACTACATCCGCTCGGGCGCAGTGACGCCGAGGATGGTGAGGGCGTCGTGAAGCACCTTCTTTATGCCCGCACAGAGCGCGAGACGCGCTGCTGTAACGGCGGCGTCATCCCCCACAACCTTGTACTTGTGGTAGTAGGGATGGAAGATGCCTGCCAGCTGCTGGAGGAAAAAGGTGATGTGGTGCGGTTCGTACGACCGGGCGGCCCCCTCAAGCACCATGGGATAGGAAAGAAGCTTCCTGATGATCTCCAGTTCCTCAGGAGCGGAAAGGGGAGACAGGTCCGCGCCTTCAAACCTTTCCGTTTCAAGCCCCTTCTGACGGGCATTGGCAAGGATGCTGTTGATGCGGGCGTTGGCGTACTGGACATAGTAGACCGGGTTCTCGGCGGACTGGGCCGTGACAACGTCGATATCAAAATCCAGGTGGCTGTCCGACTTTCTCGTGAGAAAGATGAATTTTGTCGTGTCAGCGCCCACAAGGTCCACCACCTCGCTCAGCGCAACAAAGGCGCCGGTGCGTTTTGACATCTGAAAGGGCTCCCCATGCTTCAGGAGGTTCACCATCTGTACCAGGATCACCCTGAACCGGCTGCTGTCGTATCCGAAAGCGCGCATGACGGACTCGATCCGCGGAATGTAGCCGTGATGGTCAGCGCCCCAGATATCGATGATAATGTCGTAACCGCGGTCGAGCTTGTCCTTGTGATAGGCGATGTCTGACGCAAAATAGGTATTCGCGCCGTCGCTCTTGATCACAACCCTGTCCTTGTCGTCCGTGAAGTCGGTGGACCTGAACCAGAGGGCGCCATCCTTTTCATACATGCACCCCTTCTCTTTGAGAAAGGAGATGGCCCCAGCAACCTCGCCCTTGTCGTAAAGACTTCGCTCGGACACCCAACGGTCGTAGGGCGTGACCTTGAACAGTTCAAGGTCCTTTCTGATGAGATCGAGCATCTTGCTGTAGGCGAACTCCCGAGCAGCGATGATCCCCTTCCGAGGCCCCTCTTCCTTCGCAACCCGCGAATAATGATCTCCCTCTTTTTCCCTGAATTCCCGCGCGATGTCCTCGATGTAATCTCCCCTGTAGCCTTCTTCCGGAAACGCATACCCCTCAAACCCGCAGAGATGCATATATCTGGCGAATACCGATTCGCCCAAAAGTAGCACCTGCCTGCCGGCATCGTTGATATAGAACTCCCGTTCAACCGAGAACCCGGATTCCTGGAGCAGATTGCAGAGAGCGTTGCCGACCGCCGCTCCCCGCGCATGGCCGATGTGGAGCGGTCCCGTCGGGTTGGCGCTCACGAACTCCACAAGCGCCCTTCTGCCGTTGCCTGCGTCCACCCGCAGCATCGACGCGTCGCCTTCCAGGAGATGCAACAGGGATGCGCGAAGATATTCATTTGTGAAGGTAACGTTAATAAACCCCGGGCCTGCGATCTCCACCTTCTCAAACAGGGGATTGTCTTTAATGGCGGCCACGATGTCTTCCGCGATCCTGCGGGGAGGTTGCCTGAGAGTCTTTGCCAAACCCATCGCAAGAGGGGTAGCGACATGGCCGTGGGCCTCGACCTTGGGTATCTCCACATCAATCTGCGGCAGGGGCGATACGCTCATCGAGCTGAGGGCGGTTCCGAGTATTTTTACGAGATCTTTTTTCATGACGATGCACCGAAAAATAGAGTTTAAACGGCGGTCCCCCGGAAAGTCAAACGACCCTATCCCTTCCGCTCAAAGGCCTTTCCGGCCAAAGCAACGAAAACGATAGAGGCCGCGAGGATCACGCCGATGTCCACGAAGAGCGAAAAGTCCGCGCTCAGCGCCCCGGTCTCGTTCGGAAATATCAGGTGCTTCAGGGCGTCAATCCCGTATGTCAGCGGATTGAGCTTCGTAAAGACCCGCAGCAGGGCAGGCATCATCTTTACGGGATACATAGCCCCGGAGAGGAAGAACATGGGCATCACGATGAAATTCATGATAACGCTGAAACTCTCGTAGCTCTCGTAAAAGGAGGCCAGGAGAATGCCGAAGGCGGCTATAGCAAAAGAGAGGACCATGCAGACGAAGACAATGCCCAGCGCCTGAAAAACGCCGATCTTCAGCCCCACGAGCGGGAAAAAGGCGAGGATGATCACCGCCTGAATGGTCGAGAGGACCATGCCGCTCGTCGCCTTTCCAACGACAACCGAGAACCGTGAAATGGGGGCAACGAGTATCTCCTTCATGAAACCGAACTCCTTGTCCCAGATGATCGATATCGAGGAGAAGATCGAACTGAACAGGATCGTCATCCCGAGGATGCCGGGGAAGATGAACTGAATATATGAAGGCCCGGTCCCGGTGGGCACAAGCCGGGACATGCCTCCGCCCACGAGGAAGAGCCAGACGAGCGGACGCGCTATCGTCGAGACGAGCCTGCTCCTCTCCCTGACGAACTTCTTGAACTCGCGAGCGACAATGACGTAAACGGCGTTAGCCTCTATCATGCCGCCTCCTGTAGGACCGCACCGCCTCCTTGATGTCGTCGCCCGAGGCCGCGGTCTCCTCCCGGATCTCTTTGCCGGTGAGTTTCAGGAAGACATCGTTGAGCGTCGGCCGTTGCATGCGCACGGACAGGACGCGCTCGCCGATCTCCCGTATAAGCTCCGGGATGACACTGTCCCCTCGTGGGACCGACAGGAATATTTCACCCTCTTTTTCCGCGGCCTCAATCTGAAAAAGACGCCTGATCTCTTCAGCCGCCTTTTTGTTGTCCTCGGTCCTGAGGTAAATGACATCGCCCCCCACGATCTTCTTCAACTCGCCCGGCGTGCCCGATGCAATGATCCTGCCCTTGTCGATAATGGCGATGCGGCTGCAGACCTCCGCCTCCTCCATATAGTGGGTTGTCATGAATATGGTGACGTCGTGCTCCTTCGGCAGCCGCGTGATGAACTCCCATAGGTTCGACCTGCTCTGCGGATCGAGGCCGAGGGTCGGCTCATCAAGAAAAAGCACCTTCGGCCTGTGGATCAACCCTCTGGCCACTTCGAGCCGCCGCTTCATGCCCCCTGAAAACCGCTTCACCAGATCGTCGGCCCTCTCGTGGAGGTCTGCGAATTTCAGGGCATCTTCGACCCGCCGGTTTCGTTCGGACGCATCGACGCGGTACAGGTACGCATGGAACAGGAGGTTTTCCCGGGCCGTCAGGTCCTTGTCAAGGGAACTGTCCTGAAAGACTATGCCGATGGACCTGCGGACAGCGGCAGACTCGGCAGCGCAGTCGTGGCCGTTGATGAAAGCCTCACCCGAGGTGGGAGCGAGCAGCGTGCAGAGGATGCTGATGGTCGTGGTCTTGCCGGCGCCGTTCGGGCCGAGAAAACCGAATATGGTCTTCGGCGCCACGGCAAAGGAGATGCCGTCAACCGCCGTAACAGGGCCGAAACGTTTCACGAGATTTTCAACGCGAATCATGATATGCAAAAGTTTACCAGATATCATCGCCGGAGTTGTTGCAATTTTTGGCCAAATGCCTTTTAATATGAATTCATTAACTCTCAGGCAACCCATGGCGATCAGATTCAGGATAGACAAGTCGCATACCGATATTACGGCCAAGTCCACCATCAAGAAGGCTCTCGCCTTTCTGAGGACAGCGGAGATGGACCCGCCCTATCTCCTCATGGACACGGCAAAGGTCAAGCAGAAGGTCCGTTCCATCGGCAGGAAGATCAGGAACTCGAAGGTGTTCTATGCGGTCAAGGCGAACCCCGACGTAGAGGTGCTCCGGCTGATCCACAATCTCGGTTTGGGCTTCGAGATCGCATCAGAGGGCGAACTTGCCATACTCGAATCCATCGGCGTTCCCAGGGAACATATCATCACGAGCAACCCCATCAAGTCATTCCGGTTCCTGCGGGCCGCCGCCGAATACGGCGTTGACTTCTTCGCCTTTGACTCGAAGGACGAAGTCCTAAAGCTCAGGGACTTTGCGCCGGGCTGCAAGGTCTATGTGCGGCTGTCCGTGCCGAATGAGGGCTCTGAATGGCCGCTCAGCAAGAAGTTCGCGGTTGAACTTGACGAGGCGGAGGAACTCCTCGTGTACGCCAGGAAGAAGGGACTCAGGCCGGTCGGCCTGACTTTCCATGTCGGCTCGCAGTGCACAAACCCCTACAACTGGAACTCCGCGCTGGACAAGGCGAAGATGCTCTGGGACCGGGCGCGCAAGGCCGGCATCCGCCTTTCGGTGCTGAATATCGGCGGCGGCTATCCGATCAAATACACCAAGAACGTCGTTGACATAGCCACCATAGAGAACAACGTCGACAGCCTCATCTATGACAAATTCCCGGACAACATCCAGATCTTCATCGAGCCCGGCAGGGCGGTGGTGGGCGACGCCGGCATATTCGTCTCGCGAGTCATCGGCAAGGCGAGGAGGGGTGACGAAAACTGGCTCTACATCGACGTCGGCGTCTTTAACGGCCTCATGGAAAGCGTCGGCGGCATCAAATACAGCTATATCGTCGAGGGGTCGAAAGAGACGAAGGAGTGGACCCTCGCCGGGCCGAGCTGTGACAGCTTCGACGTTATCGACAAAGGCATCGAGCTGCCCGAACCCGAGATCGGCAGCCGCGTCCTCATCCTCTCCGGAGGGGCCTACACCATATCCTACGCATCAGAGTTCAACGGCTTTTCGATACCCAAGACCATCCTAATCTGAGGAGGAATCTCATGATAAAGTTCTTCGAGAAGGACCCCTACGCGCCGATCCAGTACCTCTACGAGGTCTCCCGCATCCTCCACAGCGGCAAGAGCAGGTACCAGTCCATCGAGGTCTTCGAGAACCCCTTCTTCGGCAAGATGCTCATCCTCGACGGGGTGGTGCAGATCACGGAGCGCGACGAGTTCTTCTATCATGAGATGCTCGTCCACCCGGTGCTCAAGGCCCTCCCGAATCCACGCAGGGTGATCGTCATAGGCGGCGGCGACGGCGGGACGGTGCGGGAGGTCCTCAGGCACAAGTCCGTTGAAAAGGTATACTTTATCGAGATCGACGAAGAGGTGATCAATGTCTCGAAAAAGTTCTTCCCATCCGTGGCGTGCGGCGTCAACGACAAACGCGTTGAGATCAAGTGCATGGACGGCGCCGAGTTCGTCAAGGGACGGAAAGGGGACATCGACGCGGTCATCGTTGACTCCACCGATATCGTCGGCTTCGCAACAAGCCTCTTCACCGGAAAGTTCTTCAGGTCGATCAAGGACTGCCTCACGGCTGACGGCATGTTCGTCACGCTTTCGGAATCGCTCCATTTTCACAAGGAGCTTGTGGTTGAGGTCCAGAAGACGATGCAGGCGGTCTTCCCGGTCGTGGATCTCTACACCGCTCCCATCGCCACCTATGCGGGCAACTGGTGGACCTTCTCGGTGGGGTCGAAAAAGCTCGACCCCAGGGAGATACGCCGGAAGGACAAACTCAGGACAAAGTATTATTCAGAGGACATCCACCGCTCCGCCTTCCTGCCAAAGGATATGTACGCAAAACTCCTTGCCGGCAAGCTGGGGTGGTAAATACAAACCCCATTTCTCAAAATCTGACTTTCTTGTAAAATATCTTTTTTGCCGCTTCAGCCGAAGCGATGTAGACCGCCACAATTACTCCCATGAGGACTATAAATGAGGCCGGCAATGGGGTAAATCCAAAGAGCCTTCCTCCAATTGGAATGAAAGGCAATATCATCGCAACGCCGGCGATCAGCAGTGTTGCTATGAACAGGAATTTCCCGGGCCTGCTTTTGAAAAAGGGGCCCCTTGTGCGGACCACGAGCACAACCAGAGATGCCGAGATGACAGACTCCACAAACCAGCCGGTCCTGAATTCCTCCGGGGAAGCGTGGAGAATAAATAACAGTACGCCGAAGGTGAGATAGTCAAATATAGAACTCAGAAGACCAAAGGTCATCATAAAGTTCCGTATGAATCTCATGTTCCAGCGCCGGGGGCCCTCAACCAGCTCTTTGTCCACATTGTCTGTGGCAATAGTCATCTCCGGGAAATCCGTCAGCAGATTGGTAAGCAGTATCTGCTTGGGCAGGAGGGGGAGAAAGGGGAGAAAAAGAGATGCCCCTGCCATGCTGAACATATTGCCGAAATTGGCGCTTGTCGCCATGAATACATACTTCAGGGTATTGGCAAAAGTTTTCCTCCCTTCCTGTACTCCACTCACAAGAACTCCAAGGTCTTTTTCGAGCAGCACAATATCTGCCGCATCCTTGGCCACATCAACGGCGCTGTCCACAGATATGCCTATATCCGCAGTATGAAGAGCAGAGGCGTCGTTGATGCCGTCTCCCATATAACCGACTACGTTTTTAGCTTTTTTCAGGGCAAGGATGATGCGCTCTTTCTGATTAGGCTCGATCTCTGCGAAAACATTTACTTCATTTACCTTTTTGAGCAAGGCTTCATCGCTCATCAGCCGGAGGTCCGGACCAGTGAAGATCCCGGAGTCCAATAAACCGACCTGTTGTCCCACATGGGCGGCAACCAGACGATTGTCCCCGGTGATTATCTTTAAAGAAACGCCGAGGCGCTTGAGATCCGCTATAGTCCCGGCTATACCTGATTTGACCGGATCGAAAAGCACAAGGAACCCTAAAAAAGTCATGCCTGCTTCGTGGTCTTTAGTAATACCCGGCGCAGTGCCGACGTCCCGGTAAGCAATCCCCATTGTGCGAAAGCCCTGGCTGCTGAATTCCTCAAAATGGGACTGTACCTTGTCCTGTATTGCAGCAATATCCACAACGGTCCCGCTGGAAGTTTCCGCTGTTGAACAGGCAGCGAGCACATTTTTCAGCGCCCCTTTCGTGATCATAAGATGTGTATTGCCATTGGAGACCAGGATGCTCAAGCGTTTGCGGACAAAATCGTATGGCTCTTCGTCAAGCTTTTGCCAGGCCGAGACATCAAACGTCCGATAAGTGCGTATCGCTTCATCAATCGGATTTGCAAACCCTGTTTCATAAAAAGAATTGAGATAGGCATAGAGCAGGACCTTTTCGCTTTCATTGCCCTCGAGGTCAAGAGTAGAGCGGACGTGCACCACACCTTCGGTCAGGGTGCCGGTCTTGTCGGAGCAGAGCACGTTCATACTGCCGAAATTCTCGATAGAGGCGAGGCGTTTCACGATTACCTTTTTGAGCGCCATGCCCTTTGCGCCGTGGGCGAGGTTGACCATGATAATGGCAGGCAGCAGTTGCGGGGTCAATCCTACGGCGAGCGCTAACGCAAAAAGAAACGAGTCCAGGACAGGACGCGCCAGGTATACGTTGAAGGCAAAAATGGCAATTACGAGCAGCAGCGTAACTTCCATAAGAAGGTAGCCGAATTGCTTCACCCCTCGCTCAAATTCAGTCTCCGGAGGTCTGAGCGCAAGGCGTTCAGAGACCTTGCCGAATTCGGTATCCCTTCCTGTGTGTACGACAACTGCATTTGCACTGCCGCTGACTACATGTGTGCCCATGAAAAGAGTGTTGGTCCTTTTGGCCAGAGGAGTTGCCTCCGGCAGTATCCCGGCTATTTTATCTTCAGGGTAGGTCTCGCCTGTCAGGGATGCCTCGTCCACAAAGAGATTTTTTGATTCGAGGACCAGACAGTCTCCTGGAATGACATCACCGGCTTTGAATGTAACGATATCTCCGGGCACTATCTCCTCAACTGGAATGTCCTTCAGGGTTCCATCCCGCAGAACCGTAGCCTTGATCTGTACGATAGACAGTAACTTGTCAATTGCATTCGTCGCCCCGCGTTCCTGCCAGAAGCCGAGGAGCCCGCTTACGAGGACAATTGCAAAGATGATTACGGCATCTACAGGGTCGTGCAGGAAAAAAGAGAGCCCTGAGGCAAAGATCAGGATCAGGATGATCGGACTATTGAATTGAGAAAGGAGGAGCGAAAGCGCAGTCGCTCTTTTTTTAGGCTTGAGGAGATTGGCCCCAAACTGTGTGATACGCAGCCGGGCCTCACTATCAGTTAATCCCTGTGGAGTCGTTTTCAGTTGCTGAAGAAGTTCAGTAGCGGAAATGTTCCAGAAAGACCGTTGATTATCCAAGGTTATCTTTCACCCCGCCTGCGCATATGAAGGTTATGACCTGAGTAATGCAGTTTAAATCCGTCTTATCCCGCTCATCTCTTGACACTCTTTTTTCCGACAAAAAAAATCGCCTTCAATGCCTTGTCAGCGTCAACATTGCCGACAATCCCCATATCCCCAAAAAGCTCAAGGGTCTCCCGTGCCGTAATATCAAGAACCTTTGCCGCCTCCCTCAGGCTTATGTCACCACGGGCATAACTGTCTCCTATGTATTTTTCTGCTCCAAGCCTTAAGAACTTTCTAAGCGTGGTCGGTTCATCAAGTCTTTCTTTTTTCTCAGCAAACTTAACAACATCCAAAAGGTTGTCAGGCAACCTCAATGCTTTTGCTTTCATGACTTCTCCTCCATGTACAGTTTTGCAACCGAATACTCTTCACGGCTGATAAACGGTTTTAGCGATTCCAGCATCTCCACTGCCACTGAGTTTTCAATTCTTCTATTACTATACAGGTAAACAAGACAAGCAGTCGGGGTCAGATGCGGACAAGATATTGGGCATACAGTGGAGGGGTTTTTGGGGATACTCCCCATCGATGAGCGGGCTGGAAGGCTCAACTGAACCGGCAATAACCTCACCACATGCCATAACCAACCTCACTTGACACTGAAAACCCTTTCCTGTTAAATTATTAGCACTCGATCATGGAGAGTGCTAAACATGCTTGACGAAAGAAGTAAGAGCGTCTTGCTCGCTGTTATCCAGTGCCACATAAACTCCCCCGGACCGGTGGGTTCCCGTGCTGTTACCAAAAAATACCCTTTTGGTCTGTCACCGGCAACTATCCGCAATATCATGTCCGACCTTGAGGAAATGGGGTTCCTGGCGCAGCCGCACACCTCTGCGGGAAGGGTCCCCACTGACCTCGGATACCGCTATTACGTTGACACGTTAAAAGATGATAATCACTTTACTAACAATGAGTTAGTGACCGAACTTAATAAAAAACTTGAAGTCATAAGACAGGATATCAATACAGTGTTTGATGAGGCCTCGCGGATGCTCTCGTCCCTGTCTCATTATATCGGCATCAGCGTATCGCCCAACGCAGCCACGTCGACCCTGAGCAAGATCGAACTGATCAAATACAGAGAAAACCAGTTGGCTGTGATCATGTTCACGGACGAGGGCATCATCAAGAACAAGGTCATTACCATTGACCCGGAACTTTCCCAGTCCAACCTCAACCGCATTGCAGAGTATATCAATGCCCAGCATACCGGCCACACGGTCGAGGAGATCAAGGAAAAGGTGATCAGAGACCTCTCGCAGGACCGTCTTCGCTGCGACGACCTGATAAGCCAGGCTGTCAGGATCTGCAGGGACATCTTCTCCTCATCGCCGGGCAATGTCTATATCTCCGGACTTTCGGAAGTGCTCCAGCTGCCTGACTTCTGCGATATCGACAAGATAAAGGAGCTGCTCAGGGCGATCGAGGACAAGCACATCATCCTCAGGCTGCTTGACCAGATATCCGAGGCCGCGGGCATGCAGATATTCATCGGATCGGAGAATCCCCTGGAAGAGATGAAGAACCTCAGCATGGTCGTCTCGACCTACCGGGAAGGCAACAGGCCGATCGGCGCCATCGGGATCATCGGACCGACGCGGATGAATTACCAGCAGGCGATCACTATCGTCGCCTCGACGGCAAACTACATAACCGACATGCTCTCCAACAAATAAATAACGGGGGTCAGACGTGGACGATCAGGACATGCAGGAGATAAAGGACGAAGAGCCTCTGGCAGCGCCCTCTGCCGATGAGATCGAGGACGCGGCAGAAGAGGTCGCGAGGAAAGACGCGGCCGAAAAGACAGCGGATGAGCTGAACAACAAATACTTGAGATTGTATGCTGAATTTGATAATTATAAGAAGAGGGTAAACCGGGACAGGGAAGAACTGGCAAAATACGGCAACGAATCGCTCCTGTACGAACTTCTACCGGCCATGGATCATCTTGAACTCGCCCTCAAACATGCTGCTGGAGAACCCAATTCCGGGCTGGTTCAGGGCGTTGAGATAACGTTCAAGGAGCTGCAGAGGACCCTCGAGAAATTCGGACTCAGGAGAATCGAGGCATTGGGCAAAGGCTTCGACCCCTCTGTCCATCACGCCATGATGCAGGTGGAAAGGGAAGACCTGGACGAAAAGATGGTGGCGGATGAACTGAGGGCAGGATATCTGTTTCATGACAAGGTGCTTCGCCCTTCCCTCGTTGCTGTCTCCATGAAGCCGAAAATGACGGGAGAAGGACAGGATACATCAGCTGAAGATTAAATCCGGAATAATGAGAACATAGAGGAGGACTATTATCATGGGAAAAGCTATAGGAATCGATCTCGGCACAACGAACTCAGTGGTTGCCGTTGTCCAGGGAGGAGAACCGGTCGTAATCCCCAACCAGGAAGGAACCAGGACCACCCCTTCCGTGGTGGCGATCACGGATAAGGGAGAGCGTCTCGTCGGGCAGATCGCCAAGCGGCAATCCATAACAAACCCGGAAAACACCATCTTTTCCATAAAACGGCTGATGGGCAGGAAATACAGCTCGCCCGAGGTGGACCACGCAAAGAAACGGCTCCCCTATAAGATCGTGGAGGCGCCCAACGGCGACGCCCATGTGGAGATAATGGGAAAGCGCTTTTCGCCGCCAGAGGTATCAGCAATGATCCTCCAGAAGCTGAAACAGGCTGCTGAAGACTATCTGGGCGAAAAGGTGACAGAGGCGGTGATCACCGTGCCGGCCTACTTCGACGACAGTCAGCGGCAGGCGACAAAGGACGCCGGCAGGATTGCCGGTCTGAACGTCCTGAGGATCATCAACGAGCCCACAGCCGCTGCCCTTGCCTACGGCATGGACAAGAAAAAAGAAGAGAAGATCGCGGTCTACGACCTTGGAGGAGGGACCTTTGACATATCCATCCTCGAGATCGGCGAAGGGGTGATCGAGGTCAAGTCCACCAACGGCGACACCTACCTGGGCGGTGATGACTTTGACCTCAGGATCATCGACTGGATGGTGGATGAGTTCAGGAAAGACCAGGGCATTGACCTGAAGAGCGACAAGATGGCGCTCCAGAGACTCAAGGAGGCTGCCGAACGCGCGAAGATCGAACTTTCTACCGCAACGGAGACCGAGATAAACCTCCCCTTTGTCACCGCCGACTCCACCGGGCCGAAGCATCTCCTCATGAAGATATCCAGGGCAAAGCTCGAACAATTAGTGGGAGACCTCATTGACAGCACCACGGTGCCGTGCAAAAACGCCCTGTCTGATGCAGGCCTTTCGCCGTCCGCTATCGATGAAGTGCTCATGGTGGGGGGCCAGACCAGGGCCCCGAAGGTACAGCAGGTCGTCCAGAACTACTTCGGCAAGGAGCCGAACCGGACGGTCAATCCTGATGAGGTCGTTGCCGTGGGCGCCGCCATCCAGGCCGCTGTTCTGAAGGGCGATGTGAAGGAGGTGCTCCTCCTCGACGTCACGCCTCTTTCACTCGGCATTGAGACCCTCGGCGGGATCTTCACCAAGATTATCGAGCGCAATACCACCATACCCACGAAGAAGAGCCAGGTATTCTCCACGGCAACCGACAACCAGCCCGCGGTCACCATCAAGATATTCCAGGGCGAGCGGGAAATGGCGTCAGACAACAAACTCCTCGGCAACTTCGAGCTGATCGGCATACCGCCGGCTCCCCGCGGCATACCCCAGATCGAGGTCACTTTTGATATCGATGCAAACGGCATCCTTCACGTCTCCGCAAAGGACCTCGGCACGAACAAGGAGCAGTCGATCAGGATTACCGCCTCCAGCGGGCTCGCTGAAGATGAGATCAGGAAAATGGTCCGCGACGCCGAGTCCCATACGGAAGAGGATAAGAAGAAAAAGGAGCTGGCAGAGGCGAGAAACAATGCCGATACGCTCATCTACACCGTCGAAAAGTCGTTGACAGACTATGCCGACAAGGTCACGCCGGATGAGAAGAGAGATATCGAGAACGCCCTTGCGGAATGCAAGAAGGCAAAGGACTCCGGTACCGACGCGGCGACGATCAAGGCCGCCACTGATAAACTGACCTCGGTTTCGCATAAGCTCGCTGAACATATTTATAAATCCACGGGCGCTCATCAGGCAGGGGCCGGCCCCTCGGGTGACGGTTCCGCGAGGCCCTCGAAGGAGGGCGAGGAAGAAGTGGTGGAGGCTGAATTCGAGGACGTGGACAAGGACAAGAAATAGGAGACACGGAAAAGGGTCCGGACTATCGCTGGGTCTGTTGTTATGCAAATCCCGGCAGGCATCCTCCGGGCCCTTTTTTCTGTTGAAACAGCATGGCTAAAGACTACTACGAACTCCTCGGCGTTTTGAAGGATGCAACAGAGGCTGACCTGAAAAAGGCCTTCCGGCAGCTCGCCCTCAGGTATCATCCCGACAGGAACCCGGGAGACAAGGCGTCCGAAGAGAAGTTCAAGGAGATCAACGCGGCGTATTCCTGCCTGAGCGACCCGGCCAAGAGGGCGAACTACGACCGGTTCGGCACTGCCGAGGGCTCTGGCGCCGGCTATGGTCCTTTTGGCGCGGGGACGGGGTTCGGCGATGTGTTCGACGATATATTCGGCGACTTCTTCGGGACCTTCACCGGCCAGCGCAGGACGCGTCCGTCCAGGGGCGACGATCTCCG
>JAKAGF010000013.1 GCA_021825805.1 Nitrospirota bacterium
CCATTATAGCCCCTGCGTAGACGATCACCTCCAGGGCCGCAACAAAGGCAGCGCCGAGGGTGACGAAGACCATGGCGACCGCCAGAAGCGAAACCACAAGGTACAAAAGGGCGTGCACCGCGTTCGCCCTCGTGATCACCATGAAGGTGGCTATGACCGCAACGCAGCCGGAGATATAAAAAAGCCCGTTCATCGCAGTATCCGTATCACGGCATGAGGTCCTTCACATCCACCGGCGCCGACTCATTCTCAGCCTCTCCCTTGTCCTTGCCGCTGATTGCCAATCCAGCCACCCGGTAGAAACTATATTCCGGATATTTCCCGGGCCCGCTTATGAGCAGGTCCTCTTTTTCATGGACTAGGTTCCGGTGCATGTATTCGCACATCTCAAAATCAGGGGTAAGCTGTATCGCATAGGTGGGACATGCCTCCTCGCAGAAACCGCAGAAGATGCAGCGCGAGAAGTTTATCCTGAAAAAGGAGGGGTAACGCCTCCCGGCCTCATCCTCGGCAGCCTGAAGGGATATGCAGTCCACAGGGCAGGCGACGGCGCAGAGGTAACAGGCAACGCACCTCTCGCCGCCGTCAGGGTCGCGAGAGAGGACGATCCTCCCACGCCAGCGCGGCGCAAGGGAGGGTCTCTCCTCGGGATACCGGATCGTCACCCGTTTCCTGAAGAGGTGGAGAAATACCTTCCAGATGGTGCGCAATATGCTGATCATCGCCTGTATTCCTTATCCCCTCGCAAGGAGTATCCCCCCGGTAATCACAATGTTCATCAGCGACAAAGGCAGCATAACCTTCCAGCCGAGGGCCATCAGTTGGTCGTACCGCGGCCTCGGCAGGGACGCCCGCAGCAATATGAAGAAACAAATGAAGAAAAATGTCTTCAGGAGAAACCAGACAACAGGCGGCAGAAGAGGTCCCATCCATCCGCCGAAGAAGAGGGTCGTGATCATCGCTGAGACGAGGGTCACGCCCAGATATTCTCCCACAAAGAACATGCCGAACTTCATGCCTGAATACTCGGAGTGGAACCCGGCGACGAGTTCGCTTTCAGCTTCCGGAAGGTCAAAGGGCAGACGGTGTGTCTCCGCCACGCCTGCAATGACAAAGACAACAAGCCCGAAGAACTGGGGAATGCAGAACCAGAGCCCCTGCTGCGCCTCGACGATCCTCCCGAGACTGAAGGAGCCGGAAAGGAGCACAACGCCCACGAGGGAAAGCCCCATGAAGACCTCATAGCTCAGCATCTGCGCTGCTGCCCTCAGCCCGCCGAGGAGGGAGTATTTGCTTGCAGACGACCAGCCCGCGAGCGTGACGCTGTAAACTCCGAGCGCGGACATCGCAAGAAAAAAGAGCAGGCCGACATTGAGGTTTATCACCTGCATGGCCGGAGCAAAGGGGATGACGGCAAAGGGCATGAGGATCGTCGCCACGATGACCGCAGGGGCGAGGACAAAGACAGCCTTGTCCGCAAAGGGAGGGACCCAGTCTTCCTTGGTGAAGACCTTGATCATGTCAGCCACAACCTGGAAGGTCCCGAAGGGGCCGACCCTGTTGGGACCGTAGCGGTCCTGCC
The DNA here is from genome assembly GCA_021825805.1 of Nitrospirota bacterium. Classification (GTDB taxonomy): domain Bacteria; phylum Nitrospirota; class Thermodesulfovibrionia; order Thermodesulfovibrionales; family UBA6898; genus JAKAGF01. The sequence goes on from JAKAGF010000013.1 coordinate 1,583, forward strand.
AGAGACCGAGAAGCCTCCGCTCAAGCCAGATGAGCCCAGAGGCGATGAAGAGCGCCCCTCCAAGGACAACAGCGATCATCAGCAGGCGCATGATAGTCTCGTTCATGCGCCGGGTCCTTTCCTGTAATTCAGGGGCGTTTTACGCATGCCTGTCCTCTTCTTTATGCAACACTTTTTTCACTATCCCCGCCCATGCGGGCAGTCCGGTCCATCCCGCTGACGGAAGTCCGGCCGGCATCCCTGCAATGCCCTCCGGAAGCCCTGCGGTCTTTTTTACCGGGAAGACCCTGCTGTAACCGGGAAGTGTCACAGCCACCGCATCCCCTTCGTTGACACCAAGGCGTTTCATGTCTTGATCTCCGATGCCGATATACGGCTCAGGCGAGATCCCGGCTATGACCGGCGAGAATACGCTCAGTTCCTCAGACCCGAAGATGTGGTACAGAGGCACGAGGAGCCACGAATCTTCCCTTTGTCTGAAGGAAGGGGGTATCTCCCGGAAATATGCGGGGACCTCCAATGGTCCGGGCTGAAGCAATCTCACGCCAGGATCGCCTCCTCTGAGGGGGCCGGCCACCTCTTCCTGGAATTTATTCAACGCCTGGACAGAATTCCAGCCCGGAGACCAGTACCGTTGAATGAGCTCCGGAGGGGGCATACCCTCATATCCCTCCATCGAAAAAGAGAATGCTGAATCCGAATCAACAGGCGGTTTGGGCTCGTGAACATTCACGTTCGCTGAGATCGCGGCGCGGCCGCTGGCCCGGTGGGGCTGTCGGGGTATCCTGAGCCCTGTCATGCGGAATCCAGCCTGTGGGGCAGCATGCTCGATGCCCGCGAATACCGGCATCAAACCGGCAAGGGCCTTTACCACGTGGTCGATATTCCTCCATGTCTTTCCCTCAGGACGCCCTGCTATCTCGGCCATGTCGGTGATCCAGCGCCAGCTCTCCCGCATGTCTCCCTCAGGCATACAGACCTTAAAGGAGCGCTGGGCTCTCCCCTCGCTGCTGACATAGGTCCCCTGGGATTCGGCAAAGGCGCAGGATGGAAGAAGGACGTCGGCATGACCGGTCGTGGCTGTCCGCACGTGGTCAATAACGATCACCTGTTTAAAGCCCCTGAAGAACTCCTTGACCTTCGTTTCATCAGCCCTGCGGAAGAGGTCGTTTTCCATGACGATGACAGTATCACCGCCGCCTTCAGCCACTGCCTTCACAGCAGCCCCGATGCCCCGCCTCGTCATCAGGCCAAGGCCGAGGGTGTTGCATTCAGGGACGATGAACAAAAGCCTCGCTTTTTTTCCTGTGCCGCACAATGCCCACGCTGCCTGCGCCGCTGCCTGGATAACCGCCTCACTGCCGCATCCCATGCCGGCCACGACAAGAGGTCTTTCGGCATTCTTCAGCGCATCCGCGGCTGCCCCGGCAAGCGCCGTCATCTCTGCTGAGAGCAGGACATCCGGGGCGTTGCCATCAACCTCCCGGGCCACGCTGAAACCGAACCGCGCAATGTCATCCGGCGCAGCGTGCAAAACACCGGACGCTATCTCATCGAGCTTCGTTGCCGCGGTCGCAGCCACAAAGAACGGCCCCCTCCGGCCCTGCAGCGCTGTCCGGACGGCTGTGTCGTTCCATTCCGGGATGCGCATCTTCCGCGCTGTCTCCATCGGCTTATTGAGCGCCGCCTGTCTCAGGCTGAGGCTGAGACGGGGAGCGGAATTCGTAATGTCTTCTCCCAGCACCAGTACGGCATCCGCCTCTTCAGCGTCTTTCAGGGAGGCCGCAGGCGCCGGTCCCCGTGAAAGTATATCAACGATCCGGTCGATGAGACTCTGCTCCTGTTCCGAAATGCCGGCATAAAAATGTTCCTGCCCGACCAGGGTCATGAGGCTGAAATTCGATTCAAGGGAGGCGCGGGGAGACCCTATGCCGATAACGCGGGCGCCGAAATAAAGGATACCCTCAAGATGTTTGAGCGCATCCTCCCTTGATACAGGGCCCATCTCCCCTGACTTGCTCCTCCTGATCAGCGGGGTCCTGATGCGCTCCCCGCTGTTGACGAAGCCATAGCCGAAGCGCCCGCGGTCGCAGATAAAGTAGCCGTTGACGTCGCGGTTGTAACGATTGATGATCCTGCGAACCGATCCGTAGCGCTCTCCTGATATGGTGTTGCAGCCAAGGCCGCAGTGCACGCAGACAGTGGGCGCGGTCTGGAGGTCCCACTTTCTCGTGTAGTGCTCTTTGAGCGTCTTGTCCGTAAAGACGCCGGTGGGACAGACCTCAACCAGGTTTCCGCTGAACTCGCTTTGGAGCAAGCCGTCGGCATGCCTGCCGAAGTAGACGCGGTTATGAGAGGCAAAGACATCCAGGTCCCTGCCGCCCGCATAGTCCCTGTAGAACCTTACGCACCGGTAGCACTGGATGCAGCGGTTCATCTCATGGTTCACCAGGGGGCCGAGATACTGGTTCCTGTGGGTGCGCTTCCTGAACCTGAACCTCCGGTAGTCATGTCCGGTCATCACCGTCATGTCCTGCAGGTGGCATTCACCGCCCTCGTCGCAGACAGGGCAGTCATGGGGATGGTTGGTCATGAGCCATTCGATCACCGAGCGCCTGAAGCGTTTCACATCAGGGTCGTTGATCGAGATCCTCGTGCCCTCGGCAGCCGGCGTCATGCAGGACATGACTATCTTTCCTCGGGTGTCCTTCTCGTCCCTGAACTGCTTCACTGCGCACTGCCTGCATGCGCCCACCGAGTGGAGAGCGGGATGCCAGCAAAAATAAGGGATGTCAAATCCCAGGGAGAGACAGGCGTGAAGAAGGTTCCGGCCGTCCTTGACGGTATAGGGGATGTTATCAATGAATATGGTAGCCATGGCTTATCTCCAGGGGCACCTCTTTTCCCTGATATGCCGCTCAAAGTCCTCCCTGAAGAACCTGAGGCCCGACTGCAGGGGCTCCACGGCTCCCGGCGCAAGGGCGCAATAGGTATTGCCGGGTCCAAGGAGGCGCGTATGCTCCTCGAGGAGTTCGATATCGCTGGGCCTGCCGTCGCCTGTCTCAAGGGCATTGAGGATCTTCTCAAGCCACGGCAGGCCTTCCCTGCAGGGAGTGCACCAGCCGCATGATTCCCTTGCCATGAATCTTATGATGCTGTGTACCATCCCCACAGGGCAGGTCCTGTCATCGAGGATGATCATCATGCCTGTGCCCAGCCGCGAGCCTGCCTTTTGAACTGAGCCGTAGTCCATCTTCACGTCAAGATGCTCCTCAACCAGAAAGTCGGTCGAGGCCCCGCCGGGGATGACACCCCTGAAGCGGTATTCCTCCCGCATGCCTCCGGCGTGCCCTTCCAGCAGCTCGCGGATGGTCGTGCCCATGGGGAGTTCCCATACCCCCGGCCTCTTCACCCTTCCGCTGACGCCGTACAGTTTTGTCCCTGCGTCTTCGGTAAGACTGAGGCCGTGAAACCATGACGGCCCATTCCTGATGATGGGAGGAATATTAGCCGCCGTCTCCGTATTGTTGACGATGGTGGGTCTGCCCCAGAGACCACAGACCTGCGGAAAGGGGGGCTTCGCACGCGGGATGGCCCGCCTTCCCTCCATGGCGTTCAGCAGGGCCGTCTCCTCCCCGCAGATGTACCTGCCTGCGCTGGTGTGTATCCGCAGCTCAAGACTGAATCCCGAGCCCAGGATGTTCTTCCCGAGATAGTTTTTTTCCATGGCCTCCGCCATGGCCTCCCTCAGTCTCCGTTCCGCAAGCCTGTATTCCCACCTCAGAAAGATATAGGCCCGTCCGGCGCCGATGGCATAGGCGCCGAGGATCGCGCCCTCGATCACCTGATGGGGATTGCATTCAAGCAGCAGGCGGTCCTTGAAGGTCCCTGGTTCCATCTCATCGGCATTGACGATGAAATATTTCTGAAGAGACGCAGCCTCGCCCGGCGGAACGAAGCTCCACTTCTGTCCTGTGGGAAATCCCGCTCCTCCCCGTCCCCTGAGGTTCGAGTCAGTCACCGCCTTCCGGACATCCTCCGGGCTCATTCCGGAGACAGCCTTCCGCAATGCCTCATATCCGCCGGCAGATTCGTATGCTGATATGTCCGGCATCACGCCCGGCCTGATGTCGCCGGTGAGGGGACGCTCAGCCATCGGCCGCCTCAGGGGTATCGCCGCAGTATGTCATCGATCTTCTCCCTCGTCAGATCAGTGTGCAGCTCGTCATCGACCATCATGGCCGGAGCACGGTCGCAAGCGCCCAGACAGGCGACAGGCAGAAACGTGAACCGCCCGTCAGTTGTTGTCCCGCCCAGCCCGATCCCCAGACTGGACTTCAGATGCCGGAGGAGGTCTTCATACCCCATGACCCAGCAGCTGACGCTGTCGCAGATAAGGATGACGTGCCTGCCAACAGGCCTTCTGAAGATAAGGGGATAGAAGGTCGCCACGCTGTCGAGTTCTTCAGGCGTCATATCGAGGATGTCCGATAGACCCCGCAGTTGATCGTCAGCCACCCAGCCTCTGCTGCGCTGGATGACCTTGAGGGCCTCGACGCACGCCTCGCGTCTGTTGACGCAGTTTTCGACTTCCCTTTCTATCTCCCGCCGTTCATCGTCAGTCAGCATGGTCACCTGTCCACATCCGCAAGCACGAAATCAATGCTCCCCAGTATTGCTATGAGATCCGGGATCATCAGTCCCCTGCTGATGTGCGGCACCATCTGCAGATGGCTGAAGGACGGCGTCCGGATGCGTGTACGGTACGAGGCCGTTCCCCCGTCGCTGATCAGGTAATAGCCGTTGCAGCCCTTTGCCGCCTCGATGCCGAAGAATGACTCGCCCGCCGGCATCACCGGCCCCAAGCTGACGTTGAGGAAATGCGTGATAAGGGTCTCGATGTCATGCATCGTCCGCTCCTTGCGGGGAGGGGTTGCCAGAGGATGATCGGATTTGTATGGTCCCTCAGGCATATTCTTCAGGCACTGCTCGATGATGCGGAGGCTCTGCCTCATCTCCTCGATCCGGACGAGCCCGCGGTCATAGCAGTCGCCGTGGACCGCGGTGGGTATATCGAATTCAAAGAGTTCATATCCGGAATAGGGACGCTTCTTCCTGAAGTCCCACTCAAGGCCGCAGGCCCGCAGCCCAGGGCCGGTGACGCCCCAGTCCACCGCCTCCTGAAGGGTGTACCTGCCGATGCCCTTTGTCCTTGCCCTGAGTATGCTGTTTTTCATCACCATGCCGTCGTATTCGTCCAGACGGGGCGGGAGATAGTCGAGGAACTCCCTGACAAGCCGGTCCCATCCCCGCGGCAGGTCATGCGCCACCCCGCCGATGCGGAACCAGCTGGGGTGCATCCTTCCGCCGCAGACCGCCTCAATGATCTGAAAGACCCGCTCCCGGTCGGTGAACATGTAAAAAACAGGCGAAAGGGCGCCCACATCCTGTGCAAAGGTGCCGTACCAGACAAGGTGGCTGGCGATGCGGAAGAGTTCGCACATCATCACGCGTATTACCATAGCCTTCTCAGGCGCCGTGATGCCTGCCAGTTGCTCCACCGCAAGGACGTAGGGCAGGTTGTTGAGCACGCCTCCGAGGTAATCGATCCGGTCGGTGTAGGGGATGAAGGTATGCCATGACTGCCTCTCGGCCATCTTCTCGGCCGCCCGGTGGTGATAGCCGATGTCAAGAACAGAGTCCACGATCTCCTCGCCGTCGAGTTCGAGGATGATCCTGAGTAGCCCGTGGGTACCGGGATGCTGCGGACCCAAGTTCAGGAACATGAAGTCAGTGTCCTCGCCGTGTCTCTTCATGCCCCACTCCTCGGGCCTGAAGCGGAGGGCGCCTTGTTCCTCCTCCTCCCGCACCGCCGGGAGCCTGAACGGCCCGATCTCAGTCGCCCGCGCAGGGTGTTCCTTTCTCAGGGGATGACCTTCCCAGGAGGGCGGCATGAGTATCCTTCTCAAGTGAGGATGGCCCTCGAAGGTGATGCCGAACATGTCCCACGCCTCGCGCTCATACCAGTCCGCATTCGGCCAGATGCCGGTCATCGAACGGGCAGAGGGATAATCACCCCTGAGCCCGGTCTTTATGCGTATGTCTTTGTTCCGGCCCGGGGAAAGGAGGTGATAGACTACCGTGAAGTCGGCATCAGGCAGACCGCTCCTGTGTGTCCTGTCGCGCTCATCGACCGCGGTGAGATCGAAGAGCATTGCATAGGGAGATTCGATGCCTGACCGGAGATAACGAAGAACGTCCACAGCCCTCTCCGGGTCGATCCAGAGGGTCGGTACGTTGTCCGCGGTCTGCTGGCAGGCGATGACCCCTTCGGCAAAGACCCTTTTCAACTCGTCCGCTATATTAGTTTCGACCACCTTCAAACCTCATCAGGGGAACGGAGGGTTGTCGCCTTCTTCCGCTCCTGCCGCTTCATGTCCCTCAGGCAAGGCATGGAGGGACTATAGACGCCCTGGGGCCCCGCAACCCAGCTCAGAGGCCTGCGTTCCCTGCCGACCTTCTCCTGAAGAAGGAGAAGGCCCTCCATAAACGCCTCGGGACGCGGCGGGCAGCCTGGAACGTAGAGGTCAACCGGGAGGAATTTGTCCACACCCTGCACCACGCTATAGATGTCGTACATGCCGCCTGAGTTCGCGCACGAACCCATGGATATCACCCAGCGGGGCTCCATCATCTGTTCATAGAGCTGCTTGATGACAGGGGCCATCTTGATGAAGACAGTGCCGGCGATGACCATCAGATCAGCCTCGCGGGGCGTGCCTCGGATCACCTCGGAGCCGAATCGGGCGATATCGTACCGCGAGGTGATGCTGGTCGCCATCTCGACGTAGCAGCACGAAAGTCCGAAGTTAAAGGGCCAGATGGAGTTCTTTCTGCCCCACGACACCAGGTCCTGCAGCCTGCTGAATAGGAGAGAACCCCGCACAGCCTCTTCGACAGTACCGTTGATTTTTTCGGGCGCCGGATCATCGGCGCCGGTCAGGCTCCACTGCATCAGGCTATCCCCTGTCCCCGGCGCTGCGCGCTGCGCCGGGACTTCCCCAGTCAAGGCCGCCGAGTCTCCAGAGATAGACGAGCAGGGCAAGGAGAACGCCGATGAAGACGAGAATACCCATATACCCTGTCCATCCCGCTTCCCGGAAGGCGATGGCCCAGGCGAAGATGAACGCGGCCTCAACATCAAAGATCACGAAGAACATGGCGATCAGGTAGAACTTGACGTCAAACCTGAGGCGGGCGGTTCCCGTTGAGGCGACGCCTGATTCGTAGGGTTCGGCAGTCGCCCTTTCCCGGTGGCGCTGGCCGAGGACATGGGAAAGCCCGAGCATAAAAGCAACCAAAGACACAACCGCAAAAAAATAGACGCCAAGGGGCCAGAATCCGGTCATGGCGTCACCTGTCTTTCCTCTTCATGACGGACTCTTCCGTCCGCCTCCGGTCTTTTTTTTCGCCGGGACCACGGCGTGGCCTCCGAATTCGTTCCTCAGGGCAGCGATGAGCCTGTCTGAAAAAGGGTCCTCCTCCCTGGAACGGAACCGGTCGAAGAGTGAGAGGGCGGTGACTGATACCGGCACGCCCATGGCGACCGCCTCCTGCACGGCCCAGCGGCCCTCGCCGGAATCCTCCACATAACCCCTGATCCCCGAAAGGTCTCCGTCCTTTCTCAGCGCCTGTTCCGCCAGCTCAAGAAGCCAGGACCGTATGACACTGCCGTGTTTCCAGAGGCCCGCCACATCAGCCAGGTTGAGCCCTTTCGCGTAGGGAGAAGCGTGGAGCAGACTGAAGCCCTCGCCGTAGGCTGCCATCATGGCGTATTCGATCGCATTATGGATCATCTTTACAAAATGGCCGGCCCCGGCCGGACCGCAGTGGAGATAGCCGTTCTTCGGGGCAAGGGTCCTGAAGATCGGCTCTATCCTCGAAAAGACCATCTTGTCTCCTCCCGCCATGATGCAGTAGCCTTCTTCGAGTCCCCAGACGCCTCCGCTGACGCCGACGTCAAGGTAATGTATCCCCCGGGAGCCGAGCAGTTCCTCGCGCCGGATGTCATCCTTATAAAAACTGTTCCCCCCGTCGATCACAACGTCCCCTTCAGCGAGGATCCCTGACAGCAGATCAACCGTGTCGTCAACCGGCCTTCCGGCTGGGATCATCAGCCAGATGGCGCGGGGCCTCCTGAGCATGACTACGAGCTGTTCAATGCCCTGAGCGGCTGCCGCCCCTTCCTTCTGCGCGCTTTTGAGTTTTTGCTTCGATGCATCAAAGGCGATGACCTTATGCCCGCCCCTCGTCAGGCGGATGGTCATATTCATCCCCATCCGTCCAAGACCGATCATTCCCAACTGCATGGTGTCCACCTCCCGCTGCAATAGAACCGACAAACAACAATCATTGATGAACCGGGCAGCGCCGCTGTCCCGGCCCGTGGCATTATACCCTATGGGATATTTTTTCGGAACCGCAGTCCGCCCTGTACCAGGAAGAGGACCGCATACAAAACAGCCGCAAGGACAAAGAACTTCCGCGGCGTCATGCCGGGATTCACCAACTGGCCTCGTTCCACGCCGTTGAGGCGAAGGACATACGCCTCGAGGCCGGCAAGCTCCTGCTGTGTCAGGGAATTGGTGTCCCCGAAGGCCGGCATGCTCAACGCCGGATTGCTGCCCGCCGGCGTCGAGCCGTGCTGGACATATTTGTCGATGTTTTCGGCAAACTGTTGCGCATCGGCGCTGTAGAGTTCCCTGTCTATGGGATGAAGAGGAGGAACCGTCCCTTCGTCAGAGCCCGGATTCCGGACATTCCCCGTGCCCCCGGCGCCGTGGCAGGACGAACAATTCTTTTTGAACAGCTCCTCGCCGTGGTCAGCGCTGCCGATAACGTAGGCCGCCGGTCCGGGCTGTCTCTCCCGTATAAACTGCGTATCCCGTGATTCAATTGCCATGGACTTTGCAGGCTGCGCCTCCCGCGGGGCTTGGGAAGGGGTCCGGGCAGACGATCCGGATGACGCACCCGCAAGGCTCAGGAGATAGTCCACAAGGTCGCTTGCCTCCTGTCCGCTCAGTCCGGTGTACGGAGGCATGATGGTGTTGGGGAAATGCGACCTGGGGTTCCGTATCTGGTCGGTCAGCCACTGCCGGTCCCTGCCGGACAGGGTCTTTCCGGATAGCTCCGGACCGATGGTCCCGCCCTCGCCGCCCGCCCTGTGGCATCCGGAGCAGCCGGAAGACTTGAAGACTTCGCTCCCTTTCCGCGCGTCTCCCTGCCGGTCCGCCGCTGTCACCGCCGTCTGCTTCGCCTGATCAGAGGCATTGCCGGAGGATACGATCGGCGCCTCCGCCACGCCTGGACTCAGGTAGCCGATGATGGTAAGGCCGACAACCGCCCCCGCGAACAGCAAGCCGCAAAACATGGCTACCGGTCGTTTGAACGGGTCGCGCTGGGGAGTGCGATCGACAAAGGGAAGGGCAATCATCAGGAGGACGAGCACTGTGGGAACACCCACCGTGCCGACCGGCTCAAGGACCCCCTGAAAATACTTCAGGGCCTGATAGAGAAAGAGAAAGTTCCATCCAGGCTTCGGTATATAGGATGTATCCAGGACGTCCGCCGGTCCCGAATAGGCGGGAGGCAGAAAAACCGAGAGGCTGATAAGCAGAAAGAGAACCAGAGTGCCTGAAACAGCATCTTTATATACCTGATCAGGCCAGAAGGGCCCGCTCGTGCGCCGCTTTGCCTCATCCCACGGCCCAACGCTTCCGAACCGCCTCATCGCGGTGATGTGGATGCCGAAGAGCGTGACAAGCGCGGCGGGGAGGAGCATGGTATGCACCGCAAAAAAACGCGAGAGGGTGAGCTGGCCCATCTCCTCGCCCCCTCGCAGGAACCGCTTCATCAGATCGCCGACAACCGGGGCCGTTCCCGCGATGCTGGTGCCCACCTCGCCTGCCCAGTATCCGCGCTGGTCCCAGTGCAGGGGCGCGCCGGTAAAACTGAAGACCATGGTCGTCAGCAGCAGGGTGACACCCATGAGCCACGTCAGTTCGCGGGGCGTTTTGTACGCGCCCCAGATGAAGACCCGCGCCATATGCATCGCCACGAGGACGATCATGATATTGCCTCCCCAGTAATGCAGGCCGTGGATCAGCCATCCGAAGGGCACCCGCGTACGCAGAAAGCTGATGCTGTCATAGGCATGATCAACAGTCGGCACATAAAAGAAAAGCTGCAGAACGCCGGATGCGGCCTGAAGGACAAAGACGATGAACAGCGCGCTGCCAAGGGTATAGGCGTACCGGGACCCGCCGACTATCTCTTCTTCGAGGGTAGCCCGTATCACGGTTTCCAGAGGCCACCGTTCGTTGATCCATTTCAGGATTTGGCGCATCATCGTTTAAATAACCTTCTTCTCAGGCGTGCCGACCTGGAACCGTTTATACTCCACATAGAGCACATTGTTTTCAATCTTGGCAGGAAGGGTGTCCAGCCGGCGCGGCGCAGGGCCGTACAGGACCGTGCCGTCAAGGGCAAAGACGCTTGCATGGCAGGGGCATTCGAACCTGCCGTGCTGCCGGTTCCACGTGAAGTGACAACCCAGGTGCGTACAGATAGGCGAAAAGACGGTCACGTCCCCGGGACCGCGCATAATGACCCATACGGAATTCAGATCGCTCCGGTGATAGTATGCCTCTGTGCCGGAAGACTGAAAACGGACCTCAACCGGCGCGCCCACGGGTAGCTTGTCAACAACGCCGACGCGGGACCACGCCGCCTTTCCCCGTGTCGCTGTCGAACTGAGCAATGTCCCGACAAAAGGGATTCCGAGGATAAGACTGTTGATAACCGCAAGGCCGCTGACAAGCCATTTCAGGAAGCCGCGGCGCTGCATCTCTGCCTGTTCGGGGGCAGGCCGGGAGCGCTCATCCATACCCTGTTATCCCCGTCAGTGCGTCGTCCCGGGCTGCAGCCTGACCAGCATGATGGAACAGGGCATCTTCCGGGCGATCTCTTCATTGCTCCGGCCGAAGAGGAAATGCTCCAGATGGCCCTCCTCATGCGCGCTCATGACAAGCAGGTCTATCTGTTCTTCCTTGATCGCCTTCAGGACCTCTTTCGTGGGGTCGCCCTTCCTGATCAGTTCCTTCACCTGCATGCCCTTCTTCGTCTCGACCCGTATGATCGCATCCAGTTCATCCTTCGTCTTTTTGAGTATCTTCTCGTATTCGTCCGCAAGAGACGGGATCGGCAGGTTCCAGCCCTCCACATTGAAGGGATTGTGGATGATGTGGATCACCGCAAGTTCGGCGCCCACCTTTCCGGCAAGGCCGACGCCGTAGTGTATCGCCCGGTGGCTGTCTTCGCTCATCCTGCTTACAACCATGATCCTCTTGATATCTTCCATACGTACCTCCATTAAAGCCGGGGTTATTAATAATTGAATTTTATCATTATTTTCAATGATGTCAATCTTTTGACAGGTATCAGGATACTGTTGAACTTTTTCCTTCAATGGGCTACAGTTGATACTACGATTGATCCGCGGGGAGGCGCATTCCATGTTCGAACATCACCGGACGCCGCTGCTGAGCAGGAGAGAATTTCTCACGCGTCAGCTCAGATACACGGCCTTTTCCCTTGTCATCCTGGCAGCCTCCATAGGACTGGGCATGGCTGGGTATCACTATCTGGGGAAGCTTCCCTGGATCGATTCCTTTCTCAATGCCTCGATGATCCTTACCGGCATGGGTCCGGTAGATCACATGGACGGCAATGCGGGAAAAATCTTCTCAGCCTTTTACGCCCTCTTCAGCGGCATCTCTTTCCTGACATTTGTTGCGGTGCTCTTCACGCCGGTCTACCACCGCTTCCTCCATAAGTTCCATCTCACACTCGATGAGACGGAGCGGAAGTAGGACCGCCGCCCGACAGCGCCGGCCTGTGGAATTTGAGAGGGCGTAATGATACAATGGGTACGATTTCTTTCGGGACCATGATATAGAAACCATGTTCATCGTCACCATAACTCCTGAATGCGCGCCCGTGGCAAAGGTCGGCGGCCTTGCCGACGTGGTATTCGGCCTGAACCATGAGCTGGAGATCAGGGGACACACGGTCGAGGCGATCCTCCCGAAATACGACTGCATGCGCTATGACCAGATCTACGGGCTTCAGGAGGTCTACCGCGACCTCTGGGTGCCCTTCCACGACCGCTGGATACACTGCACCGTGTTCTTCGGTTTTGTTCACGACAGGAAATGCTTTTTCATCGATCCCCATTCCGAACGGAACTTCTTCAACCGCGGGGTCTTCTACGGACATCACGACGACCCGGAGAGGTTCGCCTTCTTCTGCAGGGCTGCCCTTGAATTCCTGCTCAAGTCGAACAAACATCCGGACATCATCCACTGCCACGACTGGCAGACCGGGATCGTCCCGGCGCTGCTCTTCGACGTCTATAAACACATCGGCATGGGCCATCCCCGCGTCTGTTACACCCTGCACAACCTCAGACATCAGGGCGTAACCGGCGAGTTCATCCTCCGCGCCGCGGGCCTCAACAGGCCGGATTACTATATCCATCCCGACCGGCTCCAGGACAATTTCAACCGCGGCGCGGTCAACCTCATGAAGGCAGGCATCGTCTACTCCAACTTTGTTACAACGGTGTCGCCGTCGTACGCGTGGGAGATACAGCATACCGACCTTTCCTACGGCCTCGGCCATACCCTCCATGTCTATGGACGGAAGTTCGGCGGGATACTCAACGGCGTTGATTACGACGTCTGGAACCCGGAGATCGACCGTCACATCCCCCACAGGTACGGCATCGCAAACATACAGGACAAGTTCGGGAACAAGGAGGCGCTCCGCCACCGGCTCCTCCTCAGGCAGGACTACAAACCGATCGTCGCCTATATCGGCCGGCTTGACCACCAGAAAGGGGTTGACCTTATCAGGGACTCGATCTTTTACTCGCTGGCCAACGGCTGCCAGTTCGTGCTCCTCGGCGCCAGCCCCGAACACAGGACCAACGACTACTTCCTCCACCTGAAGCGTCAGCTCAACGATAACCCTGACTGTCACCTGGAGATCGGCTTCAATGAAGAGCTGTCCCATCTCATCTATGCCGGGGCCGACATGATCGTGGTGCCGAGCCTCTTTGAGCCCTGCGGCCTCACCCAGATGATCGCCATGCGATACGGCACAGTCCCCGTCGTCAGGGAGACCGGGGGGCTCAAGGACACGGTCTTTGATGCGGACTACAGCCACAAACCGTACCATGAGCGCAACGGCTACACCTTCCGGGACTTTAATTTCCAGGGGCTTGAATCAGCCCTGCGGCGGGCCATCGGCATGTGGTATTCTTATCCGCAGCACTTCAGGGAGCTGATGATCAACGGAATGCGGTACGACTTTTCGTGGAACCATCCGGGCCGGAATTATCTGAACGTATTCGAGTATATCAGGGACAAATAGAGTGAATCAGGCGGCAGGGAGGATTTCAACAATGGACAAGAGACCGGGTGAGAGGACTACCGAAGAACTTATGGAAATGCTTCAGAAACTGAAGGACAGCCTCTGCGATCTGGAGGATATGCATGCCTTCACCTTCGGAAAGACCTCTCTTCACATCGGAGCGGAGAAGGCGCAGCGCCTGCAGGCCGAATTCGAAGAAGAATGCAGGCTGTTGAACAGACGCATTGCGGAGATTGAGAAGGAGCTGCAGGCAGGAAACAGCCATCAGAAACCCGAATAGCGCATCCCGCGGCAATCTCACAAAGTCTTCTCAAAGACGTCTTATCAGCCGGCGGCAGTGAAATCACCGAACTGACAACAGCCGCATTTCATCGGCTATAATACGGACACGCATGCAATACTTCATTGTCATTGTCGCCGCATTCGCGCTCGGATGCATCGCCGCCGTCCCCGCGGGGCCGGTGCAGATCGAGGTCATCAGGCGCTCCATCAACGGCCACCTTAAGCCTTCCCTTATGGTCGTGACGGGCGCCTTTGTTGTTGACGTCGCCTATGGCGTCATCGCGCTTTTCGGCATCGCTCCCTTTCTGAAGGAGGAGCGCGTAATGGCCTTGTTCTGGCTGAGCGGAGGGATCATTCTTGCGGTCCTCAGTATCATCATCCTGAAACACAGCGGCGCGGAGAGGGGCAATGCGCCGCCCCCCAGGCACCTGAGGAAGAAACGGTGGGCCTTCATCGGCGGCATTTCCCTGTCCGTCACCAACCCGGTGATGATCCTCTGGTGGCTGTCCGGGGTGCGCATCTTCCTGGATGTGGGGCTCATCAGGGAACTGACTCCGGATATGGCCCTTTCCTTTCTTGCCGCGGGAAGCGTCGGCCTCGCCTCATATCTTTCCGCTCTTTCAGTATTTCTCTACTGGGCCAAAAAGTTCGTATCTCCGAAAACGATACAGCGGATAAACAGGTCCTTCGGGATATTTCTCCTCGGCATTTCGTGCTACTTCATCTTCACCTCGCTGCGCCTTCTGCTGCGCTGACGGCCGGCCGCGTGACCGTTAAATATACCTTGTATATGGGCTTCTTATGCATGCCCGACCGCTTCAATCAGAGGCCATTGACGGGGCTCCGGAATTGAGATACAATAAAAGTGAGAGTTGAGCTTGCGATACCCCGGAGCGGGTTAAACCAGAGGATCAAGCAACTCTGTTAGGGAGCGGGAGCCGGATGCGGTGTGCATGCCTCCTGAGGGAGGAAGCCTGAAGCATCCGCCGAAGCGCCCAAGTAGAAAACAGCTTTTGGTTTACCGTGTCTGGGATATCGCATCATAGATGCTGGGGCCATATCAGGGCGAGTGGCTGAAAGGTGCGCGTGGCGGCACAAGAGTCCGTCCGCCGCTGACGCCATGCAGGAAGACCCTGATATGGTCCTATAATTTTCAGGCCTGACCGTCAGTCTTCCTCTTTGCCCTCGACTCTGATGAAGACCGTCTTTCCCTCGACCACCGGCAGCCTGTTGATCTCCCTCACCGCCAGGGCCACGTCCTTCTCTTTCGCCCTGTGCGTCAACACGACAAGGGGTACCGCCTTGCGCGCGTGCCTGCCCTTCTGGATGACCGATACGATACTTATATGGTGTTTTCCAAGTATGCCCGATATCTTCGAAAGGACCCCGGGCTTGTCAAGCGCGGAGAACCGGAAATAATACATGGACATCACGTCATCCATCTTCAGCAGGTTCTTCTTTCCTGAAGGCGACTGCCTGCCCGTGGTCCTTCCAGCGGTCTTGTCCGCGATTCCGCGGGCGATCTCCGCGATATCACTTACCACGGCGCTCCCGGTCGGCATATCGCCGGCCCCCCTGCCGTAATAGAGGGTGGAGCCGACTGAGTCGCCTTCCACATATATGGCGTTAAACACGCCGTCGACCTTTGAGATAAGGTACTCCTCGGGCACCATGGTGGGATGGACACGCAATTCGACCTTTCCGTCCACCTCCTTGGCAATGGCCAGGAGCTTCACCTTGTACCCCAGCTCTCGCGCAAAGTCTATGTCCATCGGCGAGACCCAGGATATGCCCTCCGCATAAACGTCCTTCACGCTGTACCGCGCCCCGTAGGCGAGGGATGCGAGGATCGCCAGTTTGTGGGCAGAGTCGATCCCTTCAATATCATACGTCGGGTCAGCCTCCGCATACCCCAGCCGCTGGGCCTCCTTCAGCGCTTCGGAGAATTCAGCGCCCTCATCGGTCATCTTGGTGAGGATATAGTTGGTAGTGCCGTTGATAATGCCGTAGATGGCCCGTATCCTGTTGGCTACGAGGCCTTCACGCACGACCTTGATGATCGGGATGCCCCCGGCAACAGAGGCCTCGAAACCCACCTCAACTCCCGCCTTCCGGGCGGCGCTGAATATCTCGTTCCCGTGGGTTGCAAGGAGCGCCTTGTTGGCGGTGACAACGTGTTTTCCGGCGGCGATCGCTCTGAGCATCAGGTCCTTCGCAACCGTAGTGCCGCCGATGAGTTCCACGATGATATGGATGTCCGGGTCATTGATGAGGCTCCCCGCATCAGTCGTCAGGGTCCCCTTGGGGAGCCTGATGCCCCTGTCGCGCTTGACGTCAAGGTCAGCGATCCTTCTGAGGTTGATATCGACGCCGGTCCGCTCGCGCAAGAGTTCCCGGTTATTGACGAGAATCCTGGCGGTTCCCGTCCCTACGGTGCCGAATCCTACTATTCCCACGTTGATCATTTGTTCAGAACCCTCTTTATTCCTGAAGTAGCCTGTCGGATGCGATGCTCATTTTCCACCAGGGCGAATCTCACATGCTGGTCTCCGCCCTCGCCAAAACCGACGCCGGGCGAGACCGCCACTCCTCCCTTTTTGATGAGGAGTTTGCAGAACTCAAGAGAACCCATCTTCCTGAAGGGCTCGGGGATCTCCGCCCAGGCGAACATCGTCGCCCTGGGAGGTTCGATGATCCATCCCGCCTGCCTTAGCCCCTTGATCAGGACGTTGCGCCTCCGTTCATAGACGCGCCTGATGTCCTCCACGCATTCCTGCGGTCCGCGCAGGGCGATGATGCCGGCTATCTGTATCGGCTGGAACATGCCGTAATCAAGGTAACTCTTGATCTTTACCAGCGCGCCCACCACTTCCTTATTGCCTACGCAGAAGCCGACCCTCCATCCTGCCATCGAATAGCTCTTGGTGAGGGAGAAGAACTCCACGCCGACATCCCTGGCGCCCGGCGTCTGCAGGAAACTCGGGGCCGTGTACCCATCGTAGACAAGGTCGGCATACGCGAGGTCGTGCAGAACGATGATCTTGTTCTCCTTCGCGAAATCCACGACCTTCCTGAAGAAATCAAGCCCATCCACCACCTGCGTTGTGGGATTGTGGGGGAAGTTTATGATCAGCATCTTCGGCCTGGGCCATGTTGTCTTGTATGCCTTTTCCAGTTCGCTGAAGTAGTCTATTCCCGGTCCGATAGGCACGGTCCGCACCTCGCCTCCGGCTATGATGACGCTGTAGGGATGGATCGGATACGCAGGCGTTGGAGTGAGCACAACGTCTCCAGGCCCGATGGTGGCAAGCACCAGATGGGAGAGCCCCTCCTTCGAGCCGATGGTCGCGCAGGTCTCGGAATCAGGATCAAGGTCAACGTCGTACCGCCGCTTGTACCATTCGCTGATCGCCATCCGTAGTTGAGTGATGCCCTTGGAAGCGGAATACCGGTGGTTCTTGCCCTTGCGCGCAGCCTCCACGAGTTTGTCCACGATATGCTTCGGAGTGGCGCCGTCGGGATTGCCCATGCCGAGGTCTATGATATCCTCGCCCCTTCGCCTCGCCTCCATCTTCAGGTTGTTCACGATGGCGAAGACATACGGAGGCAACCGCCTGATCCTGTTGAACTCGAACATCTCTACGCATCCTCCTCTTCAGAGGCCCGCTCTGTCGCTGCCGGCTGCTTCGGGCCAGGATTACAGTTATACATCTCATCGGCGTTCATGGAGCTGCGCACCATCGGGCCGGAGGCCGCAAACCTGAACCCCATCGCACGGGCTCTCTTCCGGAGGTCTTCGAAGACCTCCGGCCGCATGTATTCTACCACAGGCAGGTTCTTTCTGGTCGGCTGAAGATACTGTCCGATGGTCAGGAAATCGCATCCAGCCTTCAACAAATCCTGAAGGAGACGCCCCACCTCATCAGGTGTCTCGCCGAGGCCGAGCATAAAGCCGGACTTGATGAATATATGAGGGGCCAGATCCTTTGCGGCACGGAGCACCCTGAGGGAACGCCGGTAATCCGCGGCGGGCCTGACAGCCGGATAAAGCCTCTCCACAGTCTCCATGTTATGGTTGAAGACGTCCGGCCCTGCCTGGAGGACTGTTCTCAATGCCTCTCTGCGCCCCTTGAAATCAGGCGTGAGCACCTCCACCTTTGTCGCCGGGAGCCTCTGCCGTATGGCCTCTATGGTGCGGCTGAAATGCCGCGCGCCGCCGTCAGCAAGGTCGTCCCTCGTGACCGAGGTGACCACCACGTATCGCAACCCCAGTTCAGCGGCCGCGGCTGCGACATTATCAGGCTCCTTTTCGTCAGGAGGTTCAGGATGGCCGGAGACGACTGAACAGAACCCGCAATTCCTCGTGCACGCGGAGCCCAGGATCATGAAGGCGGCGGTCGGCCGCGCAAAGCAACGCCCCATGTTGGGGCACCGCGCCTCTTCGCAGACAGTAGCGAGCCGGTGGCGCCTGAGGAGGCTCCGTGTCTCGTGCAGTCCGGGAACATGCGTGGTCCTTATCCATTCCGGGAGTCTCATGGTCAATAGAAAGTATACCTCACCGCTGCGTAATGCCGAAAGAAGGAGGGTCCTGAAAATAAGAAGCCCACCGCAAGGGTGGGCCTAATCTGCTTTTGCGCAGTATATATATGATTACAGCCTCATCACATTGACCGCCTTGAGTCCCTTTGCCCCCTCTTCTACGTCGAATTTGACCCTTTCCCCCTCGGCAAGGGTCTTAAATCCGTCTGCTAAGATTGACGAGTAGTGCACAAAAATATCCTGGCCATTATCCTGCTGGATAAAACCATACCCCTTCTTCTCGTTGAACCACTTGATAGTCCCTTCTGCCGCCATACTGCTCGATTCCTCCTTTTCCCCTGGGGGATGCTGTTAACCCGATATCGGGTAACTTTTTTATACCACGGTATTTGGGGGTTGTCAAGGGCAAAAACGGCATAAACAAAGGGTTCCGCGCCGCATTGATCTATCTATTGATAAACCGCGATGATTACTGTTACAACAATATGTATGATGTCCGACATGAGGGAAGTCCCGGATAACGAATGAGCGGAGAAACGGGAC
The DNA here is from genome assembly GCA_021825805.1 of Nitrospirota bacterium. Taxonomy (GTDB): domain Bacteria; phylum Nitrospirota; class Thermodesulfovibrionia; order Thermodesulfovibrionales; family UBA6898; genus JAKAGF01. Next base: position 20,441 of record JAKAGF010000013.1, read on the forward strand.
AGCCCTGGAAACCCGTATCCGGATGTGGCCTTCTCGCAGGGCTTTCCGCTTTCATTGCATTCCTGATCACCGCCTTCATCAACAGGGACGGGTTCCTCCTCCTTGACTACGTCAACCTGCCGTTCCATGAGTTTGGACATCTGTTTTTCAGCATCTTTGGAGAGACAGCCGGCATATCGGGTGGGACGATCATGCAGCTCCTGATCCCCTGCGGCATCCTTGCGAACTTCTTCCTGAGGAGAGAAACCGCGGGGGTGGCCTTCAGCGGCTTATGGCTGGGGGAGAGCCTGCTGAACATCTCGGTATATATTGCCGATGCGAGAAGGATGGAACTTCCCCTTGTCGGCGGCGGAGAGCACGACTGGAACATAATCCTTTCGGGGCTGGGCATGCTCAGTCGCGATGCGACAATTGCAGCCACAGTCCGTGCTGCAGGCTGGCTGATCATGATTACGGCCGTTGCCTGGTTTGCTATAAGAGGAATGAAGGGACAGGGGGAACAATGATGGATTCTTGCTGTCTTTCTTTAGGAAGCGCGGATAGGCTCTTCTGAATGAAAATCACCTTCCTGGGCACCAACGGGTGGTACGACACACCGACAGGCAACACCATCTGCATCCTTATCACCACAAAAGACCATGACATAATCCTCGATGCCGGGAACGGGATATACAAGGCTGACCGCTACGTGGACGGCAGCAGGCCGGTCTATCTCTTCCTCAGCCATTTTCACCTCGATCACATCACCGGCCTTCACATCCTCGGCAAGTTCAGGTTCAACAAAGGCCTGTACATATGCGGCCAGGCTGGGACAAAGGGGATCCTTGACAGCATTATAGCCCATCCCTTTTCAATGCCTTTGTCGATGCTCCCGTACGAGACGAAGATCATTGAGCTCCCACGTGATGCGGAGCAGGCGCCCTTCAGCATGAGCACCCTGCCGCTCGTCCATGCCTCGCCGACAATAGGATTCCGGTTCGAGATTGACGGCTGCATTGTCGCCTACTGCCCTGATACGGGGTATTGCGAAAACGCCGTGGAACTCGCCCGAAAAGCAGATCTTGTCATCACCGAGTGCGCCTTTCCTGCCGGCCGGGAGTCTGATGTCTGGCCCCACCTGAACCCTGAGTCAGCTGCCCGCATAGCCCGTGATGCAGGGGCAGGCCGGCTCGGCCTCGTGCATTTTGACGCCTCGCTGTACAGGACGGAGGCGTCGAGGAGAGAGGCGGAGAAGGCTGCCAGGCTGATATTCCCGGACACATTTTCAGCTTTTGATGATATGATGATTGAGGTGCAGGCAGGAGGCGTGCGTGACACATAACCCCGACCCCCTTCAGCAGTCGCTTCTTGATCATCTTGTCGATGATTTTGCAAAGGACATGTACTCCGCAACCAACAGGGACAAATACAACGCCGTTGTCCTGTCGGTGAGGGAACACCTCGTTGAGAACTGGATCACGAGCCAGCAGCGCTACTACAACAGGGACGCAAAGAGGATATATTATCTCTCCTTAGAGTTCCTTCTCGGCAGGCTGCTTCAGAACTATATCATGAACCTCGGCCTTGCCGATGATTACCGGAGGTCTGCTGTTGTCCTCGGCCTCACCTTTGAAGAGATACTCGACCTGGAATGGGACGCAGGGCTGGGCAATGGCGGCCTCGGACGGCTTGCCGCCTGTTTCCTTGATTCCATGGCGTCCCTCAGTTACCCCGGCTACGGGTACGGCATCCGCTATGAATACGGCATCTTTTGTCAGAAGATCAGGGACGGCCATCAGGTGGAGCAGCCGGACAACTGGCTCCGTTACGGAAATCCCTGGGAGTTCCCGAGACCGGAACTTCTCTACCCGGTCAGGTTCCACGGCAGGGTGAATACCCTGAACGGCTCATCCGGCAGGTTCCGGATGGAGTGGGCGGACGGCGAAGAGGTTATGGCGATGGCATACGATTATCCCATCCCGGGGTTCAGGAATGAGACGGTGAATACGCTGCGCCTCTGGGCCGCGAAGTCCACCCGCGAGTTTTCGCTCGATTACTTCAACAGCGGAGACTATATCAGGGCGGTTGAGGACAAGAGCAACAGCGAGACGATCTCGAAGGTGCTGTATCCGAGCGACCAGTCGTTTCTCGGCAAGGAACTGCGGCTGAAGCAGCAGTATTTTTTTGTGAGCGCCACGCTGCGAGATATTATCCGCAGGTACAAGAAGTTCTACCGCACCTTTCGGCAGTTCCCCGGCAAGGTGGCGATCCAGCTCAACGACACGCACCCCTCCATCGCCATCGCGGAGCTGATGCGCATCCTCGTGGACGAAGACGGCCTCGGCTGGGATGACGCCTGGGCGATAACAACGGACACCTTCGCCTTCACGAACCACACCATTCTTCCGGAGGCCCTGGAGGTATGGTCTGAGGACCTGTTCTCTCACCTGCTGCCCCGTCATCTCCAGATCGTACAGGAGATCAACCGCAGGTTCCTCATCCAGGTGGGGGAGCGGTTTCCAGATGAGGCGGCCAGGAGGGAGAGGCTTGCGATCATTACCGGAGACGCGGACCGGCGGGTGCACATGGCCCGGCTTGCCATCGTGGGCAGCCGCGCGGTCAACGGCGTTTCCGCAATGCACAGCGATATTTTGAAGCAGAGGGTCTTTGAAGACTTTTTCGCCATGTGCCCTGAGAAGTTCAGGAATGTGACCAACGGTATTACCCACAGGCGCTGGCTCCTGCAGGCAAACCCCGGCCTCTCGGGCCTGATCAGCGAGGCGATCGGGGAGGGCTGGCAGAAGGACCTTGCCGAGCTTCGGAGACTGGAGCCCTTTGCCGGAGACGCTGGATTTTGCGACCGGTTTATCGCGATCAAGAGGGAGAGCAAGCAGGACCTGGCCTCATATCTGCACCGCACCCTCCAGGTCTCCTTTTCCCCTGATTTTATGCTGGATTGCCAGATGAAGCGGTTCCACGAATACAAGCGGCAGCTCCTGAACATCCTCCACGTAATCACCCTCTATAACCGGATCAGGGAGGGAGCAGGAGAATCGGCGCCGCGGACGGTCCTTTTCTCAGGGAAGTCGGCGCCCGGATACTTCATCTGCAAGCTGATCATCAAGCTCATCCACGGCGTCATGGATACGGTCAGCGCGGACGACAACGTGAAGAAATATCTGGAGATCGTCTTTGTCCCCAATTATGAGGTGACGGTCGCCCAGAGGATCATCCCTGCAGCAGACCTTTCGGAGCAGATATCAACAGCCGGTTATGAGGCGTCAGGAACAGGGAACATGAAGTTCACCCTCAACGGAGCGCTGACCATCGGCACGCTGGACGGGGCAAACGCAGAGATACGGCAGGAGGTTGGGGCAGAGAATTTCTTTCTCTTTGGCCTTTCGGCCGGAGAGGTGGCGCAAAGGCGTCAGGATTACCGTCCCTATTCCCTGTACGAACAAAACAGGGAGTTGAGGCAGGCGATCGACCAGATCAGCGGGGGCCATTTCTCAGCCGGGGACAGGCAGTTGTTTCAGCCGATCGTGGACTCGCTCCTGGGTCAGGACACCTATTTCGTGCTGGCGGACTATGAGTCCTATGCGCGTTGTCAGGAGGAAGTCTCCCGGGCCTACCGGGACAGGGCAGGCTGGGCCGGAATGGCTGTTCTCAACGTTGCGCGGGCAGGGGTATTCTCCTCAGACCGTGCGGTACGCGAATACGCTGAACAGATATGGAAGGTCGCTCCTGAGGAGGGACAGGTGAAAATGTCCGGCCGCGGGAAGTCCTCCTGAATCGCGACCCTATAATATAACGAAGGGCTGCATCCGGTATCGTTTCCGCCTTCCGCGTCATGCGGCGTTTGCCTTAATGTAGGCATGTTATAATGGCTCCAGGTTGACCATGGATACGATTGAGAAACTCAGGGTTCTTTCTGATGATTCCCGGTATGACCTTGCCTGCGCCTGCGGCACGAGGGAGGATGAGCACCGCAGACGGGGGGCTGACGGCAGATGGCTTTATCCGGTCGCCCTCCCCCAGGGCGGATATACTGTGCTGTTAAAGACCCTTCTTTCGAATGCATGCGCCAATGACTGCCGTTACTGTCCCCTCAGGACCGAATCCGATGTGAAGAGGTGTTCCCTCCTGCCCGAGGAGGTTGCCCGTGTATTCATGGAATATTATCGCAGGAAAAAGGCGTTCGGCCTTTTTCTGAGTTCAGCGGTCACGGGCAGTGCGGACGCTACCATGGAGAGGATCAACGCCGCCGCCCGTCTCCTCAGGCAGAGACATGATTTCAGGGGGTATATTCACCTCAAGATCATCCCCGGCGCATCCGATGCCGCGATCCAAGACGCTGTCTCGCTCTCAACAGCCGTGTCCCTCAATATCGAGGTCCCCGGCAAGCGCCACTTCGATCAGCTCTCGCAGAAGAAGGATTACTTCAGGGACATCGTCCGGCCCCTGAAACTCATGGCAAGACTGACGGACAAGGGCAGCAGGTTTTCGAGGGTCAAATGCACTACCCAGTTCATCGTAGGCGCATCGGATGAGACGGACTCGGAGATCATAGAATCCGTTGTCGGTCTCTATGACCGGCTGCGGTTCCAGCGCGTATATTTTTCCGCATACCAGAAGGGACTCGGCAACCCCGGCATCCCCGGCGAGCAGCGTATGCCGGCTGATCCTGAGACGCCCTTTGTCCGCGAGCACCGGTTGTACCAGACGGATTTTCTCATGAGGCGCTACGGCTTTTCCGGCGGGGACATCCCCCTCGACGGCAGCGGCAATCTCAGGCTGGACAAGGACCCCAAGGAGGTCTGGGCTGACCGCCACCCTGAATTCTATCCCGTGAGGATCAATACATCCGACAGGGGCGCCCTTCTGAGGGTGCCTGGGATCGGCCCGGATACCGTCAATAAGATCATCAGGGCGCGTCAAGAGCGCAGGATCACCGGGATCGAGGATATGGGGATAAAGGGGAAGAGGGCGGAGAGGATACGGCGTTACGTCATATGTGAATGAGCGTATACCCGGCGTATCGTCGAAAAAACTCATTCATATTTCCTTAAATCTCTTTCCGACAGCCCGAAATAATGGCCGACTTCATGGACGAGTGTCTTCCGGATCTCCTCGATCAGTTGCCGCTCTGATGAGCAGATCGCCTCGATGTTTTTCTGAAAGAGTATGATCGCATCAGGCAGGGGGGGAGACAAATCGAAGAATCCTCCCTTATGGGGAAACGGCACTCCCGTGAATAGTCCGAGGAGCTCCTCCCTGCGTGCGCCCACGTGTCCCGCCTCCTCTGAACCGGGATAGTCTTCGACAATGACCGTGATATTGGTGAAGTATTGCGTATACTTTTCGGGCAGCGATTCCAGGGCCTGTTCAAGAAGTTCTTCAAAATGTTCTCTGCTGGTCCTGAAGGGCATTTCTCTTGGCCGGGGGATCGGATGTCTTCTCAGGACTTGTTTTTCCTGTAAACGAGGATGGTGTGTTTTCCGAGAACAGCGACCGTAAGATCATGTTGCGCAGCTATTATTCTCAGGACCTCGTTCCAGGGGATATTGTCCTTCTTTATCGTGATCTTGCCTGCGATATCAGGCGACACAAAGATTTCGATCTGG
>JAKAGF010000014.1 GCA_021825805.1 Nitrospirota bacterium
ATCCACGACACCCTTGAAGCGGTCTCAGACCTCCTTCAGATATCAAGCGCAGACACCACCAATATCAGGCTGCTGATGGACGCCCTGCTCAGGATCTGGGAGGGAAGGTGGTATTACTGATAGTCGTATAAGAATTCGTGGTTTCTTCCCCTTTCACCTTATTTTGCTATAATGGAATACATGGCAAGAAACCTGCTCATAGCGGCGGCATGGCTCGTGCTGCTGGGAAGTTTCACGCCGTCCCTGTCCCAGGACTATATCATCGGGGAGGGCGACCTACTGCGGATAACAGTGTATGACCACCCTGACCTTGGCACTGTCGCGCGGATCAGCGGCGACGGCGCCATCCTCTTCCCTCTCATCGGGTCCGTGAAGGTGGCGGGCCTGACGCTCTCCCAGGCGGCGAAGAAGATCGCCTCGGAGCTGGCTGAGGGATATATCGTGTCTCCGCAGGTGACGATGTTCATCGAGGAGTACCGGAGCCAGAAGGTGATGGTGATGGGACAGGTGAACAGGCCGGGGCTCTATGAGCTGAAGGGCTTTACCACCTTTATCGAAGTCCTTTCCAAGGCCGGGGACCTGAACAAGGACGCGGGTGACAAGGCGGTCATCAAGAGGCGGGGAGAAGGCCCGGACAGGCCGGAGAAGGTGATCACCATCAACCTCAGGCGGCTCGTAGAGATGGGCGACACGTCCCAGGACGTCCCGATCTTCGACGGCGACAGCATCTATATCAGCAAGGCTGGAGTCTATTTTGTGAGCGGCGAGGTGAAGAAGCCGGATTCCTACAAATATGAAGAGGGGTTGACCGTGCTCAAGGCGGTCACGACTGCCGGCGGTTTCAGCGACAAGGCGTCCACCGGGAGGGTGAAGATCATCAGGAAGGTAAAGGGCAAGGAAGAGGTCCTCGAAAAGGTGAGCCTTGACGAGATAGTTTTTCCGGATGACATTATCGTTGTGCCGGAGAGTTTCTTTTGAGAGGGCAGGGGAGGCGATAGCATGCAGGACGCGAGCGGCGAAGAACAGGTCATACATCTCAGGGACTACCTGAAGGTAATCTACAAACGGAGACAAACCGCCTTGACCATCTTCATCGCGGTCTTTGTTGTCGTCCTGATCGGCACTCTCTCGACAACGCCCATCTACCGCGCCTCAACCAAGCTGATCATCGAGAAGAGCGAGGCGCGAAACCTCATGATGAACTATATGTACGTTCCGTACGACCCTGAATTCTACGAGACACAGAACCAGCTCATCAAGAGCACATCGGTCGCGCGCAAGGTGGTGGACATGCTGGCTCTGGACAAGAGTGATTACTTCACGCGGGATGTCAGGCCGCAGGGCTCCCTGACGGGCATCATCATGGAATGGCTCCGGAATGCCTGGTCCGTTGTCTTCAGGACGAAGGGTGTCGGCGAGCTGGGAAGCAGGGCCGACGCCGAGGCCAGGGCCGACATGATCGCCAAGATGATCAGCGCGGGCATCGAGGTTAAGCCGGTGAAGAACAGCCGGATCGTGGAGATCGGGTATCTGTCGCCGAGCCCGGAACTGGCGAAGGCTGTTGCCGACAACGTTGCGCGGGCCTACATCGAGGAGGTGCTGGATCTCAATATGAGCTCAACCCGCCACACCCTCGAATGGATGAATAAGAAGGCTGAGGAAGAGCGGGGAAAGATGGAGAAGGCGGAGAAGGCCCTGCAGACGTACGTCAAGTCCCAGAACCTCGTTACCGTCGAGAACAAGCTCGCCATCGTGCCCCAGCAGATGTCGGAGCTGAATACGCAGTTGATCAAGGCCGAGGCGAGGCGCAAGGAGATCGAAACCGTCTATAACAAGGTGAAGGGCCTGACCAACCTCAGCGAGGCGGAGAGCGTCTCGATGGTGGCCTCGGACCCGACGCTTCTCACCCTCAAACAGGGGATCCTCAAGGCCGAGCAGAACATCATGGAATATTCGCAGAAATACGGCAAGAAGCATCCGCTCATGATTCGCGCCACCGAGGACCTGGCAGGCCTGAAGGCCCGGAAAGAGCAGGAGATCAGGCGTATCATCGAGTCCATAAAGAACGACTACGAGATGTCCAGGTCCAACGAGGCGACCTTCAGGCGGCAGTTGGGCGAGTCCAAGGCAGAGGCGCTCAACCTCAACGAAAAGTACATGGAGTATCAGATCCTGAACCGTGATGTCGAAACCGGCAGGCAGCTCTATGACTCCTTGGTGAAAAAGATCAAGGAGCAGAATATTACCGAAAAGGTCCAGACGGTCAACCTGCTCATTATCGAGAAGGCCGAGACCCCTCGGTCGCCCATAAAGCCCAGGAAGACCGCCAACGCCATAATCGGGCTGATCGTCGGCCTTCTCGGCGGCGTCGGCATGGCATTTTTTTTAGAGTACCTGGATCAGACGGTCAAATCTCCCGAGGACGCCGAGGCGAGGCTCGGCATCCCGATCCTCGGCATGATACCGCTCCAGCAGGGTGGCGACGTGCCTGTGGAACGGCTGACCCTCGGCCAGCAGACCTCGGCATTTGCAGAGAACTTCAAGGCGGTGAGGACGGCGCTCCTCCTTTCAACAGCCGATCATCCGCCAAAGCAGATCCTCGTCACTTCCACCGGACCTTCCGAGGGCAAGACCGTGACTGCGGTCAATCTTGCCATTACCATCGCGCAGTCCGAATACTCGGTCCTGCTCATGGATGCAGACCTCCGGAAACCCCGCATTCACAGTGTGTTCGGTCTCAGCAACGCCAGGGGGCTGAGCACCTATCTGGCCGGAGCTTCGGATATGGATATCCTGCATCAGGGACCGCTGCCGCGACTGAGCATCATTACCGCCGGTCCTGTACCGCCCAATCCGTCGGAGCTGCTCGGCTCCAACCGGATGCAGGAGATGATCGCGGGCCTCAGCAGCCGGTTCGACATCATCATCTGCGATTCTCCGCCGATCCTCTCGGTCACGGACAGTCTGATCCTCGACAACATGCTGGATTCGACGATCATCGTGGCCCGGGCGGGCAAGACCACATATGACGCCGCCCTGAAGGGTCTCAAGGCGCTGATGAGCCTGAAGTCGCGTGTCGTCGGCCTTGTGATCAATGCCTTTGATGTGAAGAAAAACGATTACTCCTATTACCGGGATCACAATTACTACTACGCCGAGGAAGAGCGCGGGACCGTTAAGAAATAGGGCCCGTCTTGCCGGGAGCATTTCCATGCGCCATGGGAGTTACCGGTTCTTCGTCTTTATCCTCATCTTCACGCCCCTTGCGTTCGGAACAGTTGAGCCGTGGTCGCTGGCTGTCATGGAATGCCTCGCCTTTGCCGGCCTCTGCGCGCTTCTGATCAGGGGCGAAGGCGCGAAGGGTCTGCGGCTTCATGAGGTCCCCGGCCTCATTCCGCTGGCCTGCATGGGTCTCTGGTTCCTGATCCAGCTGCTGCCTCTCCCAGCAGGGCTTGTCCGGAAGATATCGCCGGAGACCTACAGGGCGTATGCGGAGACAATAGGCCTCTTCAGACCGGTGGAATGGGCGTCGCTCTCGCTGGCGAAGAAAGAGACCCTTGCCGAGTTTTTCAGGTTTTCCGCGGCAGTGGTTTTTTATATCCTGACGGTCCAGCTCCTTGCCGAAGGAGCCCGCCTCAGAAGAACAGTGATGACGGTCATGGCCTTTGCTTCCGTACTCGCCGCGATGAGCATTCTACAGTACCTCCTGTATAACCAGCGGATCTTCTGGTTCAGGGAGCTGACCCAGGGAGGCGCCCCCTTTGGCCCCTTTGTAAACAGGAACCACTACGCCGGTTTCATGGAGATGGTCTTTCCCGTGGCGCTGAGCGTATTCCTCGCATCCCGGCCTTTGCTCTTGCAGGGGACCCTGAGGGAGAGGATGGTGGAGTTCTTCAATCAGCGCAGGACCAACGTCCACATACTTTCAGGGCTTGCCTGTATCATTATCGCCGTCTCCATCTTCCTGAGTCTCTCGCGGGGTGGCATCATCAGCCTCTGCATCTCGCTCGTCCTCTTCGGCCTCATGCTCCTCAGGCCGGGGACGAACAAGAGGAGGGGGATCATCCTCGTGGGGGTCTGTCTCCTTATCATCCTCTCCGTAGGCTGGTTCGGGTGGCAACCGATCCTCGACCGCTTCGACAATATCCGCGATCCGCGCGGCAACATCACTGATGCCCGGAAAGTCATATGGGCGGACAGCATACGCATGGCGCGGGACTTTCCCCTGATAGGTTCCGGCTTCGGCAGTTATCCCGCCCTGTACCCGCGCTACCGCACACTCGAAGGCACGGAGATCGTGGAACACGCCCATAATGATTACCTCGAACTCCTGGCGGAAGGGGGAGGGATCGCCTTTGTGCTGATGGCGTGGTTTCTCTGGTCCGTGGCTGCGAGGTCGTATCAGGCGTTCCGGAAGAGACGGGACGTAAACGCGATCTATCTTTTCATCGGGAGCGTGTCAGGCATGGCCGCGATCCTCATCCACAGCATGACCGACTTTAATCTCCATATCGGCTCCAACGGCCTCTACTTCTTCTTCCTGGCCGGGCTTGCGGTCTCGGCCTCACATACGCGGTTTATCGAGGGCAAGAACAGCACGCTTCTGAAGACCGTGGCTGATTCCTCTCTGAGACTCGCTCTCCCCGCTGCCTCCGTGCTGCTTTTTGCGGCGCTGGTCTTTCATGCAGGCGCCCTGCTTGCGGGCTATTACTATTCCACGATCAGGGACGTGCGTCTGCACCGGCTGAAGGAAAAAGGAGAATTCCTGATGGTCGGCGCTATCGCCCGCAGGGCTGCCTTTTTCAGTCCGCTGGATGCCCGATACCGCTACGCTGTGGGAGATACGTCTTTCGCGATGGCTGATGCGGCCCCTGCGCTGAGGGCCTACCAGCAGGCGGTCTGTCTCAGCCCGCTGAAGGGCGAATACCTCCAGAGGTTGGGAATGGTCTATGCCGGCATGAAGGATACGTCGCGGGCCGGGTCGCTGATCCGCGCGGGGATCGCCGTTGAACCGAAGAACCCTGCTGTTCATACGCAATACGGTCTCTGGCTCTTCGACCGGGGGGAGCGGGAAAAGGGGCTTGCCGCCCTCCGTTCGGCCATCTCCCTGGCGCCGCGCAGTACGAGAGAGCACATCGCCGCCCTGGTGCTGCGGGGCCTGAAGGACGAGGAGATACGCGAGGCCCTGCCGCAGCGCGTTGAACCCCACCTCATCTTTGCGGACTATCTCCATATGACCGGCAGGGAAGAGCAGGCGAGACGGGAATTTCTGGACTCTTTCCTGTTTCTCGAAAATGAAAAGTCCCTGTCGCCGGGACCCTTTCACTCGGCGTATAACTATCTCATGGGCAAAGGCCATTACGACGACGCGGTCTCAGTGATGCAGAAGGCGGTGGGGGCATTGCCGGAAGATATCGGGCTCCGGCTGGCGGCCGGGGCTGCCTATGAGAAGGCCGGCATGGTCCGGCGGGCCGCGGAAGAGTACCGCAGGGCGCTCATGATCAATCCGAAAAACGAGACAGCCCGGAGGAAACTCGCGGAGCTCGGCTAAGAGGCCGCTGCCGGCGGGGATGCGCTGTCAGGGCCTGAAGAACCATCTCTTCCAATCCCAGAAGTGGATGAGTTTCTGGGTGAAGGCGACATCGTCCACCTTTTCCGCGAGATCCTGAAGCTCTGCCCGGTTTTTTTCGATCTCCCTGAACTGTTCCTTTTCGAGGCCCCCGTCGAGGATAAAATGCCTGATTTTTTCGAGTTCGCCCCTGTCGAGCCAGATGCCGTGCCTGCCGCATTCATCGATGAGCACTCCTGAGATGCGGCCGTAGTTCTTGCGGACCATCAGCTTTCCGCACCGCGCGCAGGGGAGATATTCGCTGGAGTCGGGAAGAGGGGGACGGCTGTACTCCTTCTTCAACTGCTCCTTCCTGTAGACGGTTGACTCGGCTGTCATGACGTCGAACTCGCCGGGATCGAGCCAGAGACCATCGCACCGGGGGCAGGCATGCAGCTCGATGTCGTCGTCCCTCCTGAGTTCCAGTCCGACCCTGCATCTCGGGCAAACGGGTGCAGCGAGGGCTTTTGCATCGCCAAGTCTTCCCCCGCAAAAGGGGCAGAGGGCGCTCCTGGGGTTTGCATACTTCCCGCACTGGGGGCAGGCGATGAGTTCCATTATCTCATCCTTCTTTTTTCACAGCAGCCGTTTGATCTTTGAGAAGGCCTCTTCGATTATGTGCGGCTCAGGCAGGAAGGTGCTCCTGAAATATACGCCGTCTTCCTGCCTGCCGAAACCGGACCCAGGGACAAAAACCACGCCCTCCTTGAGAGCTGCCCGCACGAACGCCAGGTCCTTCTTCCATTTCGGGCTTTCTATCTTCATGAATGCGTAGAAGGCCCCCTGCGGGACCGGGAACGACAGCGGTAGTTTGCGCGCCATCCGGATGAACGTGTCCCGCCTCTCGATCAGTTTCTTCCGCATGGCCGAAACGTAGGACTGGAATGAAGGGTCCACGATGGCAGCGGCAGCGGCCTTCTGGTACTCCCAGTTCACGGAAAGCCGCTGGTTGCAGAGCAGGAAGAAGGCGTTCTTCACCTCTGACCATCTGTCGCCGTGGAAGGCCACCCATCCGATCCTCGCCCCAGGGTAGCTGAAGTCCTTCGAAAGCGAGCTCCCGTAGATAAAGGGCACCTTGTTCCTCGCTATCTTCCTGAAGTCCACCTGCCTGCCCTCAAGGATCAACTGGTCGTACGACCCATCGTAGAAAATCGGGACATCGTATTCGGCGCAGAGTTTTATGACCTCAAGGAGGTTTTTCTCCGAGTAGACCGAGCCGAGCGGGTTGTTCGGGTTGATGATCACCATCGCCTTGGCGCCTTCGATCTTCCGCGACAGGTTTGCAACGTCTATCTGACCGTCCGCGTCGTGGCGGTAGAAGACGCTGTCGCCCTCGAACTGTTTTGCCTTGCTCAGATAGAGCGGATAGACCGGATTGGGAAGGAGCACCTTCTCCCCGAAGCCTATGAACGCATGAAAGAAGAAGTCTATGCCCTCGGTGAGGCCCGCGACCGCGAATACGTCCTCAGGACTGCATTTCTCGATCTTTGCCACGTTTTTTCTGAGATCCTCGTCGCCCTCGGACGGCGCGTAGCCTTTCCAGGGCTCGTCGAGCGCGCTCTTCACCCGGTCGGCGATCACCTGAAACGGCTCGAAGCCGTACTGGGGAGGGTCTCCGATGTTCAGGTAGATCATCTTCTTGCCCTTCGCCTCTTCGCGTTTCGCCTCCATCACGATGTCGCGGATCGGGTAGCTTACGACATTCATCCTCTCTGTGGGCCGGTAAGGCAGTTGCCGTTTCAAATGTAGCATGTCATCATCCTGTAATCAGTAATGGTTTTTACTCTCACCTGAAGGGAACGTGGTGTTCTTCAGTCGTTCTATTTCCTGTCGAATCTGTTCTATTACTTCTTTATTCCCAATTTCTCCGTCCAAGCTGAAAACTACAAATACTTTGCCGCCGTATTGTTCTTCAAATTCTGCGAAACTGGCCTTCATTCTTTCAGTTGGAGAATAATTGCCGAAGTTTGCTCTCGCCGTCACGGGCTTGATTTGAATGCCAAAGGTTTTATCACCGACTTTTGCTACATAGTCAATGTCCCCTGCGTGGTCAAGTTCAGAGTCAGATTCTTCAAAGTTTATATCGGGAAAAATTTTGGCTAATCCATCATTAACAACGGACTTCTCCCGAAGGAAGCCGTCAAATGTCCTATTGATGGTAAGATTGTAAATGTAATCAATGCAATCCTGAAGCGTTAGTTGATTGAAAGCCGCTTGCCATTCAGGAATAACTATTCCTGTGATTTTCTCGTAAAGCCGTTCGCCAAGTTCTTGCAGGCACTCCGGGGTGATTTTAGCTGGCGTTTTTGCATCTGTGTATGCGTTTTCAAAATACCATTGTTCCCATTCCTGAATTTTCTTGGGCTGGCATTCCCTAATAAGGGTCATTACCGCTCCGACTTTATTAGGCCTTGATAGCTGATAAGTCTGGCAGGCATAGTTCAGGACTTTTTCTTTTTTGCCGAATTCCATGGAATATCGTTGGGGTTTTGCCATTTAATGCCTCTGCAGATCTAAAAATTTATTTTTGTATTTAAAATCAGTTAAACTGTCAACGTCCGCCAACCCTTCCCTGATTATATGGGCATTTATAAAAGTTTTATTTTTAAGGTATAGATAGCAGAGAAGGTTGTTCCCATCATCATATTTCTGCTTGTCGAACTTCATAAATACTTTTTGACCCTTTGTTTTTTCGATCAGAAATCTGATTGCCTGTCCATTAGCAATCTCTTTTTCTTTTACGCCGATAAGGCGAACAACCAGATCATTATCCAGCTTTACCAACTCAGGACTGATTACTTCTTTTACAGAATAGTAGACTTCTCTATCGACGCTGTCTTTATCAATTCTTGAACCGAATTGAAGCTTCTTAGGGTCTATCTTTTTGTCGAGTTTGTGAGGGTCTTTGAAGATATAGGGCAACTTTTCGATTTCTTTATTCAGGTCAGTTTTAACGCTATCATTCAGAAACACATATTCAGAAGCTGCACGAACGGATGGTCCCACATTCAGTTTATTTTTAATTGTCGGAATAAAGTCCGGATTGATTTCATAGCCGACTGAACTACGGCCTGAATTATGGGCGGCAAGCGCAGTCGTCCCACTGCCGAGGAACGGGTCCAAAACCGTCTCGCCGGAAAACGAGAACATCTTTATCAGACGTGCCGGCAATTCTTCCGGAAACATAGCAATGTGGCCGTCCTGTTTTGCCCCTGCAAAATACCAATGCCCTGAGAAGTAAGTATTCCAGTCGTCTTTTGTCATTATTGAAAGTTCTTTTTGTTCCTTGGTCGGCGCTGGTGGAACGCCCTGTTTTTTGAAAAGCAGAATAAATTCATAGTCAAGCTTCAAAATCCCGTTTCGGGGATAAGGGAAACTGCCCATTATCGTAGCGCCGCCGGTTGTATTGCATGTTGTAACTTTTTGCCAGATTACAGCCCCCATATAGTCGAATCCGATAGTTTCACAAAATTTAATTATTTCTGTTCTTATTGGTATCACTTTGTAACGACCATAATAAACTGACCGGGCGAACTGGTCGCCGATATTTACGCAAAGCCGACAACCGGGGTGTAATACCCTGTGACATTCTTTCCAGACGAGATTCAGATTATTGATATAACTTTCATAGCTTTCATGAAACCCAATTTGATTTTCTGTCCCATAGTCTTTTAGCTGCCAGTATGGAGGGGAAGTAATGACCAGATGAGCCGATCTATCAGTCAAAAGGTTCATTTGCCTGCTGTCGCCGTGTATTATTTTGTGAAAAGTTTTCAATGGGGTTCTCATCGAATACAGTTTAACATTTTCTGTTTATGTCTTGCGCCCAACAATATACAGAGGCAAGAGAAGAAGGGGAGTAACAATCCCGCCAGATCAGCCTTCGACAGCCTTGAGGATTCCCTGCAGAAGGGCTGTCGGAGTCGGGGGGCAGCCTGGGATGAAGACATCAACCGGGACCACTTTGTGCACGCCGCCGAGGGACGCATAGCTCTCGCCGAATACGCCGCCGTTGCACCCGCAGTCCCCTACAGCCACCACCAGCTTTGGCGGGGGAGTCGCTACATACGTGCGGCGGAGCGCTATCTCCATGTTGTGAGACACCGGCCCGGTTACCAGGAGCATGTCGGCGAAGCGGGGCGAGGCGGTGAAATGGATACCGAACCTCTCGCAGTTATAGATGGGGTTGTTGATCGCGTGGATCTCCAGCTCGCAGCCGTTGCAGGAACCGGCGTCCACCTGGCGTATCGTCAGGCTTCCCCGGAAGCGCCTGCGGATCGCCTCCTCAAGCCGCGATCCCGTTTCCCTGATCTCAGCGTCCGCCTCGCGCGGCAGTTCCTCAGTCACGATGCCGGTGCGGAATATCTGACGGAGTATTCTGATCATGACAACCCCGACACAAAGCCGTCATTCCCGCGCAGGCGGGAATCCAGAAGATGCCGCGTTGATTCAACAGACTGGATTCCCGTTTCCACGGGAATGACAAAATAATGTTTGTTCCGGTTGTCCAGGCCTTTGTCAATCACAGGTCATGCCCCGAGTAGGACTGGTTAAAGCTCTTGTTGCAGAGCGGGAAGTCCGGCACAATGTTGCCGTGTATCGCCTGTTCGAGCCCCAGCCAGTTGACGCTGGAGGGGTCCCGCACCATGCAGCGGTTCACCTGCCCCTGCGGGCCTGACTGGAGCCAGTAGATGATCTCGCCGCGCCATCCCTCCACTGCGGCAAAACCGGCCTTGTCCGGTCCGGGCGCGATGACAGGGGAGGATATCGGACCTGACGGCATATTTTCGAGTATCCAGCGTATGATGCGGATGGATTCCCGCACCTCCCGGACCCTCACCCATGTCCGGGCATGCACATCGCCGGTGATCATCACAGGCACATCAAGTTCGAGGCGGTCGTACTGGTCGTAGGGAGGGAAGGGGTTGAATATCCGGCAGTCGAGGTTCATGCCGCTCGCCCGCGCCACGATCCCGACAGCGCATATCTCCCTGGCCATCGCCGGTTTGAGGACCCCGGTCGTCCTCACCCTGTCTTCAAGTGAGGGGTTTTCTTCGTAGATGACCACCAGCTTCTCAAAGTCCCGTGAAAGACGGTCGAGCTCAGTCAGTATCTCTTCCTTCCCTCTGGGCTCGATATCAACCGCAACGCCGCCCGGCACGATCCTGTCCATGATGAACCGGTGTCCGAAGAGTCGGTGGTTGGTGCGGAGGAGCGACTCCTTCAGCCGCATCATCTGGTAGAGCATGAAGGCGAATGCCGCGTCATTGCAGATCGCGCCGATGTCCCCCAGGTGGTTTGCGATGCGCTCCCTTTCGAGGAAAAGCGCCCTCAGCCAGTGCGCCCTTTCAGGCGGATTGCACTGCGTCAGAGATTCGAGCGCCATGCAGTATCCCAGGCTGTGGGCAACGGTGGTGTCCCCGGAGACGCGGCCGGCAAGCCGGAAGCCCTGTTCCCACGGGAGGGATTCAAACCGCTTCTCAATCCCCTTGTGCACATAGCCGAGCCTCTCCTCAAGGTTCAGCACGTCTTCTCCGACCGCCTGGAAGCGGAAATGGCCCGGCTCGATGATCCCGGCATGGACAGGCCCTACAGGGATCTCATAGACGCCTTCCCCCTCTGACTTGATCCACTGGTATTCGCCGTGGACCCGGGCCAGACGCTGCGAGGGGTCAAAGGATTTGCGGAGCGGCCAGGCATCCGCCGGCCAGTCCTCGAATTTTATCCACGGCCTGGTGTCCGGATGGTTCACCGGAGTCAGACCCATGAGACTCTGCATCTGGCGCTCGAAGCGAAAGGCAGGCACATATTTTTTCGTGAGGCTCGGGAACGTCGGATCATCGGCAGGGGCCTCTGTCTTTACGATGAGATATTCCGCGCCCCAGCGGTAACAGGCGAATATGCCGTATCCTTTTCCAAAGGGGGTCTCGTCGGTCGCCCACTCCGCCGCCAGCAGCGCATACGCCTTTTTCATCGACCGGGCGGCCTCCACGAACTTCTCTCTCGGCACGGAGCAGAAAAGGACCCGGCCCGGCTGTTGATAACCGTCTACGAACTGAGCGTCCGTTCCCAGCAGCGATGTGATGGCGTCTTTCAGCATGCTCATTTCAGCAGCTCCACAGCGGTGTGAAACCACTGGTTCAGGAATTCAGGCATATACAAACCGATGAAAAGCACGAGCGCCATGTGCAGCAGGACCGGCAGGTGGGCAACGGTCATCGGCTTCTGGTTTTCCGGGACCTCGCCGGAGACCATCGGCTGTACCCTCCGGAAGAGCGCCGCAAAGGCAACGACGAGGCCGAGCAGGAGAAAGGGGGTCAGCAGGGGGGCGTCCTTGATCGTTGCGGTCAGGATCAGAAACTCGCTCGTGAATACGCCGAAGGGCGGCATGCCGGCGATGGCCATCACGCCGAACATCAGGCCCCAGCCCACCAGGGGGTTGCCCCTGATCAGTCCCTTTATCTTCTCCATGTCCTGCGTCCGGTGCATCTGCGAGGCATGGCCCACAGTGAAGAATATGGCGGACTTGGCGAGGCTGTGGACGAGCATGTGCAGCAGTCCTCCGAAGGTGGCGATGGGCCCGCCGAGGCCGAAGGCGAAGGTGGCGATTCCCATATGCTCGATCGAGGAGTATGAGAACATCCGCTTGATATCCTTCTGCCTCAGGAGCGAGAAGGCGGCGACAACGATCGAAAGGAGTCCGAAGCCCATCATGATGTCGCCGGCATGGTGGGTCCTGGTGGCGCCGTCAACGAGCACCTTGCATCTCACCAGCGCGTAGAGCGCCACGTTGAGCAGAAGGCCGGAGAGCACGGCCGAGATGGGAGTCGGACCCTCGCTGTGCGCGTCCGGCAGCCAGTTGTGCAGGGGCACGAGACCGACCTTCGTGCCGTAGCCGACCATCAGAAAGACGAAGGCAAGGGAGAGGACCGTTGGTTCGAGCCTGTCGCTCACCAGGCTGAGGTTTGTCCAGAGTAGCGCCTCTCCTCCCTCGCCCAGGACCTTTTCCGCGGCAAAATAAAGGAGCACGGTGCCGAAGAGCGCCTGGGCGATGCCGACGCCGCAGAGGATGAAATACTTCCATGCGGCCTCTATCGCCGTTGGCGTGCGATAGAGCGAGACGAGGAGCACTGTTGACAGGGTCGCCAGTTCCATGGCGATCCACAAGACGCCGACATTGTTCGTCAGCAGGCAGAGGAGCATGGCGAAGATGAAGACCTGGAACATCGCATGGTAGAAGCGCATCCGTATGGAACCGACGCGGCCGTGTTCCCTCTCCCTGCGCATGTAGCGCCTGCTGAAGACCGAGGTTGTCATCGACACGAAAGAGGTGAGAACAGCGAGATAAACATTGAAGGCGTCGACAAAGAAGAACTTGTTCCCGGCCAGCGTCGGCCCGTGGAGGTATACCTCGAAGGCGAGCCCCATGCCGGCGGCAAAGGTCGCGGCGGAACCGGCTATGTTGATCTCTGGAGCATACCGCCTGTCGCCCACAAAGGCGAGAATGATCGCCGCAAACAGGGGGATGCCGAGCAGGGTGAGCAGCGCCATTCAGTCACTCTCCTTCAGCCGAGCCATCTTCTCGACATCCAGACTGTCGAAGGTCGTGTGGATATGGAAGAAGAAGATGCCGAAGATGAAGGCCGCTATCAGGATGTCGAGGGCAACGCCGAGTTCGACCACGAGGGGCATGCCGTAGGTGGCGCTCGTGGCGGCGAAGAAGAGACCGTTTTCCATGGCAAGGAAGCCGATGATCTGGGTAACGGCGTGCCTTCTGGTGATCATCATCAGGAGACCTATCATGACCGTGGCGAGGGCCACGGCCAGGGTGGAGCGGGTCACCAGGGTTGACAGTTCACGCACCGGGGCGGTCAGGTGGTAGGAGAAGATCACGAGGCCGATGCCTATCAGCATTGTCAGCGGCACGTTTACGACTGTCTCCACCTCTTTCTGTATCCGCAGGCGATGGATCAGGACATGCAGGATGTACGGAAGCAGCACGACCTTGAGGGAGAGCGTCAGGAGCGAGGATATGTAGAGGTGATGCTTGCCGGCCACAAAACCGACTATTGCGGTGCTGACCGATAGGAAGAGTCCCTGCCAGGCAAACAGGTGGATAAGGCCGTACATCCGCCGCTGGACGAGCATGCCGAAGGCGGTCAGGAGCACCAAGGCCGCGAGGAAACTGTTGATGTTTGCCGCTACCGACAGGTTCATATCACTCCAGAATGAAATACGACAGCATCCCGAGCGTTGCCAGCAAAAAGGCAGACCCGAGGAATTCGGTTAATCTGAAAAGCCGCATCTTTGCGAGGCCCGTTTCTATCAGCACGAGGACGACCCCCGCGACCCCGAGCTTCAGGGTCATGAAAATGAAGGCAGCAAGAACAGGGAGGAACGCATCGGTCGTCGAGATACCCCACGGCGCAAAGGCGGCGATCCCCAGGGCGGCGAAGAGGAAGAGCTTCATCATCGATGCCCACTCGATCAGCGCCAGGTGCCGGCCGGAGTACTCGAGTATCATCGCCTCGTGGATCATCGTCAGCTCCAGGTGCGTTGCCGGGTTGTCAACCGGTATCCTGCCTGTCTCGGCAAGGGCGATCAGGACAAAGGCCAGCAGCGCGAATGCTATGGACGGTCTCAGGACCGGCTGGCCGCTCAGGACGGCCTGCGCCATCTGGGAGAGCGAGGTGGACCTGCTGGCAAGGGACATGGTGAAGATAGCCATGAGCATCGCCGGTTCCGCCAGAGACGCGATTGTCATCTCGCGGCTTGAGCCCATGCCGCCGAAGGCGGTGCCGATGTCCATGCCCGCCAGCGCGGTAAAAAAACGCGCGATCGCGAAGAGAGCGACGAGCACGATGACGTCCGCAGTGGCGGCAAGCGGCAGGTCTGTTGACAGTATCGGTATGATGCCGCCGGCAAGGACCGCGGCGCCGAAGACGAGATAGGGAGTAAAACGGAATATCCAGGAGGCGTTTTCCGCAAGCACGACGTCCTTGGAGAAGAGCTTCGCGAGGTCCCGGTAGGGCTGAAATACGCCGGCCGAGCTTCTGCCCTGTGACCAGCACTTCAGCACCCTCACCCACCCGACAAAGGCAGG
Organism: Nitrospirota bacterium; assembly: GCA_021825805.1. GTDB lineage: Bacteria > Nitrospirota > Thermodesulfovibrionia > Thermodesulfovibrionales > UBA6898 > JAKAGF01. Next base: position 14,712 of record JAKAGF010000014.1, read on the forward strand.
GGCAGCGGAAAGGAGGATCAGGACCTGCAAGACCTCTATCAACAGGGGATAGACATTCATCCGAGAAACACCAGAAGGACGATGATCGTGACAAAGGAATAAATGAGGTACGCCTGTATGCGGCCCTGCTGCAGCCTTCCGACCTTGCGGGAGACCCAGAAGCTCGCCTCGATGACCGGCCTGTAAAGCCAGCCCCAGAAGCGGTCCCTGACCCGAAGGTAGTAATGGATCCTCCGGGGGAAGGCCCGGTGGGGCGTCTGCGGACTCAGCCGCACCTGCTCCCGCACGCTGAAGAGGAAACCGAATATCCGGCGTATCGGCATCGAAAAAGACGTGGCGTTGTACTGCATCCTCTGGTTGATCTTCTGGAATCCGCAGTCCCAGATCGGCGCCCGGTGGATCGCGCCCGGCCTTACATGCAGCAGAAGATATGCGGCGACAACGACCGAAAGTATGCCGAAGAAGACTATCGGCCCGGAATACGACGCCCTCTCATAGGCGACCGGCGTCAGCCACATCCACCCGAAGGTCCCGGCAGTAGCGCCGAGCCCGGAGCCGATTAATTGTTCGGGCACCGCGTCCATCCACCCGATGACGAGGGTCGGAAAGACACCGAGCAGGAGGCAGGTGAGGGCGGCCATGATCATGCCGAGGCGCATCATCCAGCCGGTCTCCACCACGCGAGACGCGTGGTGGCCGCGCCAGTGACCGAGGAAGGTAACGCCGAAGGCCTTAACAAAACAGGCGGCAGCCAGGGCGCCGGTAAGGGCGAGCAGCGCGGCGCCCATCGGTATGAGCAGCTTCAGCAGCGGGCTGGGCAGCGAGGGAGACAGAAGGAATGCCTGAAATGTCAGCCATTCCGAGACGAAACCGTTAAAGGGCGGCAGGGCGGAGATCGAGATGCAGCCGATCAGGAAAAGGACTGCCGTCCAGGGCATCAGGTGGATGAGTCCGCCCATTTCTTCCATGTTCCTTTCGTGTGTTGCATGGAGCACGGCGCCCGCGCCCATGAAGAGAAGCCCCTTGAACATAGCGTGGTTGAGAGTATGGTAGATGCCGGCGGTGAGGGCGAGGGCCGCAAGCAGGGGCAGTTTGAAGGAAGTGAAGATCATGGCAAGGCCGATGCCGATAAGGATGATGCCGATGTTCTCGACAGAGTGGTAGGCAAGGAGCCGCTTCAGGTCGTGCTGCATCAGCGCATAGAGCACGCCCATCACCGCTGAAACCAGTCCGAAGATCAGCACGATCGCGCCCCACCACCACGGGAAGACCCTTATGAGGTCAAAGGTGATGCGGATAATGCCGTAGATGGCGGTCTTGAGCATCACGCCGGACATCAGGGCGGAGATGTTCGACGGAGCGACCGGATGCGCCTCAGGGAGCCAGACATGCAGGGGGACCACGCCGGCCTTTGCGGCGAACCCGAAGAAAGAGAGCAGGAACGCGGCGGTCGCCCATTCCACCGGGAAGTGGGCGCTGCGCATGGCGTCGAAGGTATAGCCGCTGAAGCTCCCGAAGCCGGTCGCCAGGCCGGCCAGCACACCGAAGGACAGCAGGATGGCTATCGCGCCCACGTGGGCGACGACCATATAGAGGAACGCAGCCCGCCGGTTCTCGACCTGTTCATCCTCGAAGACCACGAGGAAATAGGATGCAGCTGCCATCACCTCCCAGGAGATCAGGAAGATCAGAGCGTCGTCGGAGAGCACGACCATGAACATCCCCGCCAGGAAGAGGCAGTAGAAGATCACGAGGCTGGTAACGGACCTCCTGCCCAGAAAGCCTTTCACATAGCCGATTGAGTATATTGACACGAAAAAGGCCAGAAGGCCGATCACCGTCAGAAAGAACCCGGAAAGCGGGTCGAGCCGCAGGTGGAAGGGCAGGTCCGGAAGCCCGATGAGCATCACGACCTGCTCGGTAAGACCGTTTGCGACGGCCAGGCCTCCGGCGACAACCGTGAGGAGAGAGGCTGCGGACGCAAGCGAAAAACAGACCGGCAGCAACAGCCGCTGCTTCCGGTGAAGGATCCCCGCAAGAACGACGATGAGCAGAAGCCCCAGGACGCAGGCGGACGCTGTCTCGATCGGTGTCAGCATCATTCTTTGTCTGCCGGGAAGGTCCCGGATACTTTTGGGTAAAGCATCTCGCCGGGAGCGTCTTCAGGAGGGGTATGTCCGGGCGCGACAGGCCGGTCAGAGTCTTTCAAACTGGGGTTCATGTGTCTATAGCTTGCCTAACTTTATCGCAGAATTCCCTGCAGGCAGTATCATAGAACGACCGGAGAAATATTGTCAAGGAATCGAATCAACCCGTGAGCATTTTTTTGTTTGACACGTCGCCGGGGGCTTTATATAATGATGCACGGGATCGATGGGGATTCGGTTAGGGATCACAAAATATTTTTGGGTGCTATGCATGTCAGGGAGATGCACGGAACAAGACCAGACCCCAATTTTTTCCCTTGCGTGTGTGGGTTGACTATGATTTGCCATGGACCCACCGCGAGGATGCGGACAGCGCCCTTTCGCAAGCCCTCGGTTTTCTGAGTGAACGTTGCGACAAGTGAGTGAGGTTGAATCGTGAAGACAGTGTTTATATTAGGCGCGGGTGCATCGGTCGAGGCTGGGGCTCCGACAATGGCAGATTTTCTTCAAGAAGAGAAAATAAGAAGAGAAAATAAGGGACGTTGATACTTAGCGAGCAAACGCATTGACAAAGCGGTTTACAATTGAATACAATCACTTCATGCCGAAACAAGCGAGATTGGATGTGCCGGGAGCCCTGCATCATATCATGTTGCTGGGTATCAACAAGGCAAAGATATTTGATATTGATATAGTAACCATGCCGGCAGTAGTTAGCGGTATCCAGTATTTCGAGCTTGATCGAGAGAATGGAAAGCAACTGATTACCATAACAAATGCTCGTCAAGTATCAACGTCCCTGAAATTCATAGGTGATAAAGATGAATGATAGAGAAACGGCATGGAATAGATTGAAATGGAAACTTCTTAAGCAACGCCTTGGTTACACAGATGAAGAAATGGCGTTGTTTAAGAGCAATGCAAGAAATGAAGATGTCCTTGACAAGGGCATTGAACTGGAGAAGAGAAAAATCATAATGCAGGTTGTCGAGTCTCGTGGCTGTAACAGCCAGCATAAGACAGGCGACAGGTTTGTGTTTGATGGAGCAGGAAATCTCTTGACGAGGGAGAATCCCGAGAAAATATGTATTTATGCGCTGAGCGCTTGTACCACAATGATATTCTCATCCAACGAGTTGTTCTATGCAGGTGTTAATCCCAATGATATGCGATTCAGGCGGGCAGGGTGTTTCGATGTTGGGGTTCAATGTGGTGGATGGGGAAGAATAGTAATTGAAATGTCCATGACCGAAAAGACTGAAGTCTAAGCGGCTGCGCAACGGACGCGAACCACAATCAAACTCGTAAAGCGGCGGACGCCTGCTTTACCACCTCATCACCTAACCTGATGTTGCCGAAGCTCCCGAACTCTCCTTTGATAATGGCAGTCGTGTTTTTGTTGACATAGCTTGTCTTATATGATAAAAATAATTAAACAAGAATAATTATAATATTCACGAGGGAGGTTGACATGTGCGTAGATCATACGATGATATGTACATGCCGACAGAACAGCGCGGACTTTGATCTCAAGGATGAGGTGATGCCTCATGAGGTGTCAGCAGGCTTTATTGCCCGCTTGTCAGGCGTAATACAGGCTCCATGAGGGGCTGGAACCGATAAGTGCAGGAGGATGTCATGACGAGCAAGAAACTGTTGGAGGCGCTCAATGACGCGATTGCGAGGGAACTCCAGGTGAGCGTGCAGTACATGTGGCAACATGTGATGGCCAAAGGGATAAGCGGAGAAACGGTCAAGGGGATATTCAGGAAGATAGCGATCACTGAGATGAAGCACGCGGAGGACATAGCGGAGAGGCTTTTTTATCTCGGCGGCGTGCCCACTACGAAACCGAGCGCAATACAGGTGGGAAAGGGCCTCAAAGAGATGCTGCGTATAGACAAGAAGGCGGAAGAAGACGCCATCAGGCTGTATCGGGATATTGTCAGGATGGCGGAAAAAGAAGGAGACATTGTGACGGAGAATCTCTTTACGGAGATTCTCGCGCAGGAAGAGGAGCACCACAGCCAGTTTGCTTCCCTTCTGGAAGATTAACCCAATTGTTGCAAAACGAGGAGGACAGGCATGCCCGTCCCCTGTGAAGGAAAGGATTACGATGTCCTCAGAAAAGAATCTCATGGAAGCGTTCGCCGGCGAATCCCAGGCGAACCGGAAATACCTGGCCTTTGCACGCAAGGCCGAGCAGGAAGGGTACCCGCAGGTCGCGCGACTCTTCAGGGCTGCTGCAGCAGCTGAAACAGTCCATGCCCACAACCACCTGAAGGAACTGCACGGCATAAAATCGACGCGGGAGAACCTTCTTGCAGCCATCAACGGAGAATCCTATGAATTTCAGAAGATGTATCCGAAGATGATAGAAGAAGCTGTTGCCGAGGGTCACAAATCCGCTGAGAGGACCTTCCGTCTCGCCAATGATGTTGAAAAGGTCCATGCCGATCTCTATCAGAAGGCATTGGATAATCTGGGGAAAAACCCGGAGACCGACTACTTCGTCTGCCAGGTCTGCGGCTATACTGCCGAGGGAGAGGCCCCTGACGAGTGCCCTGTCTGCAGGGCCGGGAAGCAGTCCTTCAAGAAGGTGGAGTAAGCCTGCCTGCCCTGACCCCCCGGGGCCTGAGGAGACCGGTCCGGGGGGTCTTTCTTTTCAAGGTGAAACAGAGTCGGCCGCTATCCCCGGCACGCCTGCTTTCCCGCGGTCAAAAAAAGATATTTACAAGCAGTAGTCGATATGTCATAATATTAATCTTTTCCGCGGCTGGGAAACCGCGCCTGCAGTGTGCAGCAGTTAGTAGTATATTTTTGGCATGCAGTGTGGTAGCCTGTACATAATGACCGTAATTGTAAAGAACTTCAGACGAGAAGGTAACGAAATGACGAAGGAACTGAAAGAAATCATTGACTTGGGAAGGCGCCTTGATGAGTTGTCGTATGAGACATATACCGTATTTGCGAAGCGGGAGGACTTTGATCCCGGCCTCCTTGTCCTCTGGGCGGACATGGCCGACTGGAAGAAGAACCACCTGAAACACTGGAAACGGATCGCCAAGACATTCGTCTACAGGAACCTGTTCAAGAGGAGCACCGACGACCTCAAGACGATCATAAAGCAGTTGAAGAACATCCAGGCCGAGCATGTAGAGTTCATGAGGCGTCTGCGCAAGAAGAGGATCAGCCAGGAAGAGGCGATCTCGCAAACCATACTCAATGAGTTTTGTCTCGTCACCGACATATTCCTTGAGATATTTTATACCTACGACGAACTGCTTCAGGACCGTTCCTGCAGCTTTGTGGAGGAGTGCGAATCTCATCTGGTGAAGATGGCGAACGCCCTGAAGCCCTACCTCAAACTGAACCCGCTGTACGCGGTCCTTCTGCGGTCCATCGTTGAGATGAAGCAGAAATACGACTACCTCCTCACCTCTCTCGGCAAGCTGAAGAAGGCCGCTGTCTGAGGCTCAGGCCTGCCTGCTGTACGCCGCAGCGATGATGGAAGCCCTCAGGATAGGCCATCTCTCCACCTTCTATCACACGGCCGTCCTGCTCATGGCTGATCCCCATCTGTCCGGGCGGTTGGGAGTTCCCGTGCGCTGGCAGCTCTTCGGCACCGGGCCGGCCATCGTCGAGGCCTTCGAGAAAAACGAGCTTGACCTCGCCTATATCGGCCTCCCTCCGGCCATCATCGGGATGGCCCGCGGCATACAGATTACCTGCATAGCCGGCGGCCACATGGAAGGGACGGTACTGTGCGGCGGGAGGAACTTGGCGGCCTTTCCGGAGATAGACCGGATCGAGGATATCTTCGGTCAATTTGCGGGTCATGCCATCGGGGTCCCTGGAAACGGTTCCATCCACGATGTCATACTTCGGGACTATCTGGAGCGCTTCAGCCTTGCGGGCACGGTACGGGTGATCAATTACCCGTGGGCTGACTTGGTCCTGGAGGCGGTCGTGAAGAAAGAGGTTGCCGCGGCTATCGGCACCCCGGCCCTTGCTGTTTCCGTGCAACGCTACGCGGACGGCAAGGTGTTGTTTCCCCCGTCGCGGACATATCCCCACAACCCCAGCTACGGCATCCTGGCGAACAGGGATCTTCTGGAAAAGGAACAACATCTGACCGAGGCCTTTCTCATGCTCCATGAAGAGGCGACCGCGCTGCTGAGGGACCAGCCGGCCGAGGCTGCGCGCATTATTTCGAGCTATGTGGGATTTGTGGACGAAGCCTTTGTCCTCGATACCCTGATGGTCTCACCCCGATATTGCGCCCAGCTTTCCGACGACTACGTAGCATGCGCCATGGACTTCGTGGGGATCCTCGGCAGGCTCGGGTATATCGAGCGGGAACCGGGGGAAGATGAGATATTCGACCGCACGCTGATCAGGAGGACACATCCGGGCAAGGATCATTATGGCTCAAACGGAAGGTCCCATCCTTTGTGATTTATTGGGCCGCTATCGATAACAAGGAGGAGACATCATGGCTGAACAGGAAAAACCGTTACCAAGACCTCCCCGGACCCCCTTTGGATCGAAGAGGCGTTTCGGGCAGGAAGAGGACCAGTCTCTGATGGCTGATGAGCTTGCTCGCGCCGCTGCGGAGGGCAGGCTTGATGAATTCATCAGGCAGGAGGTCCCGGATAATGAGTATGCACGGAGCCTGGTGTCGATGATGATGGGGATGACGGGCATGGCTGGAATGCCGGCGCCCGAGGCCCCGGTAGGCAAGCCGGCAGAGGAGACATCGGCAGCGACCGGCGAGGCGATGCAGTCCGCTGATACGGCGGAAGGCCCTTCCCCGGAAGTGCTCGAAGCGATCCAGGCCGGAGATGTTGCCGGACTGATGGAACTATTGAAGAAGGAGCATGAAAAAAGAACAGGCGTTCCTTCCTCGCAGACGGACGGGCATCAGCCCGCCGCCGAGCTGCCTGCTCCGGAAAAAGAGGCGATCGACCGGCTGATCACCATCGCATCAGACAATGGCCTCACCCTCGACTGGGTTATCTTCAGGGCCCTCAAGCTCTACGCGGAGGAATACGGGAAGACCGGAAGGCTCTGAGCGTGCGGACCGCAGGGAAATCGGCATGAGGGCATCCACCCCGTGAGACGATATCTTCTGAGGGAATACGGCTCATGGGGCGTTATGACCATCTCGTATCTGACCGGAGTCGGTGTGAGCGGCAACGCCGGCTTATCCGCGTTGGCCGTTTTTTTTTCTCTGTGCCTTCTCATCAATTCCAAACAGGCCCTTACCCTCTGGATGAGGGGAGCAGCGCCGGGAAGAAGAATTTCCGCGATCGTCTTCGGCGCGCAGGTGGCGGGGGCGGCCTTTCTGCCGGCGCTTCTCGTCGTCGGCTCGGCGAGGCATTTTCTCCTGTATGCGATTGTCCCCCTGGCGTATATTGCGCTCCTTTTGTTTGCAGGTGAGCACCATATCCTCACTGAGATATCCGGTTTCAGCCTCCTGACGCTTTCGTCGCTTATCGGCAGATACGTCACCTCCGGTATAGCGGACCACCGGCTGTATGCTGCCGTCGCCCTGTTCTTCATCGCGGGTGTCTTCAAGGTGAGGGTGCAGCTCAGGAAGGATCTCAGGCACAGGGCCGGGATGATCATCTATCTTGCGGTCGCAACTCTCATCTATTCATGGATGAAACTGCCGCTGATAGCCTTGCTTCCCCTTGCTGAGAATCTCTTCTTCAGTCTGGCGCTGTACCGGGTCAGCCTGCGGACAACAGGATGGATCGAGGTCGCAAAAGGACTTATCTTCCTCGGACTCATGGTGAGCAGCTACACGAGACCGCCTTTATTCCTCATAGCCTGATCCGCTGGAGGCCGCTCCGCTATTTTCACTATAGACTCATACGAAACAGCCCCCTCTCGGAGAAGGGCGATCTTTCCTTCAATGACTTCAATGATGGTGGAGGGTCTGCCGCCGGGCGCTGTACCTGCGTCGATGAGCATATCGAGCATCCCGTCGAAATACCTCAGGACATCCTCCGGATCAGATGCAGGCGGAGAGCCGGAGATATTGGCGCTGGTCGCCGTTATGGGGAAGGGGAGTGAACGGACAAGATCAAGGGCAAAGGAAGGTCCCGGTATCCGTACCGCCACCTTGCCGGTGCCCGCGGTTATAAGGTCCGGGAGATCGCGCCGGGCGCCCATGAGTATGGTGAGAGGTCCCGGCCAGAACCGCTCCGCAAGCAGCAGGGCCAGAGGATCCGCAGCGCACGAGACGAGGGGGAGAAGATCCCTGCTGCCGATGATGAGGGGCAGGGCCTTATCCGCGGAGCGGCGCTTGAGGGCATAGAGCCGCTGCAGCGCATCGGCGTCATCGTACCTGACCCCGATGCCGTAGAAGGTCTCAGTCGGGAATGCGATGACGCCTCCCGCGGTGATCATATCGCGGGCCTTTGTCACTGCCGCCTGTCTGCCGGAATGGTCTGTGCGCAGCACGATCATGTACTAAAGATAGTAGCACAGTGGAATTCCCCCGGAAAAGGCAGGCATATATTTAGTGCTTGACAAGACCCCCGGGGCCGAGTATATTTAGGCATATCTCAGATGCCTGCACTGCAGGATGATTTTCCAGGAGGGAGTATGGGTTTGAAGAGACTGTACGTAGGGAATATTCCGTTCAAGGCAACGGAGGAAGACCTGCGCGAGCTGTTTGCACAGGCCGGCGAGGTCGTCTCGGTGAAACTGATCAAGGACGCGGCAACCGGCAGGCTGAGGGGATTCGGCTTTGTTGAGATGTCCTCTGACGAGGACGTGTCAAAGGCGATATCCATGTTCAACGGAAAATCCTTCATGGATCGGTCCATTGTCGTCAATGAGGCCAAACCCCAGGAGAAGCGGGAAGGCGGATTCAGGGGAAGATCAGGCGGCAGGGGGCCGCGGTAAGACCCGCCGGCGAACCCGAACGTTACGATTTTTTAAGGAGCATTGAACCGGGCTCAAGCCCCAAATCCTTCGACACCACCCCGCACTTGGATTGGAAGAGGAAGAAAGTTTTCTTCCGCGTTCCGCTGAGGGTCTCGAAGTTCCCCTGTCCCTTGCTGACAATGAGATCGGCCTTCTCAAACTCCGCCCTGAACCCAGGGGACGTCCATTCCAGTATTGTGCCTATCGCGTCAGAGCCGTTGTCCGTCACCTCGCAGAGTTCCGGGAGGCCGATCTGCATAGCGTCTTCCATGGTCGCGTCATTGAGCACTGCCGAGCCTTTTACCACAGCCTTTACCTTCCTGCCTGACGCCTGCAGTTCCTCGATGAGGAGCCTGTCAAAGACGATCTCGCCTGAATTGTCCAGCAGGTAGAGGATGCTGTCCGCTTCCCCCGCGGCTGCGCGGAAAGACTCGTAGTCATCCACGGCGATGCGGGGTTCCAGCGCCCTGGTGACGGAGCCGTTGATGTCGATGGAGGAGAAGATCCCGAAGTCGATCACATTGCCGGCTATGGCGAGGCGGGCGGCTGTCCAGAGAGGTTCAGCGCTTCCCCGTACCCTTTCGCGCAGCTCTGGGTAGAGGCCCAGGGCAAGGCTGTTGAAGGTATGCTTTGTCTTCTTGAAGGGGTCCTGGCCCAACTGCTCCCGGATCATCCTGTGGAGAAAGGTCGTTGTGTAGGCAGGTGGCTTACGCATATCAGCAGCTGCGATGACCGGCAGGACCTCCTTGATGATGCGTTCCTGGAGGGCTTCGTCATCCGTGAGCTGCCTGAGGGCGATGATGGTCTGCCTGATAAAACAGGGGAAACAGTCTGCGTATGTCCGCATTACGACTTCTTGGTGATGCGGGCCGCCCTGTCCTCAACCTCTTTAGCCATCTCCGCGCGGTGGTCGCGCAGTTTCCCGGCGACGCCGGGATCCTTCACCCCGATGATCTGGGCGGCAAGAATGGCTGCGTTCCGGCTGCCTGCCTTTCCAATGGACACCGTGGCAACCGGGATGCCCGGCGGCATCTGGACGATGCTCAGGAGCGCGTCCAGCCCGTTGAGGGGAGAGGCGTCCATCGGCACGCCGATCACCGGCAGGACTGTATGTGATGCAATGACCCCGGGCAGGTGAGCCGCCATGCCCGCGCCGGCTATGATCACCTCCACGCCCTGCTTCTCCGCATCCTTTACGATCCGCATCGTCCTTTCAGGGGTCCTGTGGGCAGAGGCGACGGTCATGTGGTAGGGTATCCCGAAACGGTTGAGGAACGAAGCAGCCTCTTCCATTACCGGAAGATCGGAATCGCTTCCCATGATGATCAAGACCCGTGGCTTCATAGTTCCCTCCGTCAGCTTCTTAGGCATGGCTACCTGTTGAGCGCCTTGTCGGCGATGTCTTTCCGAAAGTGCATGCCGTCGAAATGTATCTTGCCCACCGCCTCATACGCCTTTTTCTTTGCGGCGGCGATGTCCTCGCCTGTGGCGGTGACGCCGAGGACCCTGCCGCCGGAACTGACGACGGCGCTGTCCTTGAACGAGGTCCCCGCATGGAAGACGTGGACGCCCTCGATGTTGTTTGCCTGATCTATGCCGGTTATCGCATCACCCTTGCGGTAGTTTCCGGGGTAGCCCTTTGAGGATATGACCACGCAGACAGCAGGGTCTTTTTTCCATTCGATCGAAAGGTCGCCCAGCCTGCGGTCCGTGATCGCCATGGCGATCTCCATGAAGTCGGTCTTGAGTCTCGAGAGGACCGGCTGCGTTTCGGGGTCCCCGAGCCTGCAGTTGTACTCAAGGACATAGGGTACGCCTTTATCGATCATGAGCCCCGCGTAAAGGACGCCTTTGTAAGGTATCCCCTGGTCCCTGAGGGCCCGGATGGTCGGCCTCATGATCCTTTCGACCGCGATCTTTTCAAGGTCGCCCGTCAACACCGGCGCCGGGCTGTATGCCCCCATACCGCCGGTATTCGGCCCTTCGTCATTGTCGAAGATGCGCTTGTGGTCCTGGGAACTCACCATCGGTACTATCGTATCGCCGTCCGTGAAGGCCATGAAGGACGCCTCTTCTCCCCGGAGGCACTGTTCGACCACAACGCGGTCGCCGGCCGGACCGAAGACCTTCTCCTTCATGATGAGCCTGAGGGCGTCTATCGCCTCATCGAGGGTAGAGGGGATGAATACGCCTTTGCCTGCCGCGAGGCCGTCGGCCTTGATCACGATGGGTGCGCC
>JAKAGF010000174.1 GCA_021825805.1 Nitrospirota bacterium
AGGAAGGTTACCGGTATAAGCGGGCTTTGGCCGGCTATGTGCATATTCATTTCGGAAGCAACCCCGCCATCGCAAGGACCTTCATCGGCCTGTGCGGCGAGAAAGGAACGTAATCCATGGAACATATCATACTCATCGGACACGGCAGCCCGAGGAAAGAGGCGAACAATATTGATGTGATCGGGAGACTTCTCCACCATGCGATCCACCCTGAATGCAAGGGCGGGTGTGTGAAGGTCGCGTACCTGCAGTTTTCTGAGCCGGACATCACGGCTGCGATCAAGGGGTGCGTCTCGGCCGGTGCAGATAGAATAATCATCCACCCCTTTTTTCTCAGCTCAGGGATGCACGTGACAAAGGATATTCCCGAGATAATCGGCGAGGCGCGGGTCATGTTTCCCGATGTGGAGTTTGTCTATACCCAGCCCCTCGGCGCGCATGAAAAACTGGTGCAGGTTGTGGTCGAGAGGATACGGAGCGAGGGATTCGCCGTCCCCGGGGATATCGAAAAAAGGAGCTTTGAAATAATCTCCGAGGAATTTGATTTGGGCGATGTCCCGGCCGAGCAGCTGCCGATTGTAAAACGGGTGATACATTCGACTGCAGATATTGAATTCAAGACAACCCTTGCCTTTCATCCGGAGGCTGTCAGGTCAGGTCTCGACGCAATCAGGTCCGGCAAGGACATTCTTGCCGATGTGGAGATGGTGAAGTCAGGGATTAACAAGAGGCTCCTCAGCAAGTGGGGAGCAGAGGTCATCTGCAGGATCAATGAGGAAGGGGTCGTGAGGGCCTCTGAAGAAACCGGCAAAACGCGTGCGGAGCTGTCCATGGAAAAGGGATTAACCGAAAACATCGGGATTATCGCAATCGGAAATGCGCCGACCGCCCTGCTTAAGGTCATTGAACTTCTCTCCAAGGCTCCTCTGCGGCGTCAGGTTCCTCTGGTCGTCGGAGTTCCGGTCGGTTTTGTGAAGGCCCTTGAATCCAAGGCCCTTCTGGCAACCCGGAAATTCCCCTTTATCACGAATTTAAGCAGAAAGGGCGGAACCCCGGTCGCGGTGGCGATCGTGAATGCCTTGCTGAAGATGGCGTCAGAGGGAATGTGAACAAGACCCTGATAACCATAGGCGGCACGCTGACGCTGCTTGTCTTCCTGCATTTGCTGGCGGCCTCGGAGGCGTGCGCTATGCATATCTCCGAAGGCATTCTTCCATATCAATGGGCCGTCTTCTGGTACGCCGTTTCAGCCCCCTTTGTAGCCTATGGACTGCACAGACTGAACGTTATCTCAAAGGAAGATCTGTCGTTTAAGCCTCTTGTCGGTCTCCTGACGGCTGTAGTCTTCATCATATCCTGCATGCCGGTTCCTGTTCCGATAGCGGGCACAGCCTCCCATCCGTGCGGCACCGGGATATCAGGTATACTGCTTGGACCATCGATAAGCGTTCTCATCGCCTCGGCAGCGTTGCTTCTTCAGGCGCTTTTCCTTTCCCATGGCGGGTTGAGTACCCTCGGGGCCAATATCTTTTCGATGGGTGTCATCGGATCATTCTCCGGTTTTGTCGTTTTCAGATCGCTGCGAACATGCAGGGTAAATCTTCCCCTTGCGGGCTTTGCCGCCGGCATCATTGCCGACTGGGCGACCTATGCGGGGACATCCGCAGAGCTGGCGGCGGGGATCAGGGGCGATGCGTCGTTTTTCCCTCTCTTTTCCAGGATCCTCATCGCCTTCATCCCGACGCAGCTGCCCCTGGGCCTCCTCGAAGGTGTCATGACTGCGGGCATGATGTCGCTGCTTTACAGGAAAAGACCCGACCTTCTCGTCAAAATGCGTATTCTTGAGCCCGGAGAAGTTGGATCATGAAATTATCGGGCTATTCGTTTTTTATCGCGGCAATGGTTTTGGTAATCGCGCCGGCATATTTTTCGAGATCCTCGGCGGAGGAGAAATGGCAGGGCGTCGACAAGACGGTTGTCGCAAAGTTTGCGCAGGAGCACGGAAGAGAGGCTATGGAGAGCGTTATCAACACGGATCAAGGGGACCTTCTCCTCTTTGTCTTCCTGATTGCCGGCGCCGCCGGAGGCTTTGTGGCGGGCTATTACTGGCGAATGCTCACAGAGCGTTCACATAGGGACAGTGACTGAGCATGCACGTATTTTCCGACTACTCCGGGAAGACCCATATCCTTACCAAGGGTGATGCGAGGTTGAAGTTGTTGGTCGCCGTCAGCCTGCTCGTTATGGTTCTGAGCCACAGAGGGTTTGTCTTTGCCCTTGTTGTGACCGGCGCGAGTCTCTTGCTATGTGTAAAGATGAGGGCGCCGGTGAAGGTCTTTGTACTCAGGTTTTCAGAGCCCGCATTCATTGCGCTCGTTCTCTGCCTGATAAAGTTCCTGTTCTTCGGCCGGGACGCGCTCTTCACGGCGCATCTGCTTGGCTTTACGATATCTGGCTACCGGGACGGGCTGGCGGACGGGCTGCTGGCGGCGGCGAGAATAATCGGAGCGGTATCGGTCATCACCGTGCTCGGTTTCGCAACGCCCTTTACTGAGCTGATGTCCGGACTTTCCTGGTTCAGGGTCCCGAAGGGGCTTATCGAGGTCCTGATGTTTGCGTATCGATATATCTTCATGCTCCTTGAGGATGCAATGGTCATCTATTATGCCCAAAAAAACAGGCTGGGCTATTCAAATTTCAGACGCGGCCTGACTTCCTTCGGCATTCTCGCCGGCTCATTGACCCTCAAGGCCTTTGAACATAGCCAGAACGCGACGGTGGCCATGGTGCAACGGGGTTACGACGGACATATGCCCGCCATGCAGCATAGGCCCTTCAAGGTGTCGGAGGTAATCGCAACAGTATTCCTGATTGTCGTCATGGGATGTATATGGGAAATGTAACGAGGCTTTCAGTGCAGATAGAGGCGTTCCGCTATCCCGACGGCACGAGGGCAATGACCGGTATTTCACTCGATATCAAACGGGGGGAGTTTGTGGGCATCCTCGGATCGAACGGCTCCGGCAAGACGACTCTCCTGAAGATCATGGACGGGTTGATCAAAGACATTAGAGGAAGCGTCCATCTCGACGGTTTGGACATAAGAAAACTCTCTCCCAAAGAGATCTACCGCAAAGTCGGCCTGATATTCCAGAATCCGGACGAGCAGCTTTTCGCTCCGACCGTGTTCGAAGACGTCTCCTTCGGGCCGCTCAATATGGGTTGTACGGTAGTGGAGACCGGGGGCAAAGTGAGGGATGCGCTCAAAAGTGTTGATATGGAAGAATATGGAGGGAAATTGATCCATAATCTGAGTTTCGGCCAAAAGAAAAGGGTCTGCATCGCGGGACTTCTTGCGATGGGGCACGAGATACTTCTTCTCGATGAGCCGACCGCGGGCCTCGACCCGATGGGTGAGTACAGAATGATGGATCTATTGAAAAGATTGAACAGGGAAAAGGACGTAACTATTATCATGGCAACGCACAGCGTAGATCTTGTGCCGCTTTTTCTCGACAGCCTGTTTATATTGAGCAGGGGCAGCATAGTGAGGGGGGGAGCCCCGGAGCATGTCTTCAACACCCCCGAAGCGATGTCCGAGGTGAAACTCAGGCTTCCCCAAATCGCTGAGCTTATCTATCGGCTGAAGCACGAAGACAGGATGCCCTTTGGCAGGATTCCCCTGACCATCGGCGCGGCGCGGCGGGAGATACTGAGGGCGGTTGACCTGAGCGGCGGCGCAGCGTCATAAAAAAAGATGGAAAACGGCCAGATACAGGTTTATACAGGCAACGGAAAGGGCAAGACGACAGCAGCGCTTGGGCTTGCGCTGAGGGCCGCCGGCGCCGGACTCAGGGTATTTATCGCGCAGTTTATAAAAAAGCGGGACTGCAGCGAGCATATCATAATCCGTAAACGATTGATGGACTTGATCACGGTGCGACAATTCGGCGAGGGACTCATCCTGAAGCGGGCTGTGGCGCAGGCCGACATAGATGCCGCCGGCAAGGGCCTTCTTGAGATCAAGAAGGCGATGGAGTCGAATGAATACGACATGTTTATTCTCGATGAGGCTAATGTGGCGGTCCATCATAATCTTGTCAGTCTTGCCGATCTTCTCGCTGTTATAGACAATAAGCCGGAGAAAGCGGAGCTGGTGATTACCGGAAGGTATGCCGACGAGAAGGTCATTGAGAAGGCAGACTTGGTCACCGAAATGAGGGAGATCAAGCATTACAAGAATAAGGAGATCAAGGCAAGACGTGGCATCGAGTGCTAAGAAACTGAGATCCGGATATACGACTGGGGCCTGTGCCGCCGCGGCCGCAAAGGCCGCAGTAGCGCTTTTACTGGGCGCCGAGGTTTGCATGTTAAAGCATGATGGGGTGGAAATACCATTCCCCGATGGAAGCAGAGTGAAATTCCCGATCCACTATCTTGGGATTGCCGATAGTTTTTCAGGGTTGGTGGCGTCGGCATCGGTGATCAAAGACGCGGGGGACGATCCGGATGTTACAAACGGCGCGGAGATTATGGCTTCTGCCCGGGGCATTGCAGGCTCAGGCGATGCAGGCGGAGCAATTGTCCTGAAAGGAGGAAGAGGCGTTGGACGAGCGACCAAGCCCGGACTTCCCATCCCTGTCGGGGAGCCTGCTATCAATCCTGTTCCACGAAAGATGATCAGAGAGGCAGTGGCTGAAGCTCTCCTGCAATTCGGGAAACCGGCTGGAAGCAGCATTGAAATTACTATCTCCGTGCCGGAAGGCGAGAAATTGGCGATGAAGACCCTGAATGCGAGACTCGGGATCATCGGCGGCATATCGATCCTGGGCACCTCCGGTATCGTGAGGCCCCTTTCGGCTGATGCCTGGACGTCGAGCATTACCGTGGCTATGGATGTGGCAAAGGCAACGGGCGTCGAGGAAATAGTGCTCTCGGTGGGAAGAGTCTCCGAAAAGGCGCATATGAAGAGATATACCCTGCCGGTGGAAGCCTACGTGATGATGGGGGATTATTTCGAGTTTTCACTGATCGACGCAAAGAAACACGCCTTTAAAAGGATCCACATCAGCGCGCACTGGGCGAAGATGCTCAAGATATCGATGTCCACCCCTCAGACCCACGTGCGGCACGGGGCGATCGATCTGCAAAAGGGCGTTGAGCATCTCAACCGCATGGGGATCGCGGCGCCGAAAGCCCGTGAGTTCAATACTGCGCGGGAAGTATATGACTACCTGATCGCGACATACGTGTCGTTCGTCCCGATGCTCCGTGAGGTCTGCTGCGCTGCAAAGAGATATGCCGAAGGGATCACTGGCGGCATTCCGACGATAACGCATCTTGTATCATATGAAGGGGAGATAATCGCAGACAGTGAATAAGATCCATGTCATAGGAATCGGCTGCAGACCTTTTACCGGGCGGGCTCGCGAAGTCCTGCTTAAGGCTGACACGGTACTGGCTTCCTGCAGGCTCCATGAAGTTTTCAGGAGGTATGAAGAATTTCCCCTGGTGCAGGGAAAGATCACGGTGATCAACAAGGTCGATGACACGATGGCGTTTCTGCGCGAACATGCCGGTAAGCGTGCGATTGTCCTCCTGGCGTCGGGCGATCCGCTGTTCTTCGGCATCGGCGGGACGCTTCTCAGGGAATTTGGGCCGGCTTGCGTTGAGATACTTCCCGACCTGTCGAGTGTTCAGCTCGCCTTTTCCGCGATCAGGGAGCCATGGGAAGATGCCTTTCTGATGAGCCTTCACGGCGGCCCCGATCCGGGTATAGGAAGGAGACAGAAATACGGGATTGAGGATCTCCCCCGGCTGCTTGAACTCCACCACAAGATCGCCATACTGACGGACAGGGTAAACAATCCGGCGGTGATCGCCTCATCTCTGGACTCTGCGCACAGCGCGCATCAAGGTTTGCTCAAGATGCAGGTCTGCGAGAAACTGGGCTATGCCGATGAAAAAATCACCTCCGGCAGCCCGAACGAAATTGCCGGCATGACTTTCGCCGATCCTAATGTGGTCATATTGACCATCCGGCAGGCGCCAAA
>JAKAGF010000175.1 GCA_021825805.1 Nitrospirota bacterium
TTTTATGATCGTCTCCTGGCCGTGGGCAGGGAAAGGGGCGACAAAGGCGATGAATAACACAAGGGGGATGAGCCTGTTCATTAAAAAAACCTCCTGGGACCGGTAATTTCAGGACAAACATGTATCACTTCAATAAAATGCTCTGTTTCCATTTCAGGAAGATACGCGGGGTTAACGGGAGCATGCCCCATCTTACGACTCCTGAACGCTGCTTCCCGCGGCTGTCGCCGTCTTCCCGATCCCGAATACCTCTTTCACCTTTTTCTGCATCCTGTCCATATAGTAATAAACAACCGGAGTTATGTACAGGGTCAGGAGCTGCGACACGACCAGGCCGCCCACAACGGCGAGACCGAGGGAGCGTCTTGAGGCGGCCCCGGCCCCGAAACCTATGGCTATCGGCAGGGTTCCCGTCAGCGCCGCCATTGTGGTCATCATGATCGGCCGGAAACGGACTATCGCCCCATGGTAGATCGCCTCCAGGGGTTCCTTGCCCTCCTTCCTCTGCGCCTCGAGGGCAAAGTCGATCATCATGATCGCATTTTTCTTGACGATGCCCACCAGCATGATTATGCCGACGAAGGCATACAGGTTCAGGTCCTTGCCGAAGGCCATCAGGGTGATGAGCGCCCCGAAACCGGCAGACGGCAGTCCCGATAGAATAGTAATCGGGTGTATGTAACTCTCATACAATATGCCGAGAATGATATAGATTACAACGATAGCCAGGACGAGGAGCAGGGCCAGTCCCTTGGTAGAGGCCTGATAGACCTGCGCAGTGCCCTGGAAGCCGGTGGTGATGGAGGCGGGGAGGGACCTCGCCTCCTTCTCGATGGCTGCTACCGCGTCGCCGAGCGGGACTCCGGGCTTCAGGTTGAAAGATATGGTGACGGCCGTAATCTGGCCGAGGTGGTTGACGGTCAGGGGGCCGAGCCCCTGCTGAAGTGTCGCCAGAGAGGAAAGCGGCGACAGCTGCCCGGTATTCGAACGGACATAGAGCATGCCAAGCGCAGACGGGTCCATCTGATACTGAGGGGCCAGTTCCATAACCACCCGGTACTGGTTTGAGGGAGAGTATATGGTGGAGACCTGTCGGGCGCCATACGCGGAATAGAGAGAATCCTCGATCTGCTGGGCAGAGATGCCGAGGGCCGTAGCCCGGTCCCGGTCGATCGCAAGGTTCACCTGGGGGTTCTTTATCTGCAGATCGCTCGTTACTTCCTGAAGCATGGGCAGGCCGCGGAGTTTTCCCTCAAAGGCCGCCGCATGGGTGTAGAGCTCATCAGTGTCGGGGCTCTGCAGGACGAACTGATACTGCGCCTTCGAAAGGGTCGCCTCCAGGCGGATAGGTGGGGGGTTTTGCATGAACATCATGATGCCGGGCACGCCCATTACCTTCGGCCTGAGCGACTGTATGATCTGGTCGGCATTCATTGCGCGTTCATGACGGGGCTTGAGCTTCATGAACATGAACCCGCTGTTAGAGCCGACCCTGGCGCCGCCGGCGCCGACGGATGACATAAATGCCTCGATATTCGGGTCCTTGAGCACGATCTCAGCCAGCGACTGCTGATGCCGCTTCATCTCCTCGAAGGAGACACCCTGTGCGCCTTCCGTGATGGCGAAGATCGCGCCGATATCGTCCGGGGGCAGGAGTCCAGTCGGCATTATCTTAAACAGCCAGGCCGTCAGCACGGTCATGATTATGGTCACCGCCATGACGGTCCGGCGAAAGTGCAGCACGTGTCTGAGAGTTCTTTCGTAGAGGTTGCGCATACCGTCGAAAAACCGTTCCATGATGTTGTACAGCCTTCCATGCCGTTCTTCACCGGCCGGCTTGAGAAAACGGCTGGAGAGCATGGGCGTCAGGGTCAGGGAAACAAGGCCTGAGATAAGGATCGAAACCGTTATGGTCACGGCAAATTCGTGGAGCATACGTCCCATCATGCCGGCCATAAAAAGAACAGGTATGAATACCGCTACCAGGGAAATGGTCATGGAGATGATCGTAAAGCCGATCTCCCTTGAGCCTTTGTACGCCGCCTCCATGGGCTTTTCTCCCTGCTCCATGTGGCGCACGATATTTTCGAGCATGACAATGGCGTCGTCCACCACGAACCCCACCGACAGGGTGAGCGCCATAAGGGTGATGTTGTTCACCGAGAACCCCAGGCCGTACATGGCCGCAAAGGCGCCGATGATCGAAAGCGGCAGGGCGAGGCTCGGTATGATCGTGGCGGAAAGATTCCGCAGGAATATGAAGATCACCATTATGACCAGACCGATCGTCAGCACCAGGGTGAATTTGACGTCGGAGACGGACTCCCTTATGGATTCCGAACGGTCGAAAAGCAAGTTCAGCTGGACAGACCCCGGCAGCTGGCTCCGGAAACTCGGGATCTGGTTCTTGATGCTGTCCACCACCTCGATGGTATTGGTGCCGGGCTGCCGCTGGACAGCCATGACAATGGCGCGGGTTGACGTGCCGCCGGTGTTGTACCAGGCTGCTATCTTGTCGTTCTCCACACTGTCCGATACGGTGGCGATGTCCTGCAGCCTGACCGGAGAACCGCCGCGGTAGGCGACGATCATCGGCCTGAAGGCGACCGCATTATAAAGCTGGCCCGTAGCCTGTATGGTGAAGGCCTGCCGCTCACCCTGAAGGTCGCCGGTGGGAAGGTTTACATTCGACCGGACAAGCGCGGCAGATACCTCATCGATGCCGATCTTCCGGTTGGCCAGGGCCTGCGGGTCGAGCTGCACCCTCACCGCGTACTTCTGGGAGCCGTACACCAGCACCTGGGCCACTCCGTTGATCATCGAGATGCGGGGCGCTATGATGGTGTCCGCGTACTCGTTGACGTCGGAGAGGGGGAGGGTCGGCGAACTCAGGGTGAGATAAATGACCGGCTGGTCGGCCGGGTTGACCTTCTGATAAGAAGGCGGACTCGGCATGTCCTGGGGAAGCTGACGGGCCGCCTTTGAGATGGCGGCCTGAACGTCCTGTGCCGCGGCATCGATATTGCGCTCCAATGCGAACTTCAGCGTGATGATGGAGATACCCTGACCATTGGTCGAGGTCATGGAATCAAGGCCGGCAATGGTCGAAAACTGCCGCTCCAGGGGCGTTGCCACTGCGCTGGCCATCGTCTCGGGGCTAGCTCCGGGCAGGTTGGACGTTACCTGTATGGTCGGGAAGTCTATGCTCGGCAGGTCGTTTACCGGCAGGGCCCTGTAAGCGAAGATGCCGAAGATCATGACCGCCAGCATCACGAGGCTGGTCATGACCGGCCGCTTTATAAAGAGTTCGGAAAGGTTCATTTTGCCTTGTTCTTGGGTTCTGTTTTTGCCTTATCCTCTGCCTTCTGCCCGTCGCTTTTTGCCCCTTGCCCGTTTTTTATCTCCACCTTAGCGCCGGGCGTGAGCCTGGTCTGCCCGTCCGTCACCACTCTTTCGCCGGCCGTGAGGCCCTTATCTATAACTGATTCCTCGCCCGAGGTCCTGCTCACCACAACAGGCCTCACCTCAGCGGTCAAGTCATCCTTGACCACGAATACGAACCTTCCCTGCTGGCCCGTCTGCACGGCCTGGGTCGGCGCCACGACAGCATTATTCTGGACCGTCAGGGTCAGAACCACATTAACGAACTGTCCCGGCCAGAGCCTCTTGTCCCTGTTATCGAAGGAACCCTTGAGTTTTATCGTGCCCGTGGCTGTGTCGACCACATTGTCGATAAAGGTAAGGCGTCCTGCTGCCGGATTCTTGTCACCCTTCGAAGCAAACGCCTCGACCTTGAGCGCGCCCCCTGTCATATAGCTCTTGATCTCTGATAAGTTGCCTTCAGGCACCGCAAAACTCACATTGACCGGCTGTATCTGGTTGATCGTTACCATAGGGGTATCGGCATTCGCTTTTATGAGGTTTCCCTCATATACAACCATGCTGCCGGTCCGACCGGCAAAAGGTGAGCGGATCGTGCAATAACTGAGATTGAGCTTTGCGTTTTCGACGAGGGCCTTGTCGGCGAAGACCGTCGCCTCGAGCGCAACGGCATTGGTGCGCACCTGATCATATTGGGTCTGGGAGACATATCCCTTTTTCACCAGCTCGGCATAGCGCCTCTCCTCTGCCCCGGCATTGTCGAACTGCGCGGTGCTGCGCGCCAGGTTCGCCTCGGCCTGTCTCAAGGCGGCCTCATACGGCCGGGGGTCTATGGTAAAGAGAAGGTCGCCCTTGCGGACGTCCTGGCCTTCCGTGAAATGGACCTTGGTGAGGGTCCCGCCTATCTGGGCCTTGACCGCAACAGTGGAGGAAGGCTCCACATTGCCGATGACCGCGATCTGCAACGGCACTGCCTTACGTGTCACCTCGCCTACAGACACGGGCGCCGGCGGCTTCTTCACCGGCTGTGCGGCCTTCCTGCCGCAGGCTGGAGCGAATGTCAGGGCACAGAGAGTCACCAATGCCACCGCTGTCCCTGCCGCCGACCGCCTGAAAGCTGCTCTTGTCATCTGACTTTCTCCTTACCCTCCGCGTGTTTTCTATCATACACCGCGCGCCGGGCCCAAATCCAAGGGCACAGCCGCTTATGTTAGCGCTTACTTACATTTGAATATACGGCAACTCCCGCGATTTTGTCAACGTCTGCGGCGGGGGAGGTTCTCTGTCAATGGATGCCGCGCGTTGCGCGCGAAGCGTCATCCGCGGACGTATCGCCTTGCCCGTCCGGAGGCCCGCAGACAGGCGAAGTTGACAACCTCCGCCTCTTGCGGGAGAATTTTCTCAAAGCAAGCGAATGTGTATCGGAGCAGTATCAGCGATCCGCGGAGGTGTTTTCCCTGCATATGATCATACAAAATTTTATCAATGGCGAATGGAAGAAAGGCGAGGAGGAAAAGACCTTTGACAGCATCAACCCCGCCGACACGTCCGAGGTGGTCGGCGTTGTGGCCGGCTCGACCCGCCGAGACGTGGACAGCGCGGTTGAGGCGGCGCGAGGCGCGTTCAGAAGCTGGCGGCTCCTGCCGGCGCCCCGGAGAGGGGAGATCCTTTTCCGGGCCGCTGAACTGCTGACAAAGAGAAAACGTGAACTGGGCGAGATCATGACCCGTGAGATGGGCAAGGTCCTGCCCGAGGCGCTCGGCGACGTGCAGGAGGCGATCGATATGGCCTACTATATGGCCGGCGAGGGCAGGAGGCTTGGGGGAGAGACAATCCCCTCGGAGCTTCCTGACAAGGACTGCAAGTCTGTGCGCGTCCCCCTGGGCGTCTGCGGCCTGATCACACCCTGGAACTTCCCCCTGGCGATTCCGGCATGGAAGATCATGCCTGCCCTGGTTTCCGGGAACACCCTTGTCTTTAAGCCGAGCAGCTACGTGGCTGTCTGCGCGGCAAAACTGGTAGAGATCATGGATGAGGCGGGATTGCCCCCGGGCGTTCTGAACCTCATCAACGGAAGGGGCGAGGAGGCGGGAGAATATCTCGCATCCCACCGGGGGATCGACGCGCTTTCCTTCACCGGGTCGACCGCAGTGGGGCTGCAGCTCGCGCGGACCTGCGCGGAGCAGGGCAAGAAGGTATCCTGCGAGATGGGCGGCAAGAACGCCATCATCGTTATGGACGATGCACGGCTGGAGATCGCCGTTGAGGGTGCGGTATGGGGAGGCTTCGGCACCACGGGCCAGCGGTGCACTGCGGCAAGCAGGGTGGTGGTTCACGAGGCGGTATACGACCGCTTTATCGCGATGTTCAGCCGGGCGGCCCTTGGGCTTAAAGTCGGCAATGGCCTCGATCCCTCGGCGGCCGTGGGACCGCTTATCAACGAGGCGCAGAGGGAGAAGGTGCTCGGTTATATTGAGACAGGCAAGAGGGAGGGGGCGCGTCTCATCACCGGGGGAAAGGCATGCGTCAGCGGCGACTGCGCGAAAGGCTGCTTCGTCGAACCTACCATCTTCGCTGATGTGCAGCCGGGCATGAGG
>JAKAGF010000176.1 GCA_021825805.1 Nitrospirota bacterium
TGTAGTGTCTCACAAAGGACTGGTGTTATGCGCACAACCAAAGAGGGTGTCATTCCCGCAAGTGCGTCGGGAATCCTTCATAGAAGCCCCCCGTCACCGGAGCGGATTGCAGTTTCTGAGGCATGATTCTATCCCAAGGTAGCTATCCATTCGGCGGAATAATCACGCGTATGAGTGATGGGCTGACTGATTTCGTAATCAGCACCGCAAAGGAAGGAGTATTTAAGGGGCTCACCACATACGTTCAGCTTCCTCCAGGCAATATATTAGCGAAGATATTCTATATGCCATCTATGAACAAACAGGCTATCCATCTTATCCATTCGGAGTTTATTCGTAGCGTTGAGGATAACTTAAATGCAGGCGTTGGGCTTCCCTAAAGCCTGGGGTCGAATGCGATCTCTATGATGAATTGTTGACGTGGATACTTTGCAAGTAATCGACTCGTCCACGGGCAAATATAAGGCGCGAATCATTAGACGGCAAATAAAACTCTTGACCGCACTACCGCGGCCTTCCCTCGCTTGAAGTTTTTCCTGTCTGATTGTATTATAACTACATCAGTGTTAAATACCGCATGGAGGCCACATGAACTTTAACAGCAAGACTGTCGCAAAGGTCACCGGGTTGAGCTTCAGGCAGATCGATTACTGGGACACAACTCATTTCATAAAACCCTCGGTAAGTGAGGCATCCGGCCACGGGTCGGTAAGGCTCTATTCCTTCGGAGACCTCGTTCAGATGAAAGTGGCAAAAACACTGCTGGACAAAGGGGTCAGTCTTCAGCAGATAAGAAAGACAATCAGTTACCTCAAGAAGAATATGCCCGAGGTTGAAAAACCCCTTGCCGAACTTCGTTTTCTTACGGATGGGGAATCAATTTTTATACTCACGAAGGACAAGAAGGTGATCATAGATACCCTCAAAAGCGGGCAGCTCGTTTTTTCTATATCCTTGGGTGAGATCCTTGAAGACCTCAAGGGAGAGATTATCTCGATGCAGAAAGAGAAGAAATACGACGTTGCGGTCAGAGGGAAGAAGTATGCTGTGATACTTCACCCGGACACAGAGGACGGAGGTTTTTGGGTTGAATGCCCGGCACTGCCCGGATGCGCCTCTCAGGGGGATACGATCGAGGAGGCACTTGAGATGATCAAAGATGCGATATCCGGATACCTGGCAGTCGCAGGGAGCAGGAAGGTTGTCAAAAAGGCCTCATGAGCGGCCTTCACAACCTGAAGCCCGACAGGGTTGTCAAGGCTTTCGAGCGGGCCGGCTGGACGGCCGAGAGGCAGAAGGGAAGCCATGTTCACCTTGCCAAAGAAGGGAATCATAACATCCTGTCGATTCCCATGCATAAGGGAAAGCCGATAAAGCAAGGGCTTCTCAGAAATCAGATTGCGAAGGCGGGAATGACGGTAGAGGAGTTCTTCAAGTTGTATCGATAGCCAGAGGCAGTGTTTTTTGACCGCGCCAACCTGGTTTGACGTAAGTGAAATTATATGTATAATATTACTTATCATTACTGTCGAGGTGAAACATGCTGGTCAACACTGAAAAAATGATCCCCATCGGTAAATTACAGAAAGAGCTTACGCAGAAACTCAGGGAGGTGTCCGAGACGGGGGAGCCTCTGTACATTTTGCGAAATAATGAGATGGCTGCGGTAATCCTATCCGCGGACGAATATGAGATCTTAAAACAGGCCGAGGATATACTTGAACATGTCGAGATTGCCGAAGCGATGGAGAGAAGACTTAAGGGCCACGCCAGCTCCAAAAATATACCCTGGGAAAAGATAAAAAGAAAGCATGGCCTATAAGATCGAATTCATACCCGAGGCCGGTAAGGACTTTGAAGCCCTCGACATGTCCCTAAAAAAGGACGCCGGGAAAAAGATAGACGCCCTCTCCATAAATCCATTCCTGGGGAAGCCGCTTGGCAATAAACTCGGGATCGACCTCACAGGCCTTTACAAGCTCTATTTTCATAAAAAGCGATATCGCATCGTCTACAGGATCATGGAAGAGCGCGTTGAAGTGTTGGAAATCATCGGCATAGGGAAACGCGACAAGGAAGAAATTTACAGGCTTGTTGCCAAGAGAGTCAAAAGACTTTTGAAACCATAAAAAAGCGCAAGAGTTAAAGATAGGGAATTGGTCGGGGCGAGAGGATTCGAACCTCCGACCCCCTGCTCCCAAGGCAGGTGCGCTAGCCAGGCTGCGCTACGCCCCGAACCATTTACCTTACTGAATGGGAAAAACAATTGTCAATGCCAGAGGGGCAGGCGCCTTGAGCATCTTCTTGCGCCTCCGATCTGTGTATATTATATTCACGCAGAGCCTTTATTGACAACGCAGCCATTCGTCCAATCTCTCTTTGCCGGTCCTGATCTTCCGCTGAGCCGCCCGGAGCTGTGGGGTAATAAATTAATGGTAAATGTCGGGCGGAAAAAAAGACAAGGGTTCGCGAGGGCCGACAAACACCGTCAGGTTATGGGGTCTCGGGCGGCAGGACCATGTGTCTGATGATCTTGCCCTTGACAAGGTAGATCACCATCTCGGCGATGTTGGTGGCGTGGTCGGCAATGCGCTCAAGATACTGCGCGACAAAACTTATCTTCATGGCCCGCGTGACCGTGGTCGGGTCCTGGACCATGAAAAAGGCGAGCTCCTGAAGCACCGCGTGCTTGAGGTCATCCACTTCGTCGTCTCTCATGATGACGTCCCTGGCCAGTCTTGCGTCGCGCTGCACAAAGGCATTGAGCGCGTCCCGCGTCATCCCCTGGGCGATCGACCTCATGCGCGGGATATCGATATAGGGTTTCAGCACCGGCTCATCGTTCAGCTCAAGCGCCCGTTCGGCGATGTTGACGCCGAGGTCTCCCATCCTCTCAAGGTCGGCGGTAATCTTCATGGCCGTCGTTATGAACCTGAGGTCGCCTGCCTTCGGCTGCCTCAGCGCGATCAGCCTGATCGACTCTTCGTCTATCTCCACATCGAGGGTGTTCACCAGCCGGTCGTTGTCGATCACGGTCACCGCGAGCGTATTGTCCCTCTCCACGAGGGCCTGGACCGAATTTTTTATGGCGTCCTCAACAAGGGACCCCATTTTCAGAAGCCTTTCCTTCAGACTCCGCAGTTCTTCATCAAAGACAGACATCAGCCGAACCTCCCGGTCACGTAATCTTCGGTCAGTTTCTCCGAGGGCGCGGTGAAGATCTTTTCGGTCCGGTCAAACTCGATCAATTCACCGAGCATCAGAAAACCGGTCCAGTCGGATATCCTCGCCGCTTGTTGCATATTGTGGGTAACTATAACGATTGTGATCTCTTTTTTCAAGACGCCCGCCAGTTCCTCTATCTTCGACGTTGAGATGGGGTCAAGGGCGGACGTGGGCTCATCAAAGAGCAGCACTTCGGGATTTACGGCAAGGGCGCGGGCGATGACGAGCCTCTGCTGCTGTCCTCCCGACAGGTCGTAGGCGCTCGCGTTGAGCTTGTCCTTCACTTCGTCCCACAAGGCCGCGTGCCGCAGCGCGCTTTCCACCTTTTCGGAAAGGTCGGCCCTCTTTCTGATGCCCGTCAGTTTCAAACCATAGGAGATGTTGTCAAAAATCGTCATGGGAAAAGGGGTCGGCTTCTGAAAGACCATGCCTATGCGGCTTCTGAGGTTAATCAGGTCAGTTCCGTTCGCCAGTATATTGGTCCCCTGAAACAGTATCTCCCCCTCGTACCGGTGTTTCGGATAGAGGTCATGCATCCGATTGAAACACCGCAAAAGAGTCGTCTTGCCGCATCCCGACGGGCCTATCAGCGCAGTAACGGCATTCCGGTGCACGGAAAGATTAATATTCTTCAGGGCATGGATATCTCCGGCATAATGAAAATTCAGGCCCTTCACTTCTATTTCAACGGTCTCGGGCACTACTTGTACCTCCACTTTATGATGAGCCTTCCCGCAATCGTAAGAGCGAGTATGAACACAGTAATTACAAAAGACGCTGCCCACGCCTGGGCATGCCAGTTGTCATAGGGTCCCATCGCATACTGGAATATGGTGACTGTCAGGGATGAGATGGGCTGTTTCATGTTCAGGGAGAAAAAGGAATTATTAAACGAGGTGAACAGAAGCGGCGCCGTCTCTCCGGCCACCCGGGCGATCGAAAGGAGAATGCCGGTGAGGATGCCGGTCGCGGCGCCGCGGTAGACAACCTGCATGATCACCTTATAATACGGCGCGCCGAGGGCAAAGGCCGCCTCCCGCAGGGTCCACGGAACAAGGGAGAGCATGTTTTCGGTTGTCCTGAGCACGACCGGTATCATGATGATCGCAAGGGCGACCGCCCCCGCCCATCCGTTGAAGTGTCCAAAAGGCTTGACGAGGACCGCATAGATGAACGTCCCTATGACGATCGAGGGGACGCTCACCATGATGTCCGCAAGCACGCTGATAATCCTGGCGATCTGCCTTCCCCGCGCATACTCGGCAAGAAACGTCCCGCCCAGCACGCCCACGGGGACGCCGATCAGCGTCGCGCAGGCCGTGATCATCAGCTGGCCGACAAAGGCGTTTCTGAGCCCTCCTCCCTCCACGCCCGCCGGCGCAGGGTCGCTGGTGAACAGACTCGGACTCAGCGCCTTCATTCCGTGCAGCAGCACGTCTCCGAGTATAAAGACAAGCCAGAAAAGTCCGAATAACGCGGCGAGGGTGCTGAGGGAAAGAGCGATGATCCCCTCTATTTTTCTTACCTTTTCCCTGGTCATCGCGAATACTTCCTTTCCGCCCTGAGGAGAAAGAATTTTGCGATGGCAAGGGTGATAAAACTCATAACGAAAAGGATCAGCGCCAGATAGAACAGCGAAGAAAGATAGACATCCTTGTCTGCCTCGGCAAATTCATTCGCGAGGGTCACGGTTATCGTGGCGGCTGCATCCAGCAGCGAGGTCGTGATCCTGTGGTTGTTCCCCAGGACAAAGGCGACCGCCATCGTCTCGCCGAGCGCCCTGCCGAGGGAGAGGACTATCCCGCCGAAGACGCCGAGTTTTGAGTAAGGGACGACGACATTTTTCACCACTTCCCACTTGGTCGCGCCGAGGGCGTAAGCCGACTCCTTGACAACCGCAGGGGTAAGGTTGAAAGAATCCCTCGATATGCTCGCGGTAAAGGGGATGATCATGATGCTCAGGATGACGCTTGCCGTCAGGATATCGATCCCCATGGGCGTGCCCTGAAAGAGGATATTGACCAGCGGAAGACCGGCGGCCGCCTTCTTCAGGAAAGGCTCGACATAGTTGCTCATGATCGGAGAAAGCGTAAAAAGTCCCCACATGCCGTAAATGATGCTGGGGATCGCGGCCAGCAGTTCTATGGCAACGCCGATGGGACCCTTCAGGAAATTCGGGGATATCTCGGTAACGAATATGGCGATGCCTATGCCGACGGGTATCGCCATAAAGAGCGCGAGGACCGTCGTAACCGCTGTTCCATAAATATTGGTCAACGCCCCGAAGGACTCCTTGACAGGGTCCCAGTCCGTGGATGTAATAAATTTGATGACCCCGAAACGGCCCGCAGCAAGGGAGGATTCCGCGATAAGCACATAGAGGATCCCGATGATCAGTACGATAACGGTAAAGGACGCGAAAGCGGTAATGACCGCGAAGGACATATCCAGAGGGTCCCTTTTTGAGGTCGTCGCCATTTTATATAAGCGCCCTTTCCATCCGTGCCGATGCCGCGTGCGCCTGAAACGGCTACTGCAGCCCGTTGGCCTTCCAGTAAGCCCTGATCTTGTCCTTCAATGACTTAGGCAGTGGCACATACACAAGTTCTTTAGCCTTCGTGTCGCCGTTCTTGAATGCCCAGTCAAAGAACTTCATGACATGCTTGTTGCTCTCGGTCTTTTCCTTTGCCAGGAGAATGAAGGTCGCCCCTGCGATCGGCCATG
>JAKAGF010000015.1 GCA_021825805.1 Nitrospirota bacterium
ATCATCACCCCTGCTCAAGGGGCAGTCCGACGACGCGGCCGTCCCGTATTTCATATGCCCGTATATCCGGGTGTTCGGGATCACTCAGGCTGAGGATAACATACGCTGAATCAGGATAAAGGGCGAGATTCACGTCCTTCACCGAAGGAAAGGCGGGAGAGCTGGGATGGGAATGAAAGATGCCGACCAGTTCGAGCCCCCTGGCCCGCATCTCCTTCATCACCAGGAACTGCTCCCTGGGGTTGACAAGGTAGCTCACCGGGGAAGGCTCGTCATTGGTCATCGCGTAGACCTTCTCCACCCTGCCTTTTCTGCCGGCCAGCATGCCGCACGCCTCATGAGGATATCCAGCCCTGCAGTGGGACACCATCTGTTCGAGCAGCTCTTCAGCGATAATCAGCCTATCCATCGCTACGGCATGGCGCAGTAGCCTTCGTTGTAGTCGACCAGCTCGGTGATAGTCCGGTGTTCTCCGCAGAGAGGGCAGGACGGATTGCGGGGGACCTTCACCTTTCTGAATTCAGTCTTCAGCGCGCTATAGATCAGCAGCTCTCCCTTGAGCAGTTCTCCCTTTCCGAGGATCAGCTTCAGGACCTCTGTCGCCTGGAGAGCTCCGATGACGCCGGGAAGGACCCCCAGCACCCCAGCCTCCTGGCATGAAGGGACAAGGCCGGCCGGCGGCGGCTCCTCAAAGAGGCAGCGGTAACAGGGCCCGTCATGGGGAACGATGGTCGTGACCTGCCCCTCGAACCGCAGGATCGCCCCGCTCACCAGCGGTTTTCCCGCCATGACACAGGCGTCGTTCACTAAGTATCTTGTCGGGAAATTGTCGCTGCCGTCCACAACCACGTCGTAGTCCCTGATGAGATCGAGTATGTCGTCCTTGGAAAGCCTGCGCTGCATCGCTATCACCCTAACGTCGGGATTGAGGGCTTCGAAAGTCCTCTTTGCGGACTCCACCTTCGGCATCCCGAGGGTATTCACGCTGTGTGCGATCTGCCGCTGCAGATTGCTCATCTCCACAACGTCGTTGTCAACGAGTGCGATGGTGCCCACACCGGCCGCTGTCAGATAATAGCCGACCGGGCAGCCCAGTCCGCCGGCGCCGACAATGAAAACCTTTGCCCCCGCTATCTTCGCCTGTCCCTTTCCGCCGACCTCGGGCAGAATTATATGTCTGCTGTAACGCTGCAACTGGTCTTCGGTAAAGTCCATCATTCCCTCTCCTTCCGAACGACCAGCACCCAGTCGGTATCGTTGATCTTTTCGTTTTTCAGCATCTTCTGCCCGTGGTCCTCCATGGACCTGGGTATGTTCCTCGAAGCCTCCTCAGAGTCAAGGAGTATTTCGAGTACCTGTCCCACCTCAAGGGACTCCATGGCGAGCTTGGCCTTCACAAAGGTGTAGGGACAGACAAGCCCCTTGATATTGATCCTCTTGTCCGCTGCGGTCTCTTCCACTCATACCTCCGTCTGTACCCCGCCTGTTCATTTTATTTTTTTATTTGATTATAACCAAAACCCGCCCTTTTTGAAACCGCGCGCCGCATCTGTGCGTGATTTCGGGCGCAGCGCATATTTTCTCTTGATTAAATGCCCGCTTATGGGTAATTATAAATGCATGCTGTTTATTTCAGGAATGGACAACGCAGGCCTTCCCCTAACGTGGATTCTTTGCTGAGCGTTTTGCCTTCTGCTATTAAGGAGTGTATTTGTTAGAAGCTTCGTCGCAGTTGCCGCCGCTCACTATTAAAGGAAAGAATATAGTCTTGCCGGTCATACAGGGCGGCATGGGCGTGGGCGTCTCCCTCGCTCCGCTTGCCTCCGCTGTCGCAAAGGAGGGAGGGGTCGGCATCGTGTCCAGCGCCTGTCTTGACAGGCTCGTCTCCAAACGCACCGGAAAGAAGTATAACTCTTACGAAGCTGCCTACAAAGAGGTATCCCTGGCCAAGGCAGCCGGCGGCATCGCCGGCATTAATATCATGGTCGCCCTTGTCAGGGACTATGAGGATTCGGTAAAGGGGGCCATAGACGCGGGCGCTGATCTGCTCATCTCGGGGGCGGGTCTTCCCTTAAATCTCCCCGCCATCACCCCTCCCAGGGATACGGCGCTGGTTCCCATCGTCTCTTCAGCGCGGGCCCTTGACCTCATCTGCAAGAAATGGGAGCGTTATGGCTACAGGCCGGATGCGGTCGTCCTTGAAGGGCCTCTGGCCGGCGGTCATCTGGGGTTCAAGATCGATCAGATAGATACAGAGGCCAACAAGCTCGAAAACCTCTTACCTCCGGTGAAGGAGATGGCGATGAAATACGGCGGCATCCCGGTCATTGTTGCGGGCGGCATCTATACCCATGAGGACATCATCAGGTACCTCAGGATGGGGGCTGACGGCGTACAGATGGGCACGCGATTTCTCGCCACAGAGGAGAGCAGCGCATCCGCGGCATACAAGGAAGCGGTGGTCGCGGCAAAGGACGAAGATATCATAGTCGCCCATAAGCCGGGCTCTCCGTGCGGATTGCCTTTCAGGGTCATCAGGCAATCGCCGATGTATGTGTCTTCCACAAAGCGCCTCAGAAAGCCGAAGTGCGACAAGGGCTACGTCCTTCTCAAGGATGCCGAGGGAAAGTTCACACGCTGCCCTGCGAAGGAGAGCAACGAAGAGTGCTTCTGTATCTGCAACGGTCTCCTCAGTTCCGCCGGGTACAACCCCGACAAGGAGGAGCCCCTCTACACCGTCGGCACCAACGCCGGCAGGATCGACCGGATCATTCCGGTGAAGACCCTTATGGCCGAGCTTGCGGGCATTGTTCTCTCCCCTGTCTCCTGAAACCCCTTTTTCGCCTTCAGAGCGCTGTCCCCCGCGCACAATCGTATGCACAAAAGGCCGCGGCATCGCTCCTTAACCATTTCGTCCCGTCCGGAAATGCACGATTAGCTGAGGTTAAGGTAACATATTCCCATGATCGTCATAGAGAATATATCAAAATCCTATAGGGGCATCCCGGTTGTGAGAGACCTCTCTCTTACGGTTGCGCGGGGTGAGATATTCGGCCTCGTGGGACCCAACGGCGCCGGGAAGACCACCACGATCAGGATGATGACCGGCCTTGCCCGGCCCGACAGCGGCCTGATCCGCATCAGCGGCAACGACATCGTAAAGGAGCCTGTGCAGGCAAAATCCGTCCTGGGTTATGTCCCTGACAAACCCTTCCTGTACGAGAAACTGACCGCCCGTGAGTTCCTGATCTTCACCGCCTCGCTCTACGGCATGGCAAAGCAGGAGTCAGCGCGCGAGGCTGATCATCTCCTCATGCTCTTCGGCATAAGCGACGCACAGCATGATCTGATCGAGGGGTTCTCGCAGGGCATGCGCCAGAGACTCCTCTTTGCAGCTGCGCTCATCCATCATCCCCGGGCGCTCCTTATCGACGAGCCTTTTGTGGGCCTTGATCCCTTCGGCGTTCGCATGCTCAAGGGGTTGATCAGGGACCTGGCGAACTCCGGGATGAGCGTCTTTCTGGCGACCCATAGCCTCCATATTGCCGAGGATTTATGCCATAAGGTGGGATTCATCAAGAAGGGCAGCCTCGCGGCCTTGCGGAACAGCGCTGAGATCCATTCCGTGGAGGGCGGCCTTGAAGAGCTTTTCATGAGGATCAGCCGATGATCCGGCGATGGGCATGCTGCCGCTTTTTCTGAGACAAAGATACCTTTCGATCCGGAATTCCTTCACCAGAAGGTCCGCGCTGAGACGTCTGCCCTTTATCGCCATAGGCATCGGTTTCTGGCTCCTCCTGTATCTGGGCTCACGCGGGACCCTCCTGTTCGTTCGGACCCTCGGGCCCTTCGGGGACGCACTGGCCGAGCGGCTCCTGGCGATGATCTTCTTCAGCCTCACCGGCTTCCTGGCGCTCAGCAATATAATCACCGGCCTGTCGTCTTTTTACCTCTCGCGGGAGATACCTTTTCTGCTCTCAAAGCCGCTGCTGACAAGGGACATAATACGGCTGAAAACACTTGAGACAATCCTTAATTCGTCCTGGATGGTCCTTTCCTTCGTGCCCCCTGTCTTCATCGCCTATGGTGAAGTATACGGAGCAACAGCAGTCTATTATTGTTCCGTGCCGGCGGCGCTCGTTCTGCTCATCCTCCTGACCGCAGGGCTCGGCATATCGCTCGCTCATCTGCTGGCCCGTCTCTTCCCTGCCCGCCGGTCCCGGGATTTCCTTTTCGGCCTCGGGCTCATGCTGTTCCTTGCGGCCTACTTTGTGATGAAATCCTCCATCCCCTCAGGGTCCGCTGGGCCCGAAGACATCGTGAGCTCGTTCATGCGTTTCAGCACGGATTCTCCGTTGCTGCCCGGGACCTGGGTACTGCTGGCTGTCCTGCCGACACTGAAACAGAAGTCGCCGGACCTCTTCTATGCTGCAGTGCTGGTCAGCAACAGCCTCTTTCTGCTCCTGCTTTCCTCCCTGATCGGGACCGGGCTGTATATGCAAAATATAGGGCGTTTACAGCCGGCAGGCAGGGCCGGCGGACAGGGCTTTCTCAGCAGACTGTATCTGCAAGGCCGATACGCCCTGCTCTACAAAGACCTGCGGATATTTGTACGGGACACGGGTCAGTGGTCCCAGCTGTTCATTATCCTTGCGCTCGTCCTGGTGTATGTCTATAATTTCCGGACCGTGCCTCTGGCGGCATTCTCCGGGGCGCCTTTTCTGAAGGAGATTCTGGTGCTGGTGAACCTTGCCCTGGCAGGACTTGTCCTCTCCGCAGTATCCGCACGCTTCGTCTTCACGTCAGTCAGCCTTGAGGGCCAGGCGTTCTGGGTGGTGAGGTCAGCGCCGGTTGATCTCGGACGATTCCTCTGGTCCAAGTTTTTTCAGGGCTGCGCGCCGGTGGCCGTGCTCGTCTGCCTTCTCGTCTTTCTCACCAACACGGCCCTTGCCGTAACAGGGAGACTCATGTATCTTTCCCTGGCAATAGTCCTGCTGCTCTGCGTTTCCGTAAGCGGCCTGGGCGCCGGTCTGGGCGCTCTGTTCCCGCGGTTCACTTACGAGAATATAGCATCCGTCTCCATGGGCATAGGAGGAATGACCTTCATGATTCTCGCCTTCAGTCTGGTGCTGCTCACCCTGTCAGGCGTATCATGGGTCTTTTATGCGATCACTGTGAACGGCGGGCAGATGACTGCGGCCGGGAAAATCGGCGTGGCAGCAGTGACTTGCGCGGTAATTCTGGCCAACGCGGCGGCTTTTTATATTCCTATGCGGAGGGGCGCCAGGGCGCTTGAGGCGATGGAATTATGAGCCCCGTGATTTGACATTCCTGCGAAATGGTGGTGATAATGTAATCAAGGAGACAGATATGAAAAGGGTCTTGCTGAAAACACTCCTTGGATTATGTATCGTTCTTGTTCTCACCTCCTGCGTGTACCGTTACACATACTGGGATGATGACTATGATTACCCCTACGGCTACGGCTCGTACTATGGATACCCCTATTACTCTCCCTATTATTACGGCTATTCCTGGGGTTTCTCCTATTATTATCCTTATTCCGGCTGGTACTACCCGTACTATTATTACCCATACCGCCACTATTACCCATATCGCGGCGATCATTACCGCGGCCGGTATGATGGCGATCACAGCGGTGATTCAGAACGCCGGATCATCCCGCGCCAGGGCGGGCAGGATCTGAAACGGTAGAGCCTTGCTGTGAATAAGGTGGAGGGACGGGAAGCGATACCAACGGGTTACGGTAAGGCCGTGGCGGCAAGTTCCGTAGGCACGGCCTTGGTCAGGCATGGTGCCGGAGACCGGACTCGAACCGGTACGCCGTTGCCGACGAGAGATTTTAAGTCTCTTGCGTCTGCCAATTCCGCCACTCCGGCAACTAAAGGGCAGTAATAAGATACAGCAAACAAGGACAAAAGACAATGAACCCGGGTTTATCCGGGCGATAAAAAAAGCCGGTCAAAAGACCGGCTTCCGTATTTCTTCACCAAGAGAAGAAGTCCTATTTCTTCCTGATGTAGAACTCGATGACGCCGCCCTCCTCTTTTGTCTCGAGAAGCTCATGCCCCAGCCTCTGCAACAGCGCGGGGATGTCCGACTTGGCCCCCTTGTCAGTAGCGATCACCTCAAGCACCTGACCTGACTGAATACCATCGATGGCCTTCTTTGTCTTTAAAACCGGCATGGGGCAGTTCATTCCCTTCGCGTCAAGCACCGCATCCGCTTTGATACTCATCCTGTCCTCCTGTGACGTACCGTCATATTGTCAATAACTTTATAAACAATTTAACAATATTCGCCGCTTTTGTCAACAGCAGATGAACGACAACCCCATTCAGACCGCTATTTCATCTTCTTGATCATGTCCGAAACAGGTATGGCCGCAAGGGACATCAGCTGGACAGAACCCCTTGCCCCCAGCTCAAGGGACATCTTCATCACCGCCTCATTGTCCTTCGCCTCAATGATGTTCACGAAATCATAAGGACCCATCACCGCGTACTGCTCCTTCACCTTGATGCCCATCTTCGCCAGTTCCTTGTTCACCTCAAGAATGCGGCTCGGATTCTCCTTGATCGTCTTTCTTCCCTCATCAGTAAGCGTGCTCAGGATAACATACGTCGCCATGGACAGATTCTCCTTTCGCGGTAGATATATTCCTCACTACCTCTCCTTATACTATCTTTACCCCTGCATGTCAACGGATTTCTCGGCATGCTGCCGGCTTGCCCGCGCGATTGACTTCACCCCGCGTCCGTGCAAAAATGGGATCATGTGGGAATATACCGAGAAGGTAAGAGATTTCTTCCTCAAGCCCAAGAACGTCGGAGAGATTACGGATGCCGATGCGGTGGGCGAAGTCGGCAGTATTATCTGCGGCGATGCGCTCAAGCTCTACCTGAAGGTGGACAAACAAACCGGCAGGATAATCGACGCCAGATTTCAGACCTTCGGATGCGCAAGCGCCATAGCCAGTTCCTCGGCGCTGACTGAACTCATAAAAGGCAAGACCCTTGATGATGCGCTGAAGGTGACAAACCAGGATATCGCTGATTTCCTCGGAGGGCTCCCTGACCAGAAGATGCACTGCTCCGTCATGGGACGAGAGGCGCTTGAGGCCGCTGTGGCGAACTTTCGCGGAGAGCCGGTCAAGAAGGAGGAAGAGGGCAAGGTCGTCTGCAAGTGCTTTGATGTGACCGGGGAAAAGATAAGAAAGGTGGCGATCGAAAACCATCTTACCACTGTTGACGAGATAACCAACTTCACCAAGGCGGGCGGGGGCTGCGGGGAATGCATTCCCACCATTGAGGCGATCCTTCAGGACATATGGTCGCTGAAGCCCGTGGAAAAACCTTCAAAACCCAAAAAACTTACCAACCTGCACAAGATAGCGCTTATCCAGGAGATCGTCGAGACGGAGATCAGGCCGGGACTGCAGGCCGACAATGGGGACATAGAGCTCATCGATATCGAAGGCAGCAGGGTGCTCGTCGCCCTCCGGGGCATGTGCACCGGCTGCATGATGGCCGATGTCACGGTCAAGGGCATACAAACAAAGCTGAGGGAACTGGTGAGCGAGGATATCGTGGTGGAGGCGCTGCAGTGAACACCATCTATCTCGACAATAACGCCACAACCCGCGTCGCTCCCGAGGTCCTTGACGTCATGCTCCCCTACCTCGCCGACCTCTACGGAAATCCTTCCAGCATGCACACCTTCGGCGGACAGCTCCACCGCAGGATCGAGGACGCCAGGGAAAAGACAGCGGCCCTGATCAATGCGCATCCCGAAGAGATCATCTTCACCAGCTGCGGCACGGAGAGCGACAACACCGCCATCATGAGCGCTGTTGAGTCACAGCCCCGCAAGCGGCATATCATCACCACGCGGGTGGAGCATCCGGCGGTGCTCAACTTTTGTCAGCATCTCGGCAGAAAGGGATACCGCGTCACTTTTGTGCCGGTCAACAGGCAGGGGCAGCTGGATATGGACAGCCTTCTGAAGATGCTGGATGACGATACAGCCGTAGTCTCCGTCATGTACGCCAATAACGAAACAGGCGTTATCTTCCCCGTCGATGCCATAGCGGACGTCCTTCGCGAGCGGGGCATCCTGTTCCATACAGACGCCGTCCAGGCAGCGGGCAAGATCCCCATTGACGTACAAAAGCTCCCTGTTGACATGCTCACCATTTCAGGACACAAACTCCATGCGCCCAAGGGAGTGGGCGTGCTGTACGTGCGCAAGGGCGCC
This sequence comes from Nitrospirota bacterium, assembly GCA_021825805.1. Taxonomy (GTDB): domain Bacteria; phylum Nitrospirota; class Thermodesulfovibrionia; order Thermodesulfovibrionales; family UBA6898; genus JAKAGF01. The sequence continues at coordinate 8,278 of JAKAGF010000015.1, forward strand.
CGCTTTCATCCCTACATCATCGGCGGCCACCAGGAACGGGGACGCAGGGCAGGCACGGAAAACGTCGCGTCCGTCATAGCCCTTGGAAAGGCCTGCGAGCTGGCCGCGCAGCATCAGGACAGGGAGATACGTTATCTCAGCGGGCTGCGGGACAGGCTGGAGACCGCCTTGCTGTCATGCTGTCCCGACGTCCGGGTCAACGGTGACACCGCCAACCGGCTTCCCAACACCACGAACATCAGCTTCGAATATGTCGAAGGAGAGGCGATCCTCCTGCGGCTCAACGAATTCGGCGTCTGCGCCTCGTCCGGGTCCGCCTGCACGTCAGGGTCACTGGAACCCTCCCACGTGCTCCGCGCGATGGGGGTCCCCTACACCGCTGTGCACGGCTCCATCAGGTTCTCGCTGAGCAGGTACAACACTGAAAAGGAAATCGACCGCGTGATCGAGATCATGCCCGGCGTCATCAGGGAACTCCGGCAGCTCTCGCCCTTTGGCAGGGAGAAGATCGTCTGCCCGCCTGAATAGTTTTGCGATCTGATTGAAAAGAACTCCTCAGCCGGCAACATGCCGTTATGGAGAGTCCATGACAACGGGCTACTGTGACGGCTTGGTCTGCTCGATAGGCGGGCTGGGTTCTTCGGACGGTGAAGCCGAATCGCCTCGCTCCACCTCTTCGTACTCCGGCACCACGATCCCGCGCCTGATCATGATGTTATAGATAAGGTTTGACCTGTGGACAACATAGCGCTGTTCACCGAGGGGATTGAACTTCCGCGGATTGGGGAGCACCGCTGCAAGCCGGGCAGCCTCTTCAGGCCCAAGGGCTGAGGCAGGCTTCCCGTAATAGGCGCGGGATGCCGCCTCGATGCCGAAGACGCCGCGGTCACCCCATTCGGCCACATTCAGGTAAAGCTCCAGTATCCGCTTCTTCGACAGCGCCCGTTCCATCCTCCAGGTGATGATCGCCTCACGGACCTTGCGGACCGGGTTTTTTGACGGTGAAAGAAAGAGGTTCTTGGCAAGCTGCTGGCTGATAGTGCTGCCGCCGAGCTTGAACTTCTTGGACTTGATGTCCTTTTCAATCGCCTTCTGCATCGCCTCGTAGTCGAAACCCTCGTGCTGCCAGAACTTGTCGTCCTCGCCGATGAGCACCGCCTTGACGAGATACGGCGATATCGCGCCCAGCGGAACCCACCTCTGGTTGATCTTATAATTCTTCCTGGTACGCTGCCATTCGTTCTCGCGGAACTCCATCATCGCGGTCTTCTTCGGGTTTTCCTTCCTGAGTTGCGAGACGTCCGGGTAGACGAACTGGAAGGCGACAAAACCGGCGAGACAGACGATGCCGATCAGGATAAAACGACGGAGGCAGGACTTCCTTTTCTTCATTCGAAATCTAAGAGGCTGAGGTTCCGCGGTTTTTGGTCGATCTGTTGGATAACCGGAACCTCTTCGGCTCCGGAGACGCCCAATTCCCTGAACTTCCTCACTGAAGGCAGAACCCTCGACTCCATGGAGCCGACGATTTTATTGTACGAAGAGATCGAACGTTCGATGGCTGTGCCCAACTCGCCGAAATGCTTCGCAAGCGTGCTCATCCTCTCGTACAACTCTTTGCCGAGCACGCCGATCTGCTGGGCGTTTTTCGTCACCTGTTCCTGCCTCCAGCCGTAGGCGATGGCGCGAAGAAGGGCGATGAACGTCGTGGGCGTGGAAATGATCACCCGTTTTTCAATGCCGTCTTCGATGAGAGTGGGGTCCGAGTCGAGGGCAGCGCCCAGGAAGGACTCGCCCGGTATGAAGAGGATGACAAACTCCGGCGACTGATCGAACTGGTTCCAGTATTCCTTGGAGGAAAGCTTCATCATGTGCGTCCTCACCTGCTGGCCGTGCTTCAGGAGCAGCGCCTTTCGTTCATCATCAGTCCCGGCAGCGACCGCCTCAAGGTAAGCAGAGAGCGACACCTTGGAATCGACAACGATCCGTCTTTCACCGGGGAGCTTCACCGTCATATCCGGCCGCAGCCTGCCCTTTTCCGTATCCACCGAGACCTGTTCCTCGAAGTCGCAGTGCTCCGACATGCCGGCCAGCTCGGCCACGCGCCGCAACTGCATCTCTCCCCACCGGCCGCGGACCTCGGGCCTCCTCAGAGCGGAGACGAGATTGGAGGTTTCCTTCTGCAGGTTCTCGTGGGTCGAGGCCAAAGCCCTCAATTGCTCTTCAAGGCTTCCGTACGCCTTGTGGCGGCCGTCTTCCATGATCCTGATCTGCTCTTCGTAGCGTTTCAGTGCATCCGCCAGCGGCTTGATCATGCCGTCCATGGCTACCTGATGCTCTCCCAGCTTTCCTTTTGTGTCGGATACGACCCTGCCGAGGGATTCGGAGGCGAGCCTGAGAAAATCCTCGCTGCTGCTCTTCAGGGCAGCGGATGAAAGGGCATTGAAGGTGTCGGTCATTTCCTTCTTCATCGCCTCAAGCAGCGCCTTTTGTTCGTCGAACCCCTTTTGGGCCGCATCGAGCCGGGTAAGCGCCTCAACCTTTGCCTGTCGCTCAGCAGAGCTGTCGGACAACAGCTTCGCAGCAGCTTCCTCCCGCTGCTGCACCTGCGACCGCAGTTCCTGCACCACAGCCTCGGCGGCCTTCGACCTGCCCTCTATCTCTGCCAGCCGGAAAGCGTTCTCCTGCTGTATCCTTGTAATCTCGGATGTGTGCTCTGCCCGCAGCCGGTACGACACGACGAGCCAGGCAGCCGCCCCGCCGATGGCAAGACCGATGATAAGATACAGAATACCCGTCATGCGCCCTCCTCCTCGCTCACCAGATCGGTCCGCATCAGAGCGAGTATGGATGAGTGCGGAACGATCAGGTATTTCTTGCCCTCAAATTCGATCTCAACCGCCGCCTCTCTGATGAAGATCGCATAGTCCCCCTCCGTAGCCTCAAGCGGGATATATTTAAGCCTCTGGGGCTTCTTCGGCGTCCAGGGCTCTTCGCCGAGGTTCGGGTCGTGCACCGCATAGCCCGGCCCCACCTTCACCACATAACCGCCCTGCACCTTTTCCTTCTCCTTGACGGTGGGAGGCAGGTACAGACCGGTGCTGGTGCGGTCGGTCTTGTCGTCAGGGTCAATCAGCACCCTGTCGCCGACAACAATGATGTTCTTCTTGGCCTTCATAGAGGGTATTGTAAAACATTTTCGGAATTTTGTTCCTTTAAGAGGGGACGGGGAGGATATTCCTCTTCGCTCTTCGCCTCGGCATGTCTGAGGAGATACAAACGCATAGCGCCTTGTTGATGCCTCACACCATGATATGATGCAGGGCTCCCGGCACATCCAATCTCGCTTGTCTCGGCATGCAGTGATTGTATTCAATACAAACAGTTTTGTCGATGTATTTGCTCGCTAAGTATCAACGTTATATATGGATAGAGCAAGAGGTTAGACTCCCCCATTAAAAGCATACGAGGAATATCTTTCCAGTCTATCCAAAAGAGAAACCTCCTGCTAAGAATAAGTTTATGGCAGAACCAAATTCTTGTGACAGGAGGTTTCTATGGGACAATCTGATGGTATCAGACTTCGGGAGTTTCGGCAAGTCAGAAGAGAGGTGCGCGGTTCCGACCGGTATTTGATCGTCGGTGTCGATGTAGCCAAAGAGAGGCACAATGCCTTTTTCGGCACGGCTAACGGCAAGACGTTGCACAAGGGACTGGTTTTTGACAACACCATTGAAGGATTCCGTAAGCTGCTGACGTTGACAGAGGCACTTAAGGTTCAACATGACCTTGCGAAAGTAGTCTTCGGCCTCGAACCCACGGCCAATTACCATAAACCCCTGGGGGAGTATCTCATTAAGTGCGGGCACCTGGTAGTTCTTGTGCCGGCTGCGGCAGTAAAGAACAACCGGCCTCTGCTGGACGGCAGATGGGACAAACACGACACCAAGGATGCTGCAAATGTGGCCGACCTCGTCTCTCAGGGGAAATGCCTCTACTATGAATACCCGGATCAGAGGGTGCGGGACCTGCGGAATCTCCTTTCTTTGAAAAAGCGGCTCAAGAAAGAGGAACATGGGCTTCGCGTTCGCATCCGCAATCAGCTTCTGGCCCAGTATTTCCCTGAAATGGACCGCTACTTCGGTCCGGCAGTAAGCCTGGCCATGGTCGGGCGTTGCCTTGATCCTTCGGTGATCGCAGGGATGCAATTCGATGAGTTTTGCCGGAGTGTCGCTGCCGGCAAACTTCCCTTGCCCCAGCAGAAGCGGCTCAGGGCGATCTGGCAGATAGCCCCTGAGTCCATCGGCTGCCGTGTAGGAGATGCGGTGCCGTTTGAGGCGAAGATGATGGTTTCGAAGCTTCATCACGTCAGAGAGACGATCAAGGCAGTGGAAGAGAAGGTTGAGGACCTGAGCACACAGTTTCCGGAGTATTCGTGCTTATTGAGCATTCCTGGCTTCGGGCCGGATGTCTCCTCGAAGGTCCTGGGGGCCATAGGTTATCCATTTCGTTTTGCGAGCACCAGGCAGGTTCTGAAGATGGCCGGCTTCGATCTTTGCGCAGAGCGTAGCGGAAAGACATCAAAAAGCGTCACCCCGGTCATCTCCAAACAAGGGAAGGCCGGTCTTCGTTATGCTTTATATCAGGCGGCGCTTATCTCTTCTCTGAAGAACAAAGATTTTATGACGTATTACACCAGCAAGCTTAGAGGCCGGCAAAGGGAAAAGGGAATCGGTACAAAGATGCGTGTGAAGCTTGCCGCAAAGCTCCTGGTCATCGCATGGACCCTGATGAAGAAGAAGGAACCGTTTGATCCAACGTATCTACAAAAGGGGGATATCCAGGTGTAAGATCGGATCACAGAACTCAACTGAGGGCTTCCCGTGAAGCCGATTCTCGCTTGGGAAGCCTCCAAAAACGATTTCGACGCGGAGAGCCCGGGAACACAACGTTGAGGCATATGACCTCGGTGGGGACAATACAGGGCCTCTCACTGAACTTGAGAATCTGGATAAGGGATGATTGGCAGGCCAGCTCAATGCGGGACATGCCGGATAAACGTAACGATGAGATATCAGGTTCGCTTTAAGTGAGAAAAAGCGTCACAGAATACTATGTCGTTCACCAGAACGAAATGGAGACGTCTGTGTTCAAAAAAACCTACAAGCTATCTCGTTGATTCTTATAGCCCGTTTCTTTATCCTTGACAGGAGGCCTTATAGGATGTCCCCTCTTATTCCCAGTCACACGACAAGTCGTCATCCTTCACGACCTGCTCGGCTGAGAAGAGTTCAAAGTACTCGAATTTCGGGAGACCGGAGCCGATCTCTGAGAGGCGCTGATCCAGCAATTGGTTCAGTAGAATCAGGTCATTCGTGCTCATTCTGCAACCTCCCTCTTTCGGGTCGAATACGAGAGTCACCGGCGTGACACGCCGTACCGCCACATCCGGTGCACCTGCTTGGGCAATCACTGCCTTCTACCTTGTTAATCTTTGCCCTTGTCACATGTCAACCCCCGCTGGGGTGAGATGTTGTCACTTTGGTCAACTATGTCCCCCTGTCTGGCCCTATTATTCGGTCAGGGTGTAGGTCTTGGTGTCAAGAATGCTATGCTTTCCAAGCCCTCTGACTTGTATGCCTGGATAGCTTCCTGTGCGATGGCCAGTCTGAACCCACTCCCGGAATTTCCTGGCCGTTTCCGCGGACACATCAACGAGGAGAATTTCGAATGCCCCATTTAGAGGGTTACCGCCCTCGAATACTTCACCCTGCCAGCGCCCATTAGCCGGACGCAATTCTGGTTCCTTGGGCCAATGTTGGTTACCGATGCGCTCAATCAACCAAAGGTGTTGAATCGGACCTCCAGTGATCGTTCCCGATACATTGAAGTGTCGGGATACCCTGCTCTTATCCACCGGCTCCTTGATATGGCCCCTCAGCGGCGTCCCCCACCCCTCTTTCTTCGCTTCCTGCGAGCAAACTACGGGCGCGTACAGTGTTTCGCAGGTCCAGGCTAAAACCAAGATCAGTATCGCTCCTAAAAAAACACTTTTACCCCTAAATGGAACGTTCAGTCTCATGATGTACCCTCCTTAGGCGGTTGATTGGCAGGCATGCCACCTGCTATCTGGACTCATGCCCATACATATTTTCAAAAGTCTCCCGAAACCGGGGTGAAAGGCGTTCAGGAAACAATTCAACTAGAACCGTCGCTTTATTGTGCGCTGCAGTGGGTGATTCAGCTGACATAACAATTTCAGCAGCCTTTAATTCAAAGTCAATTTTCGCTCGTTGTGCCTGAAGGTGCACGTTATATACAATTGTCAAAGCTGCTATTAACAATGGGATGAATATTGATACTGCCGTACTCCAGGCTCTGATCCGGCCTGCCGCCATCTCCTCGTGTTCGAGCAACAGCCGTATTTTATCAGCTTCATTAATGTCTTGAAGTTGCTCGATTCGTTTTCTGTTCATTACGACCTCCAATTCTATCTGGCCCAATGCGGCGCTGAGCAGCCCCCGAAGGGGACTCTGTTCGAGTACCTGGTTCTCCACTCGCGGAGCGCAGGCACCCTACACTCGCTGCTCAGCACCGCATTCCCCACGAGCGGAGCGAGTGGGGAACCAGGCATTAAACCGTTAATGGTACTAACAACGAAAATTCCGATGTTAGTCAGCCATATATTAGACGGAACGCGGCCCGATAATATCGGAATTTGTATATTAGTCAGACAATACTCGACATTCCCCATAGTTGATTACCGATAATAACTTACACTATTTTGAAGCTTTTGAAAAGTGCGGGTGTACAAGGAACGACAGGAAGATTGGCCAGCACCAACTCACTACGCCCCGGCAGGGAATATCTTACCGGGATTCAGGATATTCTTCGGGTCAAAGGCTGCCTTGATCCGCCTCATCATCTCCAGTTCAGCCGGGGCGACCTCCATGCTGATGTAGTCGGATTTAGTAAGGCCGACGCCGTGCTCTCCGGAGATTGTGCCTCCCAGTTCAAGCGTCTTTCCGAATATGCGGGCAACAAGGTCACGGGCCTTTTCATATTCTTCTTTGTTGTTTCTGTCCACCATGAGGTTCACGTGGATGTTGCCGTCGCCCGCATGGCCGAAGTTGATGATCATAATGCCCGTTTCTTCAGACAGGCCCCTGAGGATGCCGAGCATATCGGGGACCCTGCTGCGCGGCACAACGATGTCTTCATTGATCTTGGCGGGCATCAGATGATACAGGGCCGGTGATATCGCCCGCCGGGCCTCCCATATTCTTTCACGCGCAGCCTCATCCTCTGCCATGGTCACTTCGCCCTTCAGCCCTTTGCATATCTCTGAAATCCGTTCGGCGTCCTTCGTGATGGCCGCAGGATGTCCGTCGAGTTCAATCAGGAGCATCGCCCCCGCATCCATAGGAAAGCCCACGGGCCTGTATTGTTCGACTGCGCTGATGGCCCCTCCGTCCATAAATTCGAGGGTCCTCGGCACGATGCCGCGGCCGAGGATGGCCTTCACTGCTGCCCCGGATTCTGCAGAATCTTCGAAGATGGCAAGGAGGGTGATCACTTCTTCGGGCAGGGGAAGGACCCTGAGCCTTATTTTGGTGACAACGGCCAGCGTCCCCTCGGAACCCACGAGAAGCCTCGTGAGATCATATCCCACAACGCCCTTTGCCGTCTTGACGCCGGTGGTGATGATCCTGCCGTCAGGAAGAACAGCCTCAAGCCCCAGGACATAATCCTTCGTGACCCCGTACTTTACCGCCCTGGGGCCGCCCGAGTTCTCGGCAACGTTTCCGCCGATGGTGCAGAAGTTCATGCTGGCGGGATCCGGGGGATAGAAAAGGCCGTGCCGCTCCAGTTCCCTCTGGAGTCTCCCGTTGATCACGCCGGGTTCAACAAGGACCGTAAAATTTTCTTCGTCGATTTCAAGGATGCGGTTCATCTTCTCGAGACTCAGGATGATGGCGCCCTTCAGGGGTACGCTTCCACCGGTCATACCGGTGCCGGCGCCGCGGGGCACAACAGGGGTATCGTTGGCAAAGGCATAGGACATGATGGTCGAAACGTCTTTGACGTCCCGCGGCCAGACAACCGCGGAGGGGGCTGCCTCAAGGCCTGATGCGTCGAAGCCGTAGCAGGCGAGGTCTTCGGGCTGTGTGGACACCCTGCCCGGAAGGAGTTCTGAAAGTCCTTTCATCTGATCTTCCCCTGATGAAGGATGGTTGCGCTGTTATGCCTGTATCTCTTCCAGCTGCATGGAGATGACCTTTGATACCCCGGCCTCCTCCATCGTGATGCCGTACAGGTGCTGGGCAACACTCATGGTGGTCCTGTTGTGGGTCACGACGATGAACTGGGTCTCCATAGACAGCTCATTGAGCATCCGGGCATACCGTTCCGTGTTGGACTCATCCAGGGGTGCGTCCGCCTCATCGAGGATGCAGAGGGGCGTGGGCTTGATCAGGAAGCTCGCAAACTGCACCGACAGGGCGGTCAGGGCCTTCTCGCCGCCCGAGAGGAGGTTGATGTTCTGGAGCTTCTTGCCCGGCGGCTGTACTACGATGTCGATGCCTGATTCGAGAATATTCTGTTCGTCGGTCAGGACAAGCTCCGCCTTGCCGCCGCCGAAGAGGTTCCTGAAGACCTCGCCGAATTTGGCGTTGAGGGCCTCAAAGGCGTCCCTGAGCTTCTTCCTGGTGGTGCTATTTATCTTCGTGATCGCCTCCTCAAGCTCGGCTATGGACCTGGTGAGGTCTTCCTGCTGTTTGGTCATGAACTCGTACCGGGTGCGCAGTTCCTCATACTCCTCAAGGGTGCCGAGGTTTACCGGGCCTATCTCCTGGATCTTGACGCGGAGTTCGGCAAGCCGTTCCTCCTCTTCAGGAGCGATCTCCCGGAGTTCCACCTCTTCTATCCCGCTGCCGTAGTTCGTTCGTGTGTGGTCCGCAAGGTTTTCGAGTCTCATGCGATGCTCGGCCTTCGCCACATCAAGCTCCGATATCCTCGATGCCAGCCCCCCGGCCTGATGGCGGAGCGACTTCAACTCATGCTCGACCGTCATCAGGTCCGCATTCTCCCGGTCAATCTCCTCTTTGCGCAGGGAGATGTCCTGCCGAAGGGTGTCAGCCTCTGCAACCAGCTTCCTCAGTCTCCCCTCCTGATCGAGGATCTCCTTCTCCCTCTGGGTTATGCGTTGGAGGACTGATTCGGTTTCAGCGATAAGTTCCGTCTTCTTCTGACGCAGGTCGTCCAGCGTCCTGACAGAGGAATCGATCTCATTTCTGATCGCCTCCATCCTCTCACGATTGGATGCAGTGACAAGCCGCAGGTCAGTCACTTCCGCCCGGTAGGACTCAATCTCCGACTTCTTCAGGCTTATCCCTTCCTGCAGCAGCTGGGCCTCGGCCTCGGCAGCAGCCTTCTTCGCCTCAGCAGCCTGGACATTCTCCCCGATGCCCTTGATGAGGTCGGCGAGGGCGATCTTCTCCCGGACGATCTCCTCGAGCTCAAGGGTGAGATAGGAGAGCTTTCTGTTTATCCTCTCCTTGTCCTCCACATAATTGTCAACGGTGAGCTTCGAAAGGGATATCTCCTTTTCGATGTTATGTATGGAGGATTCCACATCCCGCACGCCTGTCTCCCTTTCGGCGATGCCGGTCTGGATCGCCTGTATCTCGCCGTTGAGGAGATCGATCCGGCTGCGCTTGCCGTCTATCGATTCCTCCAGTTCCCGGATTTCGCGCTTTCGCTTGAATATACCCCTGCCCTCACCGGCGACCACCGCGCCCGAAGGCTCTATAACATCGCCATCGGGGGTTACATACGTATAGGACGCATCAGGCGCCATGAGGGAAAAAGCCGCATGGATGTCCCGCACGATGAGTACACTGCCCAGGAGGTTCTCCACAACCTGGGCAAAATCTTCCCTCGCCCGGACAAAATCCAGGGCCCTGCCTATGACGCCTCCCGGCGCCTGAGGCGGGTTGTGGGATGCCGGCGGAGCGACCGTGATGAACGCCGTCCGCACCGCGCCCGCGGCCTTAAGGGACGCGACAGCCTTTTCAAGTTCATCAATGGATCCAAGGATGAAGGAGTCGGCCTTCTCGGACAGCGCAGCCTCCACCGCCTTTTCGTAGGCAGGGTCAACCTCAACCACATCCGAGAGGGAGGCAAGAAGTTTCACGCCTGATTGCGCGGTTATCGCGTCAGCCGAGGGGCTGTCGAGGACGATTTCCCTGAGAGAGTCAAGCCTGGAGGTGGTTGACGCGAGATCCTCACGGGTATCGGATAGGGATCTCATGAGGCTGTCGAGCTTCGCCTTTGATCCGGAGAGCTCCCGCAGGATCACCTCCTTTTTTTCCTTGAGAAGCAGGGCCTCGTTGTTGCTGTCGTGAATGCCCGATTCAACGCTGCTGATGGACGTCTCGACGCCTGTCAGGGCCTTGCGGGCTTCATCAGACTCGCGGATGGCCGAAGCCTCCCGCCGTTCCAGTGATTCAAAGGCGGTCTGCTGCCTGCCCAGGTCATTCCTGTGTCCGCTGATGCCCTCAGTGATCCTGAATATCTCCCGCCGCTGGTCCTCAACCCGCTCTTCCTTTTCCGCCAGTTCCTCTTCAACGGACCGGAACTGCTCGGTCTTCTCCCTGAGGATGGCCGCATGGGACTCTATCTCCGCGGAAAGCCTCTCTCCGTTCAGCCGTAGCTCTTCGCACCGGCCGGCAAGTTCGCTGCTTCTGGTATCCATCTCCACTGCCTGGACCTGGAGTTTGGAGCGGTATTCACCGAGGTTGTCGATGTCGTTTCTTCCGACCGCGATTCCCCTCTCGATCTCGGAGATCTCCCGCTCTAAGGACTGAAAATTATTCTGGATGAGTTCAAGGGCCTTTTCCCTCTCAAGCAGCGCGATCCTCCGGGACTCGGTCCTGTTCTCAATATCAGAAACCTCGGCGGTGATCACCGCCTCTTTCTCCTTGAGGCTGCCGTACTCTTCGAGGATGCTGTCGAGCGAATCGCTTATCTGCTGGTATTCCCGGCGCGCCAGCTTCAGCTCGATCGCATGCATCTCCTGCGAGAGCTTCTGGTAACGCTCGGCCTTCTTTGCCAGGCGGTCGAGGATATTGATCTGTTTCTTCACCTCAAGGATGATGTCGTTGATCCGCACGAGATTTACCCGTGAAGATTCGAGTTTCGAGAGCGCCTCCGCCTTGCGTATCTTGTACTTCATCACCCCGGCAACCTCTTCAATTATGAAGCGGCGCTCCAGGGGCTTTGAATTCAGGATCTCGCCGATCCTCCCCTGTTCGAGGATGGAGTAGCTGCGGAAGTCGAGCCCGGTATCGAGGAAGATGTCCTTGATGTCCTTGAGCCTGCAGGGCGTGCGGTTGATCATGTACTCGGATTCGCCGGAGCGGTAGAGCCTGCGGGAGATGGCGACCTGATCCTGTCCCTGGCCATTGCTGCCGCCGTTGAGGCCGGTTGCAATCATGGTGACCTCGGCCATTCCCTTCGGCTTCTTCTGGATTGAGCCGTTAAAGATCACCTCTTCCATCTTCTCGCCCCTGAGGCTCTTGGCAGACTGCTCGCCCAGGACCCAGCGGAAAGCGTCAACGATATTGCTCTTGCCGCAGCCGTTGGGACCCACGATACAGGTTATGCCGGGATGCAGGACAAAGGTGGTCTTGTCGGCAAAGGACTTAAAGCCTATGAGTTCGATTTTGTCGATGCGCATGCTTTTTATTTCGAGAAAGGATAAGCGTTTTTTAAAGCTCTTTAGTATACCCTATGGCCGGAAATGCTGACAAGGGATTTGGCGACATCCGGGATGTCGGTCATTGACAAGAAACATGGCTTCCATCATAATCATAAGTATCTGGAATTATGAGAAACTTTCATGATGAGATGACTGAGGGCGCCAGGATTCTCATAGTTGACGATGATCCGGCGGTGCTGGATGTCCTGCTCGGGTTGTGCAGGATCAAAGGATACGAGCCGGTATGCGCGGGCAATGCGCTGGATGCCCTGAGGTTGTTGGGAAAAGATGAACCGTATCTCCTCATAATTGTGGATTTCCTGATGCCTGAGATGCACGGTGTTGATTTCATCAGGGAGGTCAGGATAAAAAGGCCGAATATTCCGATCATCGCGATGAGCGCCTGGCCTGCCGTACAAAAGTCCTTCATGACCGCCGGAGCCAATCTGTTCATGAGCAAGCCGTTTGATCTGCATCTGCTGGCGCACGAGATAGAGACGATCGTCAGCAGCGCCTGAAGGCAGACATGGACCAGCCGATAGCATGTGCCTGCCGCTCGTTGTAATTGAAAGGTTCCAGCCGTTTCTCCATTACGTTTTATCGTAGACGCTCAAGAAATCATGCCGCGCAATGCTTGTATTAGTGCATATAAGCCTTATTTACTATCCTTTCTTCAGCCGCTTAATTTCTTTATCAAAATCGGATTCAAAGGTCTTGTCCTGCACCACTCTGAACTTCTCATATTCTTTTTCGGCAAGTCCGGCAGCCACTTCATGCGAGACCTTCCCGGCGTCCTTCAGGATATTGTATTCGTTGAACTTCAGGAAGGCGTCAAGCTTTGAGGCCCAGTCCTTCATTTTCATCGGTATCCGCCTATCTGCTTGATTTTCTGCATAGTCCAGATACATCGAGACGATGCGCTCCAATGCCTTGATCTCTTTTTCGGTGAGGTAATTCTTCGCTATGCTGACATCCGACTTCAGTATCTTCCCTTGCGGCGCATTCTTCCAAGTCTGAAGGCCCATGTGTGGCTTATCAGCATCAACCCTGCTTGCGACAATTTCCGGCGCAGTCTTTCCGGTAATCGCCCAGTGCAGCTTGTTCTGGACGGTCTTATAAAAGGCGAGGGTTATTTCTGCCTTTGGATCATAGTCAATACTGCACTGTGCATAAATGTCTGTGATCTTTTGATAGAACCTCCTTTCAGAGGCCCTTATCTCGCGTATGCGCTCAAGCAGTTCGTCAAAGTAGTCCTTGCCGAAGTGCCTGCCCTGCTTCAGCCGCTCATCATCCAAGACAAAGCCTTTGACGATAAACTCGCGAAGGGTCCTCGTGGCCCAGATGCGGAACTGAGTGGCCTGATAGCTGTTCACACGATAGCCGACGGCGATGATCGCGTCAAGGTTGTAGAATTCCACATCACGGCCGACATTCCGGCTGCCTTCTTTTTGAACTATTCGAATTTTTCGAATAGCTGAGCCTTCATCCAACTCTTTGGAATTAAAGATTTCTTTAAGGTGGTAATTGGTAGTGTCTCAGTTTCAATTTGTTGGTTATAGATAAGTGTCGGCGCATGTGGCATAATAAAACATGCCTAAAGGACCGAAGGGACAAAAGAGACCCGCTGATGTGATCGGAGCCGCAATCAAGGTAGCGAAGATAGCAACGGGGGAAGTTGAGGATGAATCGATGGCCGGGAAAGAGTACGCTCAAAAGGGCGGGCTAAAAGGCGGCAAGGAGAGATCAAAAAAATTACCCGCTGAGAAAAGAAGGGCTATTGCACTTTATGCTGCACAAGTTAGATGGGCTAAATCAATAAGCAAGAATAAATAAATTTGTACTGCCGTTATAAGTAAGTACACAATGTTCTAACACATCACGTCCGATAAGTGCATGAATCCCTTGCATCGCCAAATCAGTACAACAAACTGGCAGAATCGGCAAAACAAACGGAGGTGTATCTGGTGAAACTCCAGGGATTATAATGCCCACATCATATTGATCTACATCAACAGGGTCTTTCCCCGTACTTGGAGTAACCATTTGAACAGTTCCCGTAGGTGTCAGGCTTAAAGATTTAAAAACTGAGGGATCTACGCAAGTTGAACTTGCACCTGTATCCAGTAAAGCACGAATGGGAACAGGTTTTGGTATTACTGCCCCTGCCTTGGTGAGTGCTTCATGGCGTTCCGCACTCACTGAAAAAACAACGGTTAATATAGGACCGGATTGTTGGGTAAGTTGTAAAGTGAAATGAGGCACTTTTTATGCCTTGCAAAAATGAGCGAATCGACTTATGAATTGCACTGCCTCAAAACTTTTAATTTGTTTTACGAGGAAAGGCTCATCCAGCCCGAACTTGTTATATCCTGCTTTAATAGCGTCTTCATAGCTGACGAAGGTATCTATGACCTCAGCATCATGGATCAGTGCATATTTGCCTTCGTGTTGTTTCAATTCAGGAAGTTTCTTTCTAAATGTTTCAAGCTCTTTTTCAAGTGCCATATCTGTTTCCTCAATTTAATTATATCACGTTTGTCAAGAGGGAGTGGTTCGGCAATTATACAGGAAAACATATTGTTCGTCAAACTGAAAATAATGCTTGACAGTCAAGCAAAAGTGTCATATAATAAAATCATGAACAAGCTATCTACAGAAAAGCGGGTCCAGATTCTTCAGATGCTTTGTGAGGGATCGTCCATGCGGTCCATATCAAGGATCGCGGATGTATCCATCAATACCGTTACGAAGTTGCTCGTGGATGCCGGGACCGCATGTTCTGAATACCAGGATAAGGCGTTCAAAAATCTCCCCTGTAAGAAACTCCAGGCTGATGAGATATGGTCCTTTGCCTATGCTAAGGAAAAGAACGTTCCCGAAGACAAACGCGGTCACTTTGGTTTTGGGGATGTCTGGACCTTTACTGCGATCTGTGCGGATACTAAGCTTGTCCCTTCATGGTATGTAGGCCGCAGGGATGCCGTAGACGCTACAACGTTCCTGAAGGACCTGGCGACACGTTTATCCAATAGGGTACAACTGACCACCGATGGTCATAATATGTACCTTGTAGCCGTAGAGGATGCCTTTGGGAAAGACATCGATTATAGTATGCTGGTCAAGATCTACGGCGTAGACCCTGAAGGCGAGAAACGCTATAGCCCTGCTAAGTGTCTCGGAGAGGAGAAACACCGCATCCAAGGCAATCCCGATATGAAAGAGGTGTCAACCAGCTATGTCGAAAGACAGAATCTTACTATGCGTATGGGCATGAGACGGTTTACCAGACTGACAAATGGATTTACAAAAAAGATAGAAAATCATATCCACGCCCTGTCCCTTTACTTCATGTATTACAACTTTGTTCGTATCCATAAGACGCTGAGAGTTAGCCCGGCGATGGCCGCAGGCGTGACTGATAAGCTGTGGACCATGGAAGACGTTGTAAATTTAATTGATCAGGCAAACTGAGACACTACCTGGTAATTGATGGTATTGACTTCAACGCCGAACAGTTCGGCCATCTTCCTTTGGCTGAGCCAGAAGGTCTCGTTCTGAAAGAAAACCTCTATATGCACAGCACCGTCCGGTGTGGTATAGAAAATTACGTCGCCTTCTCTTGGTGTAAGTTCTTTGCTCATTGCTTCTGCACCTGCACGTTATGAAATGATAGTAAGATTTGGGTAGAATGGTAGGACTCAAGGATGAGGGCCTCTCTTTGCATGTCGGCTATCCATTCGTCCTTGAGCTTGACCGCATCAAGAAAACCGCGAACGCGCTCGATCTCGACAAGGGCCTTGTTGATTTTTGGTGTTATGGTGAATTTTGGGTTAAACGGCATTATCGGCCTCTTATTCTTACATTCTTCCCATCGTGCCCATATCGTCTTGACCTTTATGTCAACCTTGGGTGTCTGACCCCGCATATTGACTTCCCAGAAATCGCATATGAATAGAACAACTGTCCCGTTTATTCATTCTCCAACCACTCAATTCGTTAATAAAAAATAGCGTAACGGAAGATAAATAATTTCCTCGCTGAAACGGCATTCCCGACCACGCGTTATGACAACGCCACAATCAAGTTTATACTTTTTCATGAAATGTTTGAGCCCAGTAGCTTTGTCATCAGATTTTCGATGCTTTACTTCAATAGGCAGATATCTGTTGCCGCCATAGGTGACCACAAAGTCGACTTCGTTCTTCTTTTCACGGTAATACGCAACCTCAATTATTTCAGGCCATTTGCAGATCTCATGTGCAACAAGATTTTCGGCATACATGCCCATCATAACCGGATTTGAGGTAAAATCATCCCATGTCTTCAGCACTGCATTCCTGAGCGCCAAATCAACAGGATAGCACTTAATATTTCCCTGGCGCACTCTCAGTGGCTGATGACTGAATTTCTGTATGCGAATAATCAAATCAGTCATGATTAACTTGGGCAGATTCTCTTCGACAATACGTCGCTCAACGCCGATTTGTTTTGCCAGAGTAGTCATGTTAATTTCCATGCCGGGATGAGCCAGAAGATACACAAAAAATCTCAACACGTTTTCCGGTTTACGATATTGGGTGAGGGCCATAAGGTCCTCATAGAGAACTTTTCGCACCTGTTGTTCCATTAAATATTCTATTTTGCGTACAGGGTCGGCCAATGACCAGACCTCCGGAAAGCCTCCCTCGCGACAGTAAGAGACAATCGCACAGCGAATATCATCTTCGAAAGCTGTGAGATCAGTTTCGAGTTGTTTTATAGAGCTGGTTATCTCCTGCCATCTGCCTTCCATTAAGGGCTGACGAAGACCAAAGTGTTCGCCTACAATAGATGCAAATTCGGGGCGGTGACGCAGGCGATAAAAACAGTATTCCCGAAAACTGAAGGGCAAAAGGTGGCGGTCTTTGATCCTGCCCAACAGACTTTCCTGGCTTTGCCTGAAGATAGCTGACGACGCTGATCCTGAGATGATAAAGCGTACCGGAAACTTCAGGTCATAATATCTTTTAAGATATAGCTCCCACTTGGGTAACCTTTGAATTTCGTCGAGGAAAAAATATCTTGGCGTTTTGTCCTTTGAATCTACCTTCATCTTTTCTACTAATCTGTCGAAAATAACTCTTTGCAAATCTTTTGATCCATAAACTTCGGGATCGTCAAAAGAGAAATAAAGGATATGTGAAGGGGCAATGTCCAGCTTATCCAGCAGGTAACATATTACCTGCCTCAGCGCGGTCGTCTTGCCGACACGTCGCGGGCCTGTTATGGATATGATTTGAGGCAGTTCCTTGATATCGAGAAGCACGTTCCTTACTACGGGCCGTTGATAATCCGGCAGGTCTTCACGCCAAAGGCCCCTGCGGTCG
>JAKAGF010000177.1 GCA_021825805.1 Nitrospirota bacterium
ATGGAAACAGAGCATTTTATTGAAGCGATACATGTTTGTCCTGAAATTACCGGTCCCAGGAGGTTTTTTTAATGAACAGGCTCATCCCCCTTGTGTTATTCATCGCCTTTGTCGCCCCTTTCCCTGCCCACGGCCAGGAGACGATCATAAAAAAAGACGAGCTGCTGACTCTCGATCGGTGCGTCGAGATCGCCCTGATGAAACATCCGACCATAGTCGCTGCCCGGAACAACGTGCTCGCAGGCCAGAGCAGGGTCTTCGAGGCGAGGTCCGCCTACTATCCGCAGATAGCCGCAAACGCCGGCTACAGCAGGACCAAGTCCCTTGCCAGTTTGCTGCGCACGTCAACAACGGGGACCGGCGGGACCCTGCTGTCGGGCGGCTCGGGCAGTTCATTCGATCAGTATTCCGGCAGCATCACCCTCTCCCAGAACATCTATGATTTCGGGAAGACAGGCTCGCAGGTCGACATCCAGAAGTTAGGTCTCGACGCATCCAGGTCGGACCTCGATACAACGGTCGATCAGGTCCTCTTCGGCGTCAAACAGGCGTACTACGGGGCCCTTCAGGCGAAGCGGAAGAGGGACGTGGCGGAAGAAACGGTAAAGCAGTTCCAGCAGCACCTGGAGCAGGCAAAAGGTTTTTATGAAGTCGGCACAAAACCGAAATTCGACGTCACCAAAGCGGAGGTGGACCTGAGCAACTCCAGGCTGAACCTGATCAAGGCCGAAAACAGCGTGAAGGTGGCGAAGGTCACGCTCAACAACGCCTTGGGCGCGCCGGACGCCCCTGAGTACCTCATAGAAGACAATCTTGCGTTCCAGAAGTACGAGATGTCCTTTCAACAGGCGATCGAGACGGCATACAAGAACAGGCCCGACCTTCAGTCCCTGCTCTGGAAGAGAATGGCCGCGGAACGGTCCATAGACCTCGCCAGGACCGGCTTTTACCCTGCGCTTACCGGCACTGCCGCATATAACCGCGGCGGCAGAAGCGGCTTTCAGGATGAGGGCTGGAATGTGGGAGTGGGTCTTACCTTCCCTATCTTCAGCGGTTTTCTCACCAGGAACCAGGTGGAGGAGGCAAAGGCAAACCTGGCTGCAGCGCGTGCAAACGAGGAGACGCTCAAACAGAGCATATATCTCGACGTGCAGCAGGCATATCTGAATCTCGGTCTGGCGGAAGACAGCATCAACAATACGCAGCTTACTGTCCAGCAGGCGACCGAAAACTTCGAGATCGCCAACGGCAGGTACGCCGCTGGGGTCGGAAATCCGATCGAGGTGACGGATGCTGAGGTATCCCTCGCAAACGCAAAGACAGGCCATATTCAGGCACTGTATGACTACAAGGTGGCCCGTGCCTCGATAGAGAGGGCGATGGGGCTCAGATAACCGTTCTGATGAAAAAAAGGGTCGTCATAGTCCTTTTCCTGCTGCTGGCGGCCGGCGGCGGCCTATATCTTGTCCTGCGCGGCGGCCGGGCCCGGCCGCCCTTGGTGACGACCTCAGGGATCATCGAGGGGATCGAAGTGAACCTCTCCCCCAAATTTGCCGGGCGTATTGCGTCTCTCTGCTGCAGAGAAGGCGACACGGTTAAAGCCGGGCAGTCCGTCGCCACGCTCGAAAACGAGGATATCAGGGCGTCGCTGATGCAGGCGACTGCCGGCGTTGCGCGCGCCGAAGCGGACCTGAAGGCAGCAGAGGCATCGGCCGAGAGCAGCCGGGCGAGCGTCCTTTCCGCTGACGCGGATATCAGGACAGGAGAGGCTGATATCGAACAGGCTCTCTCCCGCACGGAAGAGGCAAGGCGCGAGATGGAAAGGGCGCAGACACTCTTCGGCAAGGGATTCATCTCGCGGGAATCGACTGACCAGTTGATCACCGCCCATAATACTGCCGCTTCGACATATGCCGCTGCCCAGGCCAGGCTGAACGGGCTGACTGCCAGGAAAAAGGCCTCCGAGGCCCAACTCGCCGCCTCCATGAGCCGGATACAGGCCTCCGCCGCGGCGCTCCGGGAGGCAGGCGCCAACCGTGCCTTTTACCAATCACGGCTGAATGACATGTCCATTACAACGCCGGTTTCAGGGACAATAGTCTTTAAGTCCATGGAACAGGGTGAGACCGTCAGTCCAGGACAGACCATCCTCACTGTGGTGGATCTCGCCAACCGTTACGTGCGCGCCGACATGGATGAGACAAAGGCGGCAGCCATTGTCCTCGGCAGTCCGGCGAAGGTGAAGGCCGTGGGAATTCCTGGGAAGGCCTTTACCGGAGTGGTCCATGAGATAGGCAGGCATGCGGAATTCGCAACGCAGAGAGACGTGCCCAGGGGAAGGCAGGATATCAGGACCTTCCGGGTAAAGGTGCGGGTGGAAGACCCGGAAGGCCTGCTCAAGCCCGGTATGACTGTTGATGTTGAGATGCAGCGCAGGACCTGATCAGGATTTTCACCATGGAACGAAACAGGGCTATCAGCGTTAACGGCATCTCGAAGCGTTTCGGAAAGGTGGCTGCGGTTGACAACGTCAGCTTCGACGTGAGCGAGGGCGAGTTCTTCGGGTTCCTCGGTCCCAACGGCGCAGGCAAGACCACCCTCATACGCATGCTCACCACCCTTTTAAGGCCCTCTTCAGGATCAGCAGTCGTCGCCTGCTGCGATGTCGCACGGGACCCAGCGGCCGTCAGGAGGGAGATCGGGGTCGTTCCCCAGGCGATGACCAGCGACCTGGACCTCACGGGGTACGAGAACATGGATATCTACGGACGGTTCTACGGCCTCCACAGCCGCGAGCGCGGGGAACGCATAAGCCATCTCCTTGAAATGGTCGGGCTCACCGGCCGCGGCCATGACCTCGTTGCCACCTATTCCGGAGGAATGAGACGGAGGCTTGAGATCGCGCGGGTGCTTGTGCACCGGCCGAAGATACTGTTCCTTGACGAACCGACCATCGGTCTTGATCCGCAGTCCCGCCATGTCGTCTGGGACTTCCTCGGAAAGCTGATCGGCGAGGATTCGATGACCATATTTCTCACTACCCACTACATGGAAGAGGCGGAAACCCTATGCAGCCGGGTGGCGATCATTGATACGGGCAAGATCATCGCCCTCGGCAGCCCCGACGAACTCAAGGCCGGGATTCCCGGCAATGACATCATTACCCTGACCGTGACGGAAGTGACGCAGGCGATATCCGGCAGGCTCGGGGAGCTCCCTTTCGTGCACAAGATGGTCATCGAGGAGACGACGCTCAGGGCCTATGTCGACTACGGCGCCAGGAACCTCCCGGCGCTGATGGACGAGGTGAGACATGCGGGAGGGACCGTGCTTTCGGCAACGGTCCATGAACAGTCGCTCGAAGACGTCTTTATTCACTATACAGGCAAATCCATCAGGGACGAAGAGGCGAAAAAGGTGAGCTTCTTCATCGGCGCGGGCATACCGCAGAAGCTGGGGCGGTAAGGTCCGTGGTCAGGCTGCTTGCGGTCATAGACAGGGACCTCAAGAAGTTCAGACGGAACCCGGTCGTGCTCGCCATGAGCGTCCTCATGCCGATCATCTACCTGGTCATCCTCGGAAACTCCTTCCAGGGCAAGCTCACGGGGCTTCCGGTGGCGGTCGTCAATCATGACAGCGGCCCTCAGGCAAGGCGCGTGATCGAAAACCTCAGGGCTGTCGCAGCAGGACCGGAGACCTTCTCCCTCTCATTCATGTCTGACCGGAAGGAGGCTGTTCAGGGAGTCCAGGGGGGCCGTTTCAAGGCTGCGCTCATCATTCCGCCGGATTACAGCAGGCGGGCGACGGTCGGAGGCCGGCCGGAACTGGGACTGTTCCTTGACAATACGGACGGCATATCGTCGGAGAATATAAGGGGTCTCATCAGCGCGGCAGTGAGGGCCGCAAGAAACGACTATGTCCCTATCAGGGACCCAAGGGACGAGACAACCCTCAGGGACATAGACCTGTACCCCAAGGTGGACTACTACCAGTCCCTCGTGCCCGGGGTCGTGATCATGGCGATCTTCCTGGGCGCGCTGACGACCGGCGCCTTCAACCTCGTCATGGACCGTTTCCTCGGCATCGACGAGAGCTATCTCCTCACGCCCCTTTCGAAATCCCACATCGTCACCGGCCTGATCATCAGCGGCCTCATGATCACAACCGCGATATCCTTTTTCATATTCGCGGTCAGCATGGTCATCACCGGCATACCCCTCTCACGCGGCGTCGAAAAGTTCATACCCCTCTCCATAGTGATCATACTCACCACCCTCTGCCTGCTCAGCCTCATGTTCGTTATCCTCGGCAGGATCGGGCACCCCCGGGTGGTCGGGATCCTCAGCGGCTTCCTCAACGTGATACTCTTTTTCCCCAGCGGCGCGGTATATCCGGTGGCGAGCTTCCCTGCATGGCTCCGGCTTTTCGCCAGGATCAACCCCGAGGCCTACGCTGTTGATGCGCTGAAGTCCCTCCTCTTCAAAAATGCAGCACTGGTAAACGTTGCCGGCGATATCGCCTTTCTCTTCTGCTTCACCGCAGCGACCCTTACCATAGCCATACTCGTCTTCAAAAGGACGTTGTAGCGCCCCGTCTAATTCATAATTTCTTCAAGTTTAAGAGGCATACTGATGGCGAGGGTTGCAAAACCCTTTGTTCGAATCCCTCCAACAGGCAGTCGGCCCCCCCGGCTGCCTTCTTTTTTTTAACCGCAGCTATCCCCTGGAAACATATCCACCGGCCCGCCGTTAACTGACGACCCTGTAGATGCCGAAGACTTCATCCGGCTCGGAAGAAAACGCAAAAGGCAGGAGGCCCCAACCGCTGCTGTAAAATCCGGCATTGCTCCTGCCGTTAAACAGCCTGAGCGGTAAGGGTGAAACGCATATTTTTTCAGCGTATAACGCCAGTCTCGACTGCAGAAGCAGCGACGGATTCCAGAATCTGGGCATTTCAGGGATCACGATGATATCGCCCTTCCGCGGCTCGTTGGATGACTCCATCAGGTACCTGCCGCCCGCCTTGTTCATGTAGTACTCCATTCCCCACTTCCCGATATACCAAACCTGACTGCCGGACCTGATATTCCCGACGTCGTTCGCTATCTCGCGGTAGGTCCCGGCATACTCATAATCAGAAAAGGCGCTCGCAGCGCCGAACAGCGCGGAACAAAATAACGCAAAGGTCACGACTACCTGCGCCACCCTGCTCTTCTCCCACGCAATCCCATTGACCAGGAGCATGACCAGCGGAGGGAAGATCGGGAGAATATGTCTCGCGGCAACAAAGGGGAGCAGCAGCATGCTGTATGTCAGCACCAGGAAGATCCACAACAGCAGGACTGTCGCCCCGCCTCTGTGCTTGTCATCGCCAAAACTCCTGAAGCTGACTGCGCACGCGATGCCTATGCTCATCATACCCAGCGCAACAAGCGCCCCCAGAGACAATCTTTCAAGTACGGAATATTCCGGGTACTTCGTGACAGCCGCGTAGCCGAAAAAAAACAGGACCATGAATGCCGCCAGCAGCCTCACCCTCGATTTGCTCAGAATGCAGTAGGCCGGCGTGATAAACAACATCGAAGCGCCGATAAACGCAAGGATGCTGATGCCGCGGTAGCTGGAATTCTCATAATCCATGCTCACCCTGATGATGTGCGGGATCATGCCGTCGCCGGGCGACCCTGCCCCGCCGCCCTTGATCATGGGAAAGATATCATAGGTGTGGTACAGGAGAAGAAACCATACGAGGAGGGCCGCAGCCGGCATCAGGAGGCTCAACGCGCCATGGATGCCGAATCTCCGCCTCATGAGAAGAATAATGAATACAGGAAAGACAAAAAACAGCGCCTGATATGATGTAAAGGCAGCAAGACACAGGGCCGCTCCGCCCA
>JAKAGF010000016.1 GCA_021825805.1 Nitrospirota bacterium
CCGCGGTCCTGATCATGTCTCTCACCTGATCGAGGGCGGTCCCAGGGCCCGAGGGGTCTACGAACAACGGGTTGATATCGAAATAATCGGCTATTGAATAGAGGCTCCCCGAGGAGCCTGTCCTCTGAATGGGATTGACGAAGACCCAGGTAAAGCCCATATCCGCCGCGCGCGCCAGATGGGGTTCCCATGCGGAGAATCTGCCTGCCAGCAGGGGGAAGAGGTTATAGATGATCATCTTTTCATGCTGTCTCAAGAGTAGTTCCTTCCTTGCATATTTTTTGTACGAGTCTGCCGTTTTCCTGAAGCAGCCGCAGCCAGTGGTTCATCCGTTCAGCGTTCCCCCGGTCTGTCCAGCGGCGAAAGAGATTAGAGGCCTCACCCAGCGGCAGGCTTCCTCCTTCCGGATGGACTTCTATTGAAAAGGTGACTTTTTCACTGCCGAGCAGGCGCAGAGACAGCCTGACGATTTCCGCGAGGCCGGCCGGGCCGAAGATGGGACCAAGGGAATACCTGCCGCGATACGCGAACGGCAGCGGTATCCGTGCAGAGAAGCTGAGGTGGTCTGATACGCCGAAGGGGCTTGCCGTGGAGAGCGGATGACCGTCGTGCAGATGAAAGTGTATCCGCTTCCCGATATGACAGAGGCGCGCGATGACCTCGAGCGCCATGGCCGGAACCGCATGCGCCGCTGCCTGCAGGTCATCCATAAGATGGGGCAGCTCAGGGGTATCAGGCCCGAGCGAGCATACATCGAGCCCCGGATGCGACCGGCCGAAGACCTCGCGCACCTGCCGGATCGCGAGGTGTCCGATGTCAACGCAGCAGCTGATGCGGTCAAGGTCCTGTATCTTTTCAAAGAGGTTGCAGAAGACATCAGGGTCAAGGCCATGCGCGTATTCGATAAAGATAAAGGGTCCTCCCGTCTCCTGAAGCCATGAATCGATTCCCCTCAGCAATGAGATATAGTCATCCATCCGTGAATCAGCCCCCTCCTGGTCATGGACCACGAGGCCGAAGATGCGGTCTTTCGAAGATTGTGCGAACTCCATAATCAGCTGCCGGTGGTTATTATCGAAGATATCGATCCAGCGCGGCAGGTGGGCGACCGATGGCAGCGGTGTCGCCGGTCTGAAGCCGAGGAGATGATCAAGCTCGTCTGTTGTCCCGGCATGGAATTCAGCGCCGAGCCCCGCCTCTTCGAACCTTAGCTTTGCTAATCGTAGGAGCGCATCGTCGCCCTCTATCCTCTTTTGGAAGAGGCCGAGGACAGGCGGGCATGGATGTCCTTCAGGGATGTCCGTCATTCCGAAGCCCCGCCTGTTGCCGGGATTGGACAATATGGATATCTTCACCAGCCATTATGCCCTCTATGTCCTGAGGACTGCCGAACGCCTCCTCGATGAGTCTCCCGGCCGCGGCGAGCCGTTGTCCCGTAATCTTCAATGCAGCCGGGTTTTTTGAGAACCCGACTTCAGCATAATTGACTATCCTTCTCATCAGACCGGATGTCTTGCCCGGCCGGATCGCCTCGCTGAAGCTTGCAAAGGCGAGAACCCTTGTCTCTGAAGCAGCCGGGGCGCAGGCGAGGCGGAAGGGCCTGCCCGGGGTCTTTCCCGAGGCCAGGGTTTCTCCGAGACCGACGGCGAGTTCGGCATATACTTCGTCCCTGTCGCAGCCCAGGGGGTCCTGAGTATGCATGATGAATGAGTAGTCAGGAGCGATCATCTCCTGGATGATGACAGACATGCGGGCTGCTGCGGGCGGGATGCCTGCCCTCATCCTGCTGCGGGCGGCGTTTCGCGACCAGAGCGAAGACCAGACCATGCGTACCGCATCGGTGATCCCCGAAAGGGATACGTTGGCGACAGTGCTGTAAACCCCGGCCTCGACTGATCCCTCACGGTCTTCGCCGCAGGCGCTGGAACGGACCATGAGACGCGGGTCGCGGCCGAATGCGGCAGAAGCGGCAGAGACCACCTCCCTCGGGATTTCGAGACCAGCGAGCAGGCGGGATAACCGCTGCAGGATGCCTTCGGGCAGCTCAGGGGAGGACCGGTCGAGGTTGTCAAGGAGTTCCCTGTATCTTGTTGCCGAGGGACCTGAAATCAGCAGGGCCTTCTCCATGACACCGAAGGGCAACACTATCGCCCCTGGTGTCTTGAATCCCGCCCCTCGTGTTCCGGAAAGGTCCTGAAGCATTCTGAGTGAGAATGCCTTTTGGCCGCTGTTTTCGATGGTCACCTTTTCAAGGGGGATAGGCGAGACGTCCTGTGATACGGAGATTGCACAGGGGAACAGGGGAATCGGTTTTCCGGGGGCCCCGGCGCCGGCCGATTCCCCGACAGTGCAGCTCACCGTTTCCCTGTCCGCGGCAAGAGAGATCACCTGCCCCTGCATACCTCGAACCGTGTTGCAGAGGTCCTTGTCTTCGCAGACCAGAAACACCACGTTTCCATGCCGTGCCCGGACCGCCAGATGAGAGAGATGAGGTGTCTCCTGAGGCGTGATCAGGGCGGCAAGGCCGGGGGGGATGTCCTCTTCGCCGGTCAGTCTCTCGGCGAATACAACATGCGTTTCGCCCGGTCCAGCGGGGACAGACCCCAGGTCAGCAGCGGCGACCAGCCGGCCTGATGCGCGGCCTGGGACGATAACATCCCAGGGAGGGAGCGAGGCGAGTTTCCGTATCCGGCGGGAAACGGCGTCAACAAGGCGCGATACCTGAAAGACCGGATGTGCCCTGATATCAGACTCAGCATAAACCAGGATCGCATATTCAGGGACCCCGAGCGCATGTCCGAGCCTTTCCGCCTTTTCAGGAAAGATGTCGAGTATCCTGACGCAATACCTGTCCGCCATTCGCCTGCACCGCTCTAAAGTGGCATCAAGGCGGAGCAGGTGCAGACGATTGTTCTGGTCGAAATCTCTCAGCCACGCGCTGATTTCCGACTCAATGGCCCCGCACTCATCCTGATCGATATTGCTCAGGCGGAGGCCCGCCACGGAGAGGCGCAGACAGGCAAGGACAGTCTCCCAGTCTGTTATTTCTTCCGCTGAGGCGAATATGTTATTGAGGCGGCTCAGGAGGCTGAAGGAATAATCCTCAAGCCCGATGTCCGCTGTCTGAAGCCGCTGCCTCTTTGCATCGGCCTGCCCAGGCAGACGCTTGCTCACGTCTGCGCGGATATCGATAAGCAGGGATAGGGCGGCATGACTGGACTCGAGGTCTGTCCCGGCCTTCTTGCCGATGAACCCGTCAACGAGCCCCCTGTCTATGGAGCCTGAGCCGGCAAGGCCGAGGAGCTGATCATCGAGGGGGCGGGCGTTGAAGAATTCCTCAAGCTCGCGGTGGAACCGGATGAACGCATCCACAAAGGGAGGCGAGCAGCCTGCGCCAGGGGCGGTGATCTTTTTCAGAATGGCGGCGGATGTGGCGAGGTCTTCCGGTCCGGCAGAGCGGTGGAGCTTGTTCTGAAGCGTTGTCTTGATCTCCTGTTTCAGGTCCTGGGGTATGTCGTTTCTGTGGGCGATGTCCCTGATCCGTGTCAGCGGTTCCGCCCGTTCGAATGCCTCATCAAAGGAGGGGAGCCAGGGGAGGATCTTCCGGATGATGAATGTGTTTTCAGGCGTGGTGATCCTGACAAGCCTCTTGTATATCCGGTGCGCCATCTTCGCATGATATGAAGGCCGGTAGTGGCCGCCGTCTTCTGAGCAGGGGACCTCGCCTGTCCCCACGAAGCGGAGATATACGGCTATGTACGCCAGCTCGCTCATGCCCAGGGCGGACGCCTCATCGAGGAGGAGGTCGTGGACCCATCCCAGTTTGTTCCGCCAACTGCCGTATTTTCCGTCCGCCTTGATGAGGCGTTTAACAAAGTCATCCGGATAAACAACGTGAGGTCCCGGCGTCCTGCCGATGATATCAAGGAGTCTCTCCCTCGCCTGATTGAGAAGGCCCGCAGGCCGGGGCCACTGTTCGAGTATCATGCAGCCTGCAAAATTTTTCCTCCTGAGCCTCCTTATCAAGCCGATGATCCCCGAGGGATCGGCTGCCGCGGGACCGGTGAAGGCCGGCAGATGGCTGTCGCTGTCCCCATGGTTTTCATGCACATGCATGTGGATGATGGGAATGGCCGGATCAAGAAGGTCGAAGAACCCGAGGTAGTTGTTCCGGGTGGCGCTGCAGAGGTTGGCGTGTCCCATGTCGAAACACATGCCCAGTGGAGACATATCAGGGACGCGCGCGGCCAGAAGATCGAAGAGTGCGTTGAAGTCGGCCGGTCCTGTCTCTACGGTATTTTCTATTGACAGCCTCATTCCGGCTGGAAGCAGTTGGATCAGGGATTTCAGTGCGTCCGCAAAGGCAGCGGCCCCGGCCGGCGCATGGAAGTGAACGTTGACAAGCGCTGCCCCGATATCGCCGGCAAAGCGGATATCCTCAAGGAGGATACCGTCATTGCCTTGCCCTGGATTGCGGGAGGCATGGACGCTAAAAGTTATATCATGCCGCTCCGCGGTTGCGCGAAGATAGGAGCGCATCTCTTCGGAGACCTCGTCAACCGTCCATCCTGCGCCTGATTCCTTTTTGTCGGGAAACCACTCGAAGGCGTCGAAGCCGTTGGCAACAGCATACTCAAAGGGCTCAAAAGGCGATGAAGCGGAGAATGCCGTCTGGTTGCCGATACGGATCCTCGGGCCGGTCATCTGATGCCGACCTGGGGTCGCGACTGGACCACCCAGTACCGGCCGTTCGAATATGCGCCCTCTATGTCCTGGGGCCCGGCCAGCGAGCGTTCCACCTCATTGCCCAGGATGCCGATATTCTCCATGAATGTCTTTCTGAATGTCTCATCCCGGATGAGAGGGTCAGCAGAGTAGTCGAGGCGCATCCTGCGGGGTTCAGGGAGGATGAAGCTGTCATAGAGGCCGGCGCCTGCAAACCCTGCCAGGTCCTCGCCGCTCGAGTCGGAGCGGAAGATGAGCCCAGCCCCGTACAGTCCTTCGTCTTTGTCAGGGAAGGACAGGATGCGGGATTCGCCTGTTTTTTTTTCGACGCTGAAGGAGAGGGACTTGCCGGGAAAGTTGCCCACAAGGGCCTCGCCGAGACCGAGGACGACCTCTGCATAGATCTCATCAGCGCTGCCTGACAAAGGATTGACCGTATGGATGACAAAGCTGCAGTTGGCGTCAACCACTTCCTGGATGAGCACTGACATGAGGAGTTCGCGATGGGGAATGTCATGCGCCATGCGGCTCAGGCAGGCGCGCAGGTTCCATTTCGAGGCCCATACCTTTTTGATGCAGGTCCAGGCCTCTTCCCAATCCTTCGGGACAGCGATGCCGCTTTTTTCCATCACGGCGACGATGGATGAGGCCAGCGTCTCAGACCCCCGAAGACCGAGGACCGTCTCCTTCAGATCGCGGCAGATATCTTCGATTGCCTTACGGTCACGCGCTGAGACAAGGTTGCCCATGAGTTCCCCGTATCTTGCGGCCGGATGGCGATTAATATCTTCGGCCATCACCTTCTCAAAGACGCCAAAGGGCAGAGACACTGAATCAGGGACCCCTATCCACTCAGGCAACACTTCACGAAGGGACTTGAGGTTATAGGCCTTGCCGCCGACCCTGTCCGGGGAATATTCGGCCAGAGGCACTGCGTATCCGCTGAACACAGGCTGCCGGAACGGGGGACGGACAAGGGGAGGTTGCGGGGATGTCACGTCCGGACCTGTCCCCCCTTTCTCAAAGACAACATCTCCGCGAGCATCCGTGCGCAGTGAGAGTTCGTGTCCTGCGAGAGCTTTCAGCCGCTGTATCGTGCCGGCGTCAAAGCAGGTCGCAAAGACGATCCCCGAGTTTCTGGCGCGCACCGCAATATGCGACAGGATGTCGATCCGGACCGGTGTTATGATCGCGCCGACGCCACGGGGGACCTCCTCGTCTCCGCTGATCGCCTCCGCAAAAACGAGCGCCTGCTGTTCATACGCCTTTCCCTGGATGTCGCGCAGCGCAGGGACCACCTCCAGTCTGCCTGACGCGGTCCCGCGGCTGATCACCTGCCAGTCCCCCAGGTCAGCCGTCTCCCTGAGAACAGGATCGAGCCGGCGGATGAGCATGGACAGCACGAATTCGAGGCGTCCACGCACAACCTCTTCGCTGAACAGGGAGATGGTCCATATCTCCGCGCTGAAGGCCTTTCCGAGCAGTTCCGCCTTGGGCTGGAGCAATCGGCAGTACTTGTCGATAAATGATCCGACTGCGCGGCCGAGGCGCTCAAGCACCGCCTTTGCATGAAGGGACCATTCCCTGGCAAAGGGCTGTTGGCTGTGGAGCTGTTCCCATTCCTTCAGGCATAAGCCGAACTCTTCGCCGCCTCCTGAGAGCAGGATATTGGCGAGCACTGATGACACGAGGTCCAGCATGAGGCCGCGGTCCAGACTGGCATGCAGGTTCTGCTCGACCGCGACTCTGAGGAAATCCTCAAGGGCGATATCAAGCAGAAGGAGGTCGCGCACCCTCGCCTCGTCGCCGGAGAACAGACCTGAGAGCCGCCTCCGGCCGGCGGTTACCTTGGAGGCAAGGGCTGACACGTCAGACCGGTCGTTGCGGCGCTGCCAGATATAATCCATGAGGCCGTGGAGTTCAGGGTCAAAATAGCGGCGGGCCATATATATGGCGGTGCCGAGGTCAGTGGCGGAATGAACTGCCTTGAGGATGCCGAGGAAGTGTTCAAAGTCGTGGATAAGGACATCTTTCAGGTGGGGGATGAAGCCGGGGTCCGAATGGATCGGCCTCTCGTAACTCTGCAGCCGCCTTCTGGTTACCCCGCCATCGGCAAGGGTCCTGTAAAAGAGGTCGAGGTCTCCGTCGTGTCTGAGGAACTGCAGATACGCCTCGCAGATGACAACGTCGTCCGGGGTGGTGTTGTTGTGGAGTTTCTGGTGCCACTCCTCCATAAAATGTCCTGACACCTCCTTGATATGGTGGCGGTGCATTATGTTGAGGATCTCATCCCTGATCCTCTGGCCGTCGCCTCCGCGGCCGAGGGTGGTGAAGATAAGCCGTATCACCTCCCTTTCTCCGGGTTCCGCGAGGTAACGTCCAGCAAGCCTGAAGGTGAGCCGGTCGAGGGCATGACTCAGTTCGCGCGGCTTGGTATTGTAGTTGCGCTGCCAGTCCAGCTGCCTGATCGCCGAGAACCGGAGCCAGGTGAAGATCAGGGCCATCCCTTCGACCCCCTTATGGATCCTGTCGAGAAGATCATAACAGAGGTTGAAGCGGTGCATCAGGGTCCAGGAATGTTTACCCGTTTCCTTTTCGATGACCTCGACTGCTGTCGCCGGCAGGAGAGGGTCTCCCAGGATCCATTCCATCTCTGAAAGGTTTCCATCTGACCCCGGCAGAGCGGTCCTTGTCCCAAGGTCGATCCTGTAGTTTCTCCCGCGGTTGTTGTCCCAGCGGTTCTCCTCAGGGAAGAAGAGCGCGAATTCGATCACAGGAAAGTCAGCGGGGTCAAGCCTGATGGTGATTGTGCCGTGGCTATCCTGTCTGCTGAAGGGCGTCCGGACAGCCGTTTCCCCAAAGGGCGCGCTTCCCTCGGGGCGGATGGCATCCGGGGGTATCTGCCACTGACCGCGGGTGTCCCGGATAACGCCCCAGTGCAGTACGCAGGCGGACGTGAAATCTCCGCTGATGACCACCTCTGCGGAACCGTCCGAAACATGTCTGTGTACGAGTAGGGACGCGCTGTTTTGGAGGAGGATGGTGTCGGTCTGTGAAACGGGGACTGTTTCGGCCATATTATCTACTCTATATCAGAACCTGGGGCAAAGCAAATGCGGCCGTATGAGCATGTGGAAGACGATCAGGCGCCACAACAGCGCATGGATCACTACCGGGCCAGGCCGATCTTTTTCCTGAGGGTGAGGCGGTTGATGCCGAGGATGCGGGCAGCCTCGGACTGGTTATCCCTGGCATACGAGAGGACGTATTCCAGCACGGACTTGTCCACCTCCGCGAGGACCTTTTCATAGACATGCGGTTCATCTTTTTCAATGGCGTCCTTGATGAAAGGCACAAGGACAGATGCGAACGATTCAGGCGATGCCGGCTGCCGCACGGTAATGGAGCGTCCGACCAGTTCACGCAGCTCGTGGGAGGTGAGGTAGTGGGTCCTGCAGAGGGCGAGTGAGGAACGGATGATGTTTTCAAGCTCGCGGATATTCCCCGGCCAATCGTACGAGGCGAGCCTCCTGACGTACTCCCTGGTGATGCCCCTGATCCGGCGCGGGGCCGTATGCTGGTACTTGTTGATGAAGAAGTGCACCAGGGGAAGGATGTCCTTTTTCCGCTCGCGGAGGGGAGGGATGTGGATGGAGGTGACGCTCAGGCGGTGATAGAGATCCTCCCTGAACTTCCTCTCCCTGACCATGGAAGAGAGGTCCCTGTTCGTTGCTGAGATGACCCGCACATCCACATGCGCCTCTTTTGTGCTGCCGATGGGGTAGAAGGTCTGCGTCTGGAGAAAACGGAGCAGCTTGCCCTGCAGGGGGAGCGGCAGTTCTCCCACCTCGTCAAAGAAGACGGCGCCGGTATCCGCGATCTTGAGCATCCCCTCCTTTGCGGAGGCCGCGCCTGTAAAGGAACCCTTTTCAAAACCGAAGAACTCGGACTCCAGGAGGGTCTCGGGGACCGCCGCGCAGTTGATCACCACAAAGGGCTTGCCGAAGCGGGACGACAGCTGGGCTATGGACTCGGCGATAAGCTCCTTGCCGGTGCCTGTCTCCCCGGTGATCAGCACAGGGGAGTCCACCTGCGAGAGACGGGCCATCTTCTTGCAGACGTCCATGATGATGGACGAGTGGCCGACGATGGCGCAGGTGGGCGTCGGCGGCAGGCTCGCTACGGGCACAACGTCGTGTATCTCGTCGCTGAAACTCTTCAGCTCGCCAAGGACGGCAAGGACCGCGGCCTCTTTCAGCGGCCTCTGCAGGACCTCGTAGGCGCCGTGGGAGGCTGCCTCGATAACAGGGCCGGTCCGCTTCTGGCCGGTGATCGCCACGATAAAGTGATCATCACCCAGTTCCCTGATGCCTCCCGGTTTCAGCGTATCGATGTCGTAAAAGATGAACTCGCCCTTTGTCGGCGTAGTCCTCTGCGCAAGACGGTATCCCCGGGGCAGTATCCCCGCGAGCTCTTTCCTGAGGGCCTGGTCGGCGGTCATGACGGCGATGGTCGGCATGTATACATAATATACACCATGGATAATTAATAATCAACAAACAGGCCGAATCATCGGCAAAAAGCCTGTTCGCGCGTTGTTTCAAGGTTGGTAGGGCGATTGCTTTATGGTCGGTAACGGTAAAAAAAAAAGTGTTGAGGAGTTGATTATGAAAGACGCCAAGTTTTACGGACTCTGCCTTGAGAGGCTGAGATTTCAGATAGGAAATGCAAGGAAACGCGTCGCAGAGTCTGACGGCCTCTGCGAGGGCATCCTGCTGGAGTGCTATAACACAGGCGATCCGGAGGAGATCATAGATATCCTGGAGCTGTATGATATCGAAGACCGTTCCCTGTCCGGGGTCTTCGAAAAGCTGGATGACCTCGCCTGCACCGTCTCCCTTCTCCTCCGCGAGAAGATCGGTTTCGGGCTGACGGGGAAGGGGGAGCTGGGCCTCTACTGGGCGGTGTCTGCGGAGGCCGGGGCGGCTGTGGAGCGGACAGCGGTTTATTCGGCAGCATAGGGAGTTCAGGAGCCCAGGGAAAATGAATAACCGAGGGGAAGGTTGTTTCTAATAACTGCAGGTTACAGCGAGGATGTAAATGTTATTTGTGTGGCTTGTGCCGCGCGCGCTTGAGTTGATATATTGGCGGTTATAAGCGGCGCTCAGATATGTTTTCCGCGCGACTTCCTTGAATATGCCCGATGAAGCCGTATGGAACAGATTCCTGAAACCGGAAGGCTCTTCATAGGTACGGATCAGGTAACTGTAGCCGAGGGTGAGCAAGGTTTTCGAAGAGATCGAGTATCCGGACCAGATCCCCAGCATGTGCCCTGTATAGCTGAATATGTCGGCGCCGGCAATATTTTTTTCAAACTCGTAGCCTTCTCTTATCCAGAGTCCGGGCAGTATCTGCTGCTTGATTTCCAGGGCGGAGCTGTACGCGCCGCCGCTGCGACCGGATTCCCTGTAGCTCTTATTTTTCGCTCTCAATTCAGCCTTTGCGGAAAGGGTGTCGCCGAATTCCTTATAGACGCCGGCGCTGACGCCGATAATTGCGGCATTGAGGTCGGTGTATTTCCTGTAGAGATAGCCCGCTGCATCTGCTCTCAAAAACAGGTAAGCGCCATCGCCGACCTGACTATATCCGCCGATTGAAGTTGATAATACCGCATAATAATCGCCTTTTTTTCCGACATCCGCGGCTGATCCTGTTATGTTGTCCTCATAAACCCCCCTGAGATCGATATCGAGAATCAGGCCGGCCGACGCCCCCGGGACAAGGAGGAGGGATGTCGCCATAAAGACGACTGCGAGGATGGCCGCATGGTGCATGGCGTTGGGTCCCATTTTTTCCCATGAAAAAAAATAAGGGCCGAGAAGCCCTCAAGAAGCAGTTCACTACAAGCATATCATAGGAGCCTATTCCTTCATAGGAAAAAGGACCTCAGCGGGAAATCCCGGTCTTAATGACTATGCGCCTTCGCGTTGGCCGGGTTTTCTTCCGGATAGTCGCCGCCATGCGGAGAATTCTCAGGGCTCCCGCTGTCCGGTGTGCTTAGCCCCTGGCCGGTTCCGTCCTGACTCAGATGGTCCTGGTGAGAATGCGCCGCCCCTGCCCCGTGCTCCTCTGCTGCCGCATCGCCGCCGTGGTCAGCATGACTTCCGTGACCTCCCATCATGCCGCAATCCATCATGGCATAACCGTGTCCGGTTGTTAATACAACGATCAGAAGACCCGCAAATATCGCCTTTTTCATAAGACTCTCCTTGCAAGAAGATTTTTCCGGATATTCGCTACAATGTCCGGGCCCAAATGAGATAAAGTATTGATAGGGATATTCCCGTTAACAACGCAAACCCTAATTCAATTACCGCTAACTTCATGACGCACCTCCGTTTATATATGTGACGCCTCAGCAATGCAAAGGTTACAGGAAGATGAGGGCGACCGGATTAATGTTTGTGCGTGCCCATGCCGGGGCCGCCTCCCCCGTGATGCGTTCCCATTCCAGGGGTGTTATGCAAAGGCGGACCGCCGCCTGTTCCGGGACCGCCGGACATCCCGCCGGACATGCCTTTTCCCATATTTCCGCTGTTCATCATGGAGTCCATGCCTTTCATGGCGTCCTCCATCTTTGCGCCATCTCTCATCATCCTGGACATCTCTTTTTCCATCTGAAACATCTCTTTGTCGGAATAGCCCTTGTCCACAGCCTTATTGATCAACCTCAACGCCTGGTCAACGGGCATCCCCATCTCCACGAGAAAGGTCATTGAATCGACAGCCGCATCAAACCTTGAAAGAGAAGAGTCCTGCTTGACAACCTTCATGCCCACCTTCGTGATCGGATCGTCGGGGATTGATTTCTCAAGGGCCCTTGCAACAGTATGCACGGCAGCGCCTTTTTCCGCCTCAGCTCCCTTCATCCCGCTCTTGCGGAGCTTGTCGACAATTCCATCCGCAGCCGAAAGCTTGACGACCAGTTGTTTCGTAACAGCAGAAAGTTTTTCAGAAGAAACCCCTTTTGAAAGACCCTGTTCTATCCTGTCAAGAACCGGCCTGACGGGCAGGCCTTTCTCTTTTGCCGTGACAACGGCAGAGAGGGATTCCTCCAGCGCCGCGCTGTTCGCACCCCTTGAAATACCTCTTTTGATGATGACAGCCACGTCGGTTGAAGGGATGCCCGCGCCCAACGCAACGGATGCCCGTTCGTAGAGAGCGGTCTTCTTGTCCCTGGGCAGCGAAGATTTCTCGATAACGCTTTTGATCTCGTTCAGGTCTTTGCCGGTCTCAGCCGACGCCATCCCATGGGAAAGCGTCAGGATGAGTATGAGAAGGACCATTTTTGCGGCGTGCGCTGTCATATTCGGTTTACCCTTAACACGGCATTCTTCCGGCCGAAGCCGTCATCCCGGTAGGATTCGGCGCGAGGGTCGGGGACCCAGCCTTCTCCGTCCACAACGAACATATAGTTATAGATGCCGGGTTTCAGCGGCAGTTCTATGGTCCAGGAGCCGTCGGGCCGCCTCTTCATCGCGCCTTCCTCAACGCTCCATTTATTGAAATCTCCCGCAAGGGCGACTGTCTTTGCCTGAGGGGCGTGAAAGGTAATCGTCACCTTCTCAACCGCTTCTTTTGAAGATGCGTTTTGCGCCACAGAGGGGTCCTTCCAGTGCGTGTGCAAAAGCAGGATCGAAGCGAACAGAATTACTATCGCGGTTGTTGCCGCGGCGGCGACATTCCACCGCAATACCCTTTCTCCGATAAAGAAGTCAGCTATTCTCCTGCGCAGGAGTTTTTGCCGAACAGGCAATCTCTTCATAACCTCAGCGGTAAAAGAGGCGTCAGCCGGCAATCTCTCGCATGTCTCCAGAGTGAGGATCGCGCCGACAAGGCTGTCAAACTCTCTCCGGAGCAGCTCATCGGAATCCACTTTTTCCAGGATATCGCGCTCTTCTTCCGGGGAGAGCCCGCCATCCAGGAGTTCATGGAGCCGCCGCAGTTCTCTATCCATTCCGGTATTCCCTCTCCACGAGATATTTTCTGAGCAGTTCCCTGGCCCGATGAGTCCTAACCTTGAGGGTGTTGGCGCTGACGCCGAGGACCGTTTCCATCTCTTTATAATCGAGCCCTTCCATGTGCTTCAGTACGAGGACCTCGCGGTATTCCCCGGGAAGGGTATCCAGGGCGGCCTGCAGTGAGTTTGCGGTCTGTTTGGCGCATAGCGCAGCCTCAGGGGTTTGTCCCCTGCACGCGGTCGTCTCCGCGACATCATCGAGGGAAACCGTCGCCTTTCGGAGCCTCAGGTGGTCTTTGCATTTATTCATTACTATGCTGTAAAGCCAGGTTGAGAACTTCGATCCGTTCCTGAATTCCCGCAAGGCGCTATAGGCGGCGATGAAACTCTCCTGGGCCATATCTTTGGCGGTCTCGGGATCCCCAACCATCCGGTATGCCGCGTTATATATCATATTCCCGTACCTCTCGACAAGAACCGCATAAAGCTCAGAGTCGCCTTCCCTGCATCTCTCAATTATAGAATACTCCTCTTCCTGCATGATCATTCATTTCTATGGATATGACGCACAATCATTAAAAAAGTTACATCCATGATCAGGGCTTTTTCAGTACAAAGACCGAATTTTTTCCTCCGAGACCGTCATCAGCGGAAGGGCTGTCCGGATCTGCAACCCATTTCCCGCTGTCGATAAAAAAAAGATACTCATAACGGCCTTCGGCAAGGGGAAGGACTATGCTCCATCTTCCCTCCTCATCAGGCCCGGCAAGGGTATCTTTTTCAGTGTCCCATTGATTAAAACTGCCGGCAATCGCGACCTTTTTCGCATCCGGCGCCTTAATCGAAAATCTTACGCCGTCATCAAGGATCACGGGGCCTGAATATCTTATGCCGCACCCGGAGGGAAAAAATAAAAAGAGCGCAAGGATAGTATATAAGACCTTATGGACTGTAATATTTCCGGGGAGATCCGCGATCTTTCCGTATGATTCCACGGTTTAAAGTATAAGGAATATCTGTGAAGGTATTGTGAACGGCCTGCCGGCAGATCGCTTATTGCCGGCCTTTGACGGGACGGGGGCCCCAACCAACCGCCTCCCTCAAGGAGGAGCTGAGGCCCCCTGGTCCGCTTACTCTATGCTCGTTTTGGATACCAACGAGCCGTCGAGGTTGAATATATAGAGATAGGTCTTTGCCGAACTGCCGTTGTTAAGGTTGTAGTTTCCATTCATCGAGTTGAAGGCGGCATTTCCCATCATCGCATTCCCGTAGTCACTGGTAGTGACATATATGCGATTATTCGAGATGACCGGGACAGAGGCGAATCCGCCATCCATTGAGATCGCCAGCGGCTTTGAAGATTCGGACCAGGGCAGCGTTATGGCATATAAAATAGACTGGCCGGGGGCAGGGCTGGCGCCGTTTGTTCCGTTGTTGCCCATCATGTTGTAGTTGCTGAAATCCGGAAGAGATGCGGTTGCCACCAGCGTATTGCCTTCAACAAAAGGTCTCGACACAATACCGTTAAGAGTCAGCGAGGACCCCTTGCCGGAAGGATTCACGGCGAGTATGGTTGACATAAAAGAGTTGCTGTTTGGGGTTGTTGAGGGGTTGGTTGTCCGGACAGTACTGACAAAGTAAGCGGTCCCGTTAGCGCCGACAATCGGGGTTCCAGCCACCCCATTCATCATGCCGAAATTGCCGCCGTTTGTCATCATGGAAGTGTTTCCATTCATCATGCCGGAGCTGTTCCCGTTCATCATGTCGGAACCGTTGCCGCTGCCTGACATGCCGGAACCGTTGCCACTGCCTGACATGCCGGAACCGTTGCCGCCGCCTGACATGTCGGACCCATTGCCGCCGCCCATCATGGCGGATGAAGCGCCGGCTGCGAGCAAGAGAATGATAATCGCGCTTAGTATAGCCTGATACTTTTTCATTGTGGTCTCCTTCAATCCGTGAGATTTTTGTTTACTTGTACTGCCTTCCGCACTGTTTACAATTATGAATCATCCGCTATGCCTGCATGTATCGTCGTCCCACCTCCCTGTTGTTGAGTATCGTCGATCCTGCCTGTCTTTCTGCAAGGTATGACGAACCAAAACAAAAAAGGTTACAGCAAAGAAGTGGTGATCTTCATGAGGTATTTCACTTTCGTTACAGGAATGGCCTGATGGGATGCCTGTTCGTACAGCGCTTGAGCAGAGATTTTCAGGCATGTTGTCGCCGAATAGCTGCCGGGGCGCTGGGGGACGCCCCGGCAAAGGGGCCTGTCTCTCTTATCGGGGATAGGGGGAGAGAGACGGACCGCGGGGGTCAGAAACAGAGCGCCCCGCGCGCGCCTGAGGTAAGAGCGATGAGATTCATGGCGCCTGCGGGCTTTACCCCTTCCAACAGGTCCTCCGATGATATGTTCTTGTTAGCCATGGTCTGGGTGCAACACTGTATTTCGACGCCCATGTCAAGAGCCTCCTGGAGCCGTTGGTCGAGGGTGGGCGAGCCCGGCTGGGGCTTGTCATGCAGTTCGATGGCGCCCCTTACCATCACATCAACCGCATTCTGGATGCAGTAAAGGATTGCCCTGTAGTTGGCTGAAGCAGCCAGGGATGCGAACATAAGGGCGGACCTTGCGCGGGCGATGTTCTCGAAGCCGGATGCGCAGAGAACTATGAAAACGTCCTCCGAACCGCTTTCGGTATTCATCGGGATAGGCCGGCTCAGGGTCTCCTGCATCTATGCCTCCAGTCTTGTCTCGATTTTTACAGGACGGGAGAGCGTTACCCCGACAGGGGAGGTGCTCACCACATGGTTGTGAAGCTCCTGCAGGGTCTTGTTGTCAGCGCCTGCCTTCATCTTTACGTTGACCCTGATAGTCTTGAAACCGGGAAGCTTGTCCATATTGAGCTTTTCGGGCGGTTCCAGGCCGAGAAAGCCGGGAAGGTCTATCTCGCCTTCAAGGTCGATGGTGATGTCGTCGATCCTGATTCCCCTCACCGCGGCGTTCATCGCATATCCGATGGACAGGCATGCGCCGTATGCCTGGAGCACCATCTCCACTGGGTTGCAGGCGGTGTTTGTCCCGCAGAGCATTTCCGGCTCGTCCGCTGTGAGCGTGAATTCCCGTGAGCGGGTTTCTACCCTGAAGCCGCCCTTCCACGAAGTGGAGGCCTTCCATACGGTTCTCCCACTTTCCCAGTTCTGCTTGACGGTCTCTGCCACGCTGAACAATTTATTGGTGTCCAGACCGTTGATTGTTCCCGCGGACTCTTCCTTGACTGTTGCCATCGTTGCCTCCTTTTATGTATAGATGTTCATGGAAATGCAAGGCCCCTGCCAGATGAGGGGTTTTAGGCGGGGCCTCTCGGCCTGGATATCCATTATTCTTGTATTACAGGCGGTTCAGATGTTTACCGCCTCAATGAAGTCAGTGTGACGGGCTGCAAATCATCAGCATCGCCCGGGCTGCACTGCAAAATGCAATGTATGGGAAGGAATGATGGAAATTGCCGCGCCGGGAGACGCCTAACTCACTGCCGGGGAAGGGATTTGAGGATTGCAAAATGCAATCATTAGCCTTTTTCCTTCTTCAACTTCCTCCAGAGGGTCGTGGTGTCTAAGCCGAGGAGTTCGGCGGCCTTTTTCTTGTTTCCCTCCACGACATTCAGCACCTTCATTATATGGGCAAGCTCCGCCTTTTCCAGGCGCCAGTCCACTCCTGGGGTGAAAGACGGCAGTCCTATGCCGGGCGGCAGGTCACAAGTCTGTATTTCATCAGAATCCGAAACAACGACAGCGCGCTCAATGGCGTTCTCCAGTTCTCTTATATTGCCGGGCCATGGATAGCGGATAAGCGCTTCCATGGCCCCGTCGGAGATCCTCCTGATGTTTTTCCCGATCCTGGAGCTGAAAATGTTCATGAAATATCGCGCTATCAGCGGTATGTCATCCGCCCGTTCCCTGAGAGGGGGCAATTCGACGCGGATAACGTTCAGCCGGTAAAAGAGGTCTTCCCTGAATTGCCTGGCGCGCACCGCTTCTTCAAGGGGCTGGTTCGTTGCCGCTACGATCCTGACATCCACTGTCACCGCAGTTGTGCTGCCCACCCTGAAGAACGTCCGGTCCTGGAGCACCCTCAGGAGCTTGACCTGCAGCCCCTTGCTCATCGTCTCCACTTCATCGAGGAAGATGGCGCCGCCGTCCGCAGCCTCAAAGAGCCCCTTCCGGTCGGCGTGCGCCCCGGTGAAGGCGCCCCTGACCGAGCCGAAAAGCTCTGACTCCAGAAGATTCTCATTGATGGCCGCGCAATTGACGGCAACAAACGGTTTGTCTTTCCGCAGGCTGTTGAAATGGATGGCCCGGGCGATGAGTTCCTTGCCTGTGCCGCTTTCCCCGCAGATGAGGATACTCGACTGCACGTCGGTTATCTTCCGCACCAGGTTCAGCACGGCCTTCATCTTTTCGCTTCCCGCGATGATCCCCCCGAAGTCATAGTATTTGCCGGCCTCGGCCTTTGTGCGGACGTCCTGGAAAAGGAGCGCGTTTTCGATGGCCAGGCCTATGGGCAGGGTGGCAGCCCTGAGGATGTCAAGCAGTTCATTGTCGGGGACATAGGGAGCATGGGTGATCACGCAGAGGACGCCCACCACCTTGGACCTCGCTCGTATGGGAAGGCCGGCGTAGAACTCCATGCCCTCTTTCTTGAGGACGCCCCGGGTGAACCGCGGGTCGGCTGACGCCTTCTCCAGGATGATAACCTCGCGGTCGCACTGGGCGATGGTGCCGCACATACATTCGCCCACCTTGACCTTTTTTTCACAAAGGTCCCGCACCACCTCGTCGGTGAGATTTCTGAAAGAGACCGGGATCATCTCCATCGTCTTCTCGTCGATCACGTAGATGACGCCGGCATCGACTCCCATGAAGCCGATCACCCTGTCGAGCACGTCATCCAGGATAATTTTCAGATCAAGGGACTTGCCGACGGTCAGGGCGATCTCATAGAGGATCGACAGTTTCTTGTTGACTCGGGTGATTTCCGACTCTTCCTGCATGGTTTATTCTATCACCACAGCGGAGACAAAAAGCATAGAATGTACATTATATGTCGTCATTCCCGCAGTTCATTAGCGGGTCTCCTCCGAGACTCGCCGCAGCGAGAATCCAGCTGTTTCCAAGCACTGGATGCCCGACTGAAGTCCTCGGGCAGGGCATGACAGACTGGTATGAATACTATTTTGAGACTGTTAGTAAAAGCCTGTCTTTATTGGTGAGAGTGTCATTCACAATGTCTCCACATTATTCACATAAATAATTCAAGATTTCATGGTAGCCTGTGGATATGAATGGGGAGGTCTTATGAAAGTCCGACTGCTGTTGATAATTGCTGCGGCTTGCGCGGCTGTTCTTCTTGAGGCCGCGGCATACGGCCACGATCTTGTCTGGCCGGCTGAGAAATTAAAGACGCTCTTCCCTGAAGCCATATCCTTTGAACAAAAGAATCTCTACGTCTCCGGCGAACAAAAGGCTGCCATCGAAAAGGCGCTTGGTGCGAGGCTTCCCGAGGAGGATATGAAACCCTCCATATATCTTGCAATAGTGAAATCCGCTGCGGACGCTCAGCCCCGCAAGGCCGCTGCCATGATGTTCATCGACGCCCAGGGCGAGGGCGGCAAGATCGAGCTGGGTGTCGTTGTCAGCGGCAAGGGTGAATTGCTGAAGGTGCGGATCTTCGAAAACAAGGAATCTCCGAAGCTTCTGGAACAGTCGTTCCTGAAACAGTTCGAAGGAAAGAAGGCAGGAAATCCCTTCAGGGCAGGCGCAGACGTCAAGGCGCCGGCAGGTATTGAGAAATCCGCGCAGGCGATCGCCTCGGGCGCCAGGAGAGGCATGCTCATCATCAACGAGATGTTCAGGAAGAAATGAAAAAAATTACCGCGGTTCTTATCCTGCTTTCTTGCATGTTCCTATTGAGAGGTCATGCCTCGGGCTCAGAGGGCCATAACCAAACTGCCTCTGCAAACTCCTTCAGAATAGATGGCGCGAATGTTACTTTCAGGCTTGACCCCGAAGCCTATCAAAGGGGAATAACTCCCAAGGCAGTCGTGGCTTTGACTGACCCCATGTCGGGTTCTCCCTTGTATGATGCTGAGCTCTACATAAACCTCGAAAAAGATCTGCCGATGAACAATGACTCGCGCCGGATGACTTTATCAGCCGGAAAAGGGAGTGAAAGCGGTGGACTTGATTTCGGGGAGACCATGGATATGTCGTCCATGACAACGATGGTAGACCTGTCCCATTTCAAAAAACTTCAGCCTGAGAAGATGGCAGGGACGTTTGCGGTCCCATATCCTCTTCAGGACAAGGGGGAATATGCGTTTACCCTCGCCGTCAAGTCCCTCGGGGGGAAGACCTTTGCGGACCCCCTTATATACGGCGGCAGGATATTGTATCAGGCGAAGTCCCGTGCCTCTTTATACAGGATGCTCTTTGTCATAGGCGGTATTTTATTGAGCGGCTTTCTGGCAATTGTGATCCTTTATCAGAGGAAATCTCTTAAGCTGCAACCAGGGCAAAAGCTGAACCTGCTCGATATCCCGTGGCTCCGGAGCTTTCTCAGGTCAGCCTGGTTCCAGCCTGTTTTTCAGATTCCAGTGCTCGTTATTTTCCTGATCATAATCGCCGCTGGACTGTTCGATATACAGCAGGGCGGCAGGAACATCGCAACACTGCTGATGTGGACGATATGGTGGGCAGCCATTATCTTTACCTTCGTCCTGGTTGGACGGATATGGTGCATGATGTGTCCCTTTGGCGCAATACAGGACTGGGTAGGGCGGTTGATAAGCATAAACAAGGATTTTCCGAGGCCGCTCAGGAACATCTACCTTTCAAGTTTTATATTTTTCGGGCTGACGTGGTGGGACAGCTACAGCGGCATTGTGAACAAACCGGCTCTCACCGCGTACCTCCTCATCGGTTTTTTTGCGGTTGCCATAGGGATGGCGCTGCTGTTCAAGGGAAGGTCTTTTTGCAGGTATGTCTGCCCCATCGGGGGTCTGATAGGCATATATTCGATGTTCAGCCCCATCGAACTCAGGAACAAGTGCCTTGAAATCTGCCGGGACCACAAGGTCAAGCAGTGCATCACAGGATCCGGAAAAGGACGGCCGTGTCCCATGTTCCTGACCCCCATCACCCTTGACAGGAACAACTACTGCAATTTCTGCAGCGAGTGCATAAAATCCTGTTCCCAGGAGAATATTGTTATCCGTTTCAGAAGTTTTGCAAAGGACCTATGGGTCTCCTCGAAAGGGTACCTTGATGAGGCTTTCTTTGTGATGGCGCTCGTCGGAATTACCATCATTGTCACTGGAGAGATGATAGAGCCATGGCATAGGTGGATGGATATAGTCGGAAAGATGTTGCCCCTCGATACAATCGGAGTGGTCTCGCATGCGGCAAGGGAAAAGGCGACGTTCCTGGCTGTCTTCACCCTGGGGTCCCTTGTAATCACCCCCCTGCTGCTTGTCTTCAGCAGTTTGGCGGTAAGGAGACTAACCGGTCCGGAATCCCCGCTTTCTCTGAAACGCACGTCCATTCAATTTGCCTATATGTTCATCCCGGTCGGGCTTTCGATGCACCTCGCCCACAACATCTCCCATCTCTTCAAGGAGGGGCCGGGAATTGTCCCAGCTGCGCAGAGGGCGCTTTACGAATATGCGAAGGTGGGGGTGCAGCCGGATTGGGAGGTGGCGCCCCTTATGGGCGCGGAGACGATATTCTGGCTGCAGATGGCGGTGCTCGTAACCCTTGATATCTTCTCCCTCTATGCCGGATACAGGATCGCCGTGAAGCATTATGGAGAGCGGGCGCTTCGGGCCTTTATCCCCATGGCGCTGCTTGCGGCGGGGTTCATGATCATAAACGCATTTATCCTCGGCCAGCCCATGGCGCTGAGGCATACCCATTGAGGTGGATGATGGTGACACGGGTCTTTGTCTGCATAATCTTTATTGTCCTGGGAGTGGCGGCAACAGCGGCGGCTGAGCTTGATCTTGATCAGGAGGTGCTCATCATCCCCGACACCCACAACGAAAAGCCCTATATCCGGCATGTCCGGAGGAACCCCAGGGGATACGAACTCGCGCTGTCTGACAGCCCGCTCAAGGCAGGCGAAGAGCAGCCCTATATATTCAGGATTCTCTCTCCTTCGGGTATGCCGGAGGGAGACGTCCACGTCTTCATCACGGATGATGATCTTCACGCCTACGTCCATCGGAAGGCTTCACGGAAAGGGGATGAATACAGCTTCACATACAGGCCGCCCGGAGCCGGCAAGTACCGGATGGAGATAGTCTTTCAGACCGCGCAGGGCTGGGTGAACCTGTGGAAGAACATAAAGATCAGCGGTCCCGCCGCAGCGGGAGCGGAAGACAAATTGCCGGGAGACGAAGACTATCAGGCGAAGATCAAACTCATTCCTAAAAAGGCCTATGCAGAGCATGTTGTCACGTTCCTCTATGAAATCCTTTACAAGGGTAAGCCTCTGAAGGGCCTCGAAAAGATGGACGGCTTTGACATGCTGGTTGCGTCCTGGGATGAGGACCTGAAAGAGTTTCTCTATATCACGCCGAAGCAGAACCTGGGGGGGCCTGAAGTGGCGGTGAGCATCGTCTTCATGCGGCCCGGCAAACATGCGGTCTTCGCGGAGTTTAAACATAACGGCGTGATCAGGAGGATCGATACCGTCGTGTTTGTCAACGAAGAACCCCGATCCGATCCCGGCGCCATCGAAAACATGGGACCCGGATATTAGAGGGAAGGCCCCGGAGAAGATCAAATAGACGGGACAATGAAAATAATGTCACAACGATGGTCATATCCGGTGTGGTTCATCCTGGGCGCAGGGGCCGGTCACCTGCTCGTCCATCCCTACGCCATGGTGGCGTACTCTCTGATGGATATGTACCGGGAGGGACGCCCCGTTATTCACATGGACCATGTCCTTTCCGCGGCCCGCTCCATATTCGACCCGGTCATGATGCCCATGACCATCGCCTTTTCCCTCCTGTGCGGTCTTGCTGCCTTGCTCGCGGCAGT
Organism: Nitrospirota bacterium; assembly: GCA_021825805.1. Lineage (GTDB taxonomy): Bacteria > Nitrospirota > Thermodesulfovibrionia > Thermodesulfovibrionales > UBA6898 > JAKAGF01. The sequence goes on from JAKAGF010000016.1 coordinate 21,848, forward strand.
GGTCCGTGACAAGAAAAGAAAACTCCATGAAGCGGCGCTTGACGCCGAGCGAAAGAAGGCGTCAATAGATACACTGCACCGCCTTATGGTCACGCTCTCTCATTATCTGCTGAACGCCAATACGGTCATAGGAGGCACGGTCCGCCACTGCCGGAAGTATGGTTCCACAGAGGAGATAGTTGCGTCGTTGCGGGTCATCGAGGAACAGGCTCACAAGATAGATGCCGTTATCGCCGCCCTGAGGAGGATCACCGACATAAAGACAACGGATTATACCTCCGGGGGACATGATCTTATGCTGGATATCGCAAAGGAGCTGGAGGAGATATTGAAAGAACAGGGGCAGGTATTGTGAGGCGGAAAAATTATTGTTATCAGCGGCTGGAATTTCAAAATTTCTTCACAAGTATCCATTAGTCTGTACCAGGAGGTGATGACTATGGCATTAAGAACCCTTATTCCGGCCGTGCTTGTGATGGTTTTTCTCTCTGCCGCTGTTTTTGCCGAGGCCGCACAGAAGACGCTTCAATCCGGCAGGGACGAAACCCTGAGGAGGGGCGAGACGAGAGCCACACTGGCTCCGGCTCATTTCAGCGATCCGAGGGTAAGGCAGGCGTATCAGGCGGCAAAGGAAATCCCCTGGGTCCTCGACAGCATCTACTGTTATTGCAGGTGCGAAGAATCCCCGTCCTTCAGGCATAAGTCCCTGCTGAGCTGTTATGTTGACAATCATGCCGCTGTGTGAGACATTTGTCTCGGGGAGGCCCTGAGGGCCTTCGGGCTGTATCAGAAGGGGTATCCTGTGAAAAAGATCCGGGATACCGTAGAGAAAGAATTCAGAAATTAATCTTCAAACGTATAGAAGGAGATCGTGTGATGAGAAAGATTGCTGTAACGGTCCTGATGATTCTGTTTGTTGCCGGAGTCGCTTACGCGGGCAACTATGAAGTCAGGAAAAAGGCCGGAGAATACGACGTGGCCGTAACGATCGACAAGAACCCGCCCGTTGTCGGCGACAACAACATAACGGTTGCGGTCAAGGACGCCTCGGGCAGGGATGTGACCGACGCAAAGGTAAAGGTGGATTATTCCATGCCGGCGATGCCCGGAATGCCTGCCATGAACTATAAGGCCGATGCCGAGCTCAATGGGACCGGGTACAAGACTAAGATAAACCTGTCGATGTCCGGGTCGTGGAACGTCGCCCTCAAGATAACAAGGGCCGGCAAGACCTCAACGGCGAAGTTTACGGTTGACGCCAAGTAAAACGTAAACAGTGATGAGCGATGCGAGGCATAATGGCCGCACAGGGGGATTTTTTGAGTTTCGGGTTTGGCGCGTTGCGCTTTGCATCCTTGCCTTCTCTTTTTTCCTGCCGGCGCGCAGCTCCCTTGCTGAAGAGGTAAGACTCCGGGACCTCATTGCCGAGGCCCTGAAAAACAGCCCGGAACTGCGCGCCGCGGAATCGAGGGCCGCAGCCTCCCGCTACCGGATACCCCAGGCGAAAAGCCTTCCAGACCCCATGGTAATGATCGGCTACCAGAACGAGGGCTTCAGCCGGTTCAACTACGGCAAGAGCGAAGACGCCCAGGTCATGTTCTCGGCATCGCAGATGTTTCCCTTCCCCGGCAAGCGCGGGCTGAAGGCCGAGATGGCTGAGAAGGACGCCGAAGGCCAGAGAGCGTCATATGATGCGCTGAGGTTAAGGGTTGTTGCAAAGGTGAAGGAACTCTATTTCGGCCTTTTCCTCGCGTACAAGGAGATTGATATCATCAGGGACCGGACCGTGCTTTTTTCGAGAATAGAGGACGCGGCCATTGCGCGGTACTCATCAGGTATGGGGGTGCAGCAGGAGGTGCTGATGGCCCAGGCGGAGAAATATATGCTCCTCGAAAAGGAGGAGATGCAGCAACAAAAGATACAGGCTGCCGAGGCGATGCTGAACACCACCGTCGGAAGACAGGTGAACGCTCCCCTCGGCAGGCCGGTTGAGACCGCCTCCGGCATATATACGCGGACCCTTGAGGAACTGCTCAGGACCGCTATGGAGAATTCGCCTGAAATAAGGGTGAAGGAGCGGATGGAGGCTGCTGCCGAGGCGAAGGTCAGGATGGCCCGGAGGGAATATTATCCGGATTTCACGGTTACCGCAAACTACGGCATGCGGGGCGGCGGCATGCCGGATATGTGGAGCCTCACGACCACCCTCAATATCCCGCTTTATTACCGAGCCAAACAGCGGCAGGCTGTGTTCGAGGCCGAGGCGTCTCAAGCCGAGGCCCGGGGAGAGGTGGAGGCTGCCAAACTGATGCTGGCCTCCTCGATCAGGGACAGTTATTCGATGCTCAGCGCCAGTGGGCGGCTCATGGAGCTTTACAGGGACGGTCTGATCCCCAAGACCTACCAGGATTTCGAGGCTGCGCTCGCCGGATACGTGGCTGGGAAGGTCGAAGCCATAACAGCCATATCGAGACTGAAGGCGCTGCTTGATTTTGAATCATTGTACTGGGTCCAGTTCGCTGAAAGGGAAAAGGCCGCGGCCAGGCTTGAGGCGCTGTCAGGGCTCATGGAACCGGGGGTGAAGGAATGATTGAAAAGAAGGTCCTGTTTATTATTGCCGTATTGGTCCTCGCATCGGGGACTGCGCTCTATTTCTCGAAAGCCGGTTTGGGCCGCACGGCCGCCGGTGAGAAGCCCGCGCAGACCGCCACTGCCGTCCCTTCCGGCGCCGGTCATGAGGGCCATGACAAGGCCGGTAAACAGGCCGAGGCGCCGCAGGCAGCCGCCGGGGAGGAGGCCCCTTTGGTAGAGGTCCCTCCCGACAAGCAGCAGCTGATCGGCGTCAAGACCTCGGAGGTCTTGATCAGGCCCCTTCAGAAGGTGATCAGGACAGTGGGGCGTATTGAATATGATGAGCGAAGGCTTGCGATTGTTAATACTAAGTTCGAGGGCTGGATCGAAAAACTCTATATCGATTTTTCCGGAAGATACGTGAAGAAAGGGGAACCCCTTGCGGATGTATACAGCCCTGAATTGATAGCCACCCAGCAGGAATTTATCAATGTCGTAAGATGGGCGCGCCAGGGCAGGGATGTAAAGAACGAACACATCGGACGGATGCTTACCAGGGATGCGGACGCGGTAGTGGACGCCGCCCGGCAGCGGCTGAAGCTATGGGACATCTCTGAGGCCCAGATCAAAAAGATAGAGGAATCTGAAAAACCTATAAGGACTCTCACCCTGTACAGCC
>JAKAGF010000178.1 GCA_021825805.1 Nitrospirota bacterium
GGTCAAAGGGGTCAATTTCGTCAATATCCGCGATGCCGGCGACCCGGTCGAAAACGCGATCTTTTACGACGGGCAGGGCGCTGACGAACTCATTTTCCTTGACATCACCGCTTCCCATGAAAAGAGAAAGATCATCCTTGGCGTGGTGGAAAAGACCGCGGAAGACGTCTTTATGCCCCTTACAGTCGGCGGCGGGATCAGGACGCTCGACGATATCAGGGACCTCCTCAATGCCGGATGCGACAAGGTGTCGATCAACACTACCGCGGTGAAGGACCCTTATTTCATCAGCAGGGCCGCGGAAAAGTTCGGCAGCCAGTGCATCGTCGTTGCCATTGACGCAAAAAAGGTGGAGGCCGGCATCATGGACGGCGCAACTGGAGAGGACTGGTTCAGCGATCCCGGCATGAAGGATGTCATCCTTGAGGCGCCTCAACGCCCCTCCATCCGTAAAGGGGGGGCATCAGACGTGGGTGAAGGGATAAGATGGGCGATTTCTACGCACGGCGGCAGGAAGATGAAGCTGATCAATGCCGTAGCGTGGGCGCGGAAGATGACCGAGTTCGGCGCCGGCGAGTTCATGCTCACGAGCATGGACCGCGACGGCACGAAGGATGGGTATGATATTGAGCTGACCAGGGCTGTCTCTGACGCGGTCTCCGTCCCGGTGATCGCCTCAGGCGGGGCCGGCGTCCTCGAACACCTTTACGAAGGCCTCGTGGACGGCAGGGCCGACGCGGTGCTTGCTGCGTCGATCTTCCACTTCAGGGAGTTTACGGTAAGAGAGGCGAAGGAATTCCTCCGCTCAAAGGGCGTTCACGTCAGGCTCTGATTTTCCCGTTCCTCATGATCTTTCCGACTCGCTCCACCACCGGCGGATGGGAATAATAGAAGGCTGCGTAAAGGGGGTGGGGGTGCAGGTTCGCAAGGTTGTCCCGCGATAGTTTTATGAGCGCCGAGGCGAGCGCCTCAGACATAGGCGCCAATCCGGTTGCAAAGGAGTCCGCCTCATACTCGTGCCTCCGCGACAGCGCGCTCAGAAGGGGGGTCGCGGGAAACGAGACGATGCCGGCAATAAAGGCGAGCAGCGCCGCCTGCGCAAAGAACGTGGCCTCATGCAGGCCGAAAGCCGCTGCAAGGAAGTCCGACCTCAGCATGAGGGAAGCGAGAAAGAGACCGGCAAGGGAGGCTGCTTCGAATGCTATCATGCGCTTAAGGATGTGCCGCTTTTTCCAGTGGCCGGCCTCATGGGCAAGGACCGCCAGGATCTCATTTTCATCGAGGGTCGAGCTGATGGTGTCGAAGAGCACGATGCGCTTCACCCTGCCGATGCCGGTGAAGTAGGCGTTGGCGTGCCTGGACCTGCGTGACGCGTCCATGGTGAATACCCTTTTCACCTCGATCCCGGCCCTTCGCATCATCTCCCTGATCCTCTCCTGAAGTCCGGCGTCGACCGGCGAGTATTTATTAAAGAGCGGCTCGATGACATACGGCGCTATATACATCATGAAGACGCTGAAGACGAGAAAGAAGCCCCAGGCAAACAGCCACCAGTATTCCGGAAAACGCTGTACAATGAAGAACGCCCCTGCAAGGACAGCGCCCATCAGGACGGTGGACAGCGCGAGCCCCTTGAAGAGGTCTGCAATCCAGAGCCCGGGTGTCATGGTATTGAAGCCGTACTTCTGCTCTATCCGGAAGGTGCTGTAGATACTGAAGGGGGCGGAGATGAGGGTGTTTGCGTAATCTATGAGCAGGAAGAAGATCATCCCTTTGAGCACAAAGGGGAGGCGCAGGGAATGCGCCCATGAATTGCAGGCGTCGAAGACGCCGCTGAAGAGCGCCGCAACCAGCACAGCGGCGGTCACGACTGACTCCACGGAGGCGAGGGCAGCCCGCTCAGTCGTATACGCGACGGTCTTCTCAAGAATAGCTGCGTCTATGCTCCCTTCAAAACCTGCCGGTATCTCGGCTGCGTGGACCTTCATGTGCCTCACGTTGAGGGACCTGAGCCGGTATTCCGCAACCTGCGTCAGGATATAGGCGAGCACCAGTATGAGGCCGAGCCACTGCATACAAGATTATAATACCTTGCAGTCGCATAAATCCTGCTGTTGCTGTTGCAAGCCAAAGAGGACGGGCATGTTGCAAATGAACGGTCTTTATTTCATAATTGACCTCGGACATTCATGATAACAGCGCAATGAAGATCCTCCAGATCATATACGAGAGCAGGGACAATCCGTTCGGGACCGGCGGCGCCGGACTGAGGGCCTACGAAATATACGGACGGCTGAAGGACAGGCACGACATCACCCTGCTCTGCATGCGTTATCCGGGCGCTGCTGACGGAGAGATTGAAGGCCTCAGGCACGTATTCGTCGGCGCCGAAAGCCGAAGTCTCGCGAGGAGCGTGTTCTCCTATACCGTGAAAGCGGCCCAGTTCGTCAGGCGGCTCGGCGGCTCGTATGACGTAATTGTCGAGAATTTTCTTCCCTCAACCCCTGTCTTTTCGAGACTGCTCACCAGGACGCCGGTGATACTCCAGGTGCAGGGAGTGATGGAACGCCACTCCCTGAAAAAGTTCAGCCCGGCCTATGCGGTCCCCATGTACCTGGTCGAAGGAGCGTACCCTTCCCTGTATGAGCATTTTATCTTTGTGTCTGCCGTGACAAAAGACAAGGTAATGGCAGGCCGCGGGAAGAAAGCCGGGCTCTGTGAGGTGATCCCCAACGGCATCAACAGGGAACTTCTCGATACCGCGCCTGAAGAGCGGGACTACATCCTGTTTTTCAGCAGGATCGACACCTACACCAAGGGTCTCGACCTCCTGATGGCCGCGTTCGGCGTAATAGCGGATGACTTCCCCGGTCTCAGGCTGGTCCTCGCGGGATATGAGTTCGACCGCTTCAGCGCTCTTCGCGACATGCTCCGACCGGACCTGCGCGGAAGGGTGGAATATGCGGGATTTGTGACCGGAACCCGGAAGCAAGAGCTGTTGTCAGGCGCTGCCGTGGTGGTGCTGCCCTCCCGACATGAGTCGTCTCCCATCAGTATCCTCGAGGCAGCAGCCTGTGCAAGACCGGTCATCGTGAGCGATATCCCTGAACTGGCCTTTGTGCGGGAACAGCAGATGGGCGTCTCATTCAAATCCGGTTCTTCGGACGATCTTTCGCGGAAGATGACGCATCTCCTGAATGACAGCGGCCTGCGCAGAGGCCTCGGTCTGCAAGGCAGGGATTATGCGCGGCAGTTCCTGTGGGATACTATTGCCCCCTGCTTCGAAAATGCATTACAATTAGTCGCAGATGAAAAAAGGCCGTAAGAAGAACCCCCTCCCGCCCGCCGACACCGGACAGCCCGTCTCCGTGCATCTCGCGTCTCTTCTGTTCGTGGCTGCAGCGACCTTTGCGGCCTATGCCGGATCGCTGCGGGGCACCTGGGCCCTTGACGACAGCGCCATAGGACAGTTTGCCGGCATCGGAAACGTCCTGAACATGCGGCTCGGCTACCGGAAGATCGCCTACCTCACATTTCTCGCGAACGGCATGATGGACCCGGCCAACCCGCTTGTCTACCGCATCACCAATATCTGCATTCATGTCTGCAACGCCGCCCTTGTCTATCTCCTTGCGCTTGTCACCCTCGATCTCCCGGGCTGGAGGGAGCGGTACGGCGCCTGCCGTTGGCCTGTGGCCCTGCTGAGCAGCGTCATATTCGCCCTCCATCCCCTCAACATAAACGCTGTCGCCTATATCGTGCAGCGGATGACTTCCCTGGCCGCCCTGTTCTCCCTGCTCGGCCTCCTCGCGTATATCGCCGCAACAACCTCCAGGGGACGGGCACAGGCGATGCTGTTGTATCTGCTCGCCGCGTTCTCGATCTTTCTGGGGATTTTCTCAAAGGAAAATGCGGTCATGGCCATACCTCTCATAGCGCTGTACGACTTTGTCTTCCTCCGCAGTGAGAAGAGGCGCGCCGCGCAGAGGAATATGATTATCGCGACAGGGAGCGCGCTGATACTCGCCTTCATCATTTTTTTCCCGGCGCTCCGGACTACGCTGTTGACCATGGCCTCTGTCTTCAGCGGGTTCAACCAGGCGATATCGCACCACGGCTGGACAGCGACGGACGTCTACTGGACCCCGCTGCAGCACATACTGACTGAGTTCAGGGTTATAGGGAGATATCTGTTTGTCGCCCTGGCGCCATTGCCGGGGCTCCTGGTCTTTGACTGGTGGGGTTTCCCGGTTTCGACCGGCCTTGTCTCCCCGGCCACTACACTGCTGTCCCTTGCCCTTGTTGCGGCCCTCCTGGCCTTTGCCTTTTCGGTTGCAAGAAAAATGCCTTTTATCTCCTTCGGCATACTCTGGTACCTCCTTGCCATCTCGCTGGAGAGTTTTGTGTCAGTCGGCGCTGACTTGTATTTTGAGCACAGGAATTACCTTCCCCTTGCAGGACTTATCTTCGGCGCCGTTGCACAGGCGGTGACGGCTGCGCCGGCCCTCCGGCAACGCCGTTCTCTCTGGATCAGCGCGGCCGTAATAGCCCTCATCCTTGGAACGCTTACCTTCCAGCGGAACACGGTCTGGAAAGACTCGGTCACGCTCTGGAAGGACACCGTGACAAAGGCCCCGGAGAACCTGCGGGCGTTTGTGGCCCTGGGCAACTCGTATCTGAAGGAGTCGGACCTTGAGTCCGCGAAGCGGGCCTATGAAGAGGCGATAGCCGGGGGAGGCAGGCAGAAACGGACCCAGTTCCTGCACGACGCCCTTTACAGCCTCGGCATGACATGCCTGTTTACCGGCGATCTTGAGCGGGCGGCGAAGGTGATACAGGTGATGGACAGGTCTCTTGAAGGGTCTGAGGCGCCTGCCATCGTAAAGGGTCTGTATACCTCTCTCAAAGGCGACCTGGCAGGGGCTGTTGCAGCCTATTCCGCGGTGCTTCCCAGGGCAACGGGGGAGGACCGGGTGATCGTGCTCACCCTCCTGGGAGACGCTTACCGGAAGCAGGGTATGCCGGAGAAGGCCCTTGAACAGTACCGGATGGCGGTGTCCGGCGACCCGTCTTTTGCCGCGGCATATTACGGAATGGGACTTGCCTATATGGGGATGAAGAACCTCGACGAGGCGGGCCGGTATATGGAGAAGGCGCTCATCTCGGATCCCCGAAATGTCCTTGCCCTTTCCGACATGGCGGATATCATGCTGCTGCGGAAGGAGCCGCCTGAAAAGGCCCTGTCCTTTGCTATGAGGGCTGTTGCCGGAAACCCGCCTTTTTACCAGCCGTACCTGACTATGGGCAACGTCCTTGTTGTCATGGGAAATGAGGCGGAGGCCGAAGGCTATTACAAGAAGGCGCGCGAGGAAGGCGTTGCCGCCTACGTGGTCCCCTTCAGCAGGGCGAGGGCCTACTACATCAGGGGAGACAGGGAACGGGTTGCGGCGATGCTTAAGGAAATCAGCGGTCTGAAAGATGTCCCGGAGAGTGTAAAACAGGCGGTTGCCGACGGGCTGAGGGACCTGTAGGGTTATTCTTTGCGGTCCCCTTTGCCATTGCGTTCACTGTTCACCTCAAACTCCAGGAGCGCTATCTTCTGGCTCAGTTCCTTGATCTTGCCTTTGAGGTCAGAGATGACCGAGGAAAAGTAAAGAAGGGCGAGGATAAGGCAGAAGATGATCCAGACAAAGACCAGCGCCGGAGGATAGCCAATCCCCAGCCTCTTTGCAAGAGGGTCGATGATAATATCCGCCACGGAACTCGCCAGGAGAAGGACCCCGACGAAGAACCAGGCTATCGACAGCTCCTCCCTGAAGCGCTTCCTCCGCACT
>JAKAGF010000179.1 GCA_021825805.1 Nitrospirota bacterium
TTTCCTTATCAATATCCCGGCTATGCTTCTGACGGCCAACATGCACGGGGGGTACGTCATATGCATCTTCATTCTCGCGGTCTATGCCCTTTTCTCGTTCTTCGAGGAGAGGCTGATCCCCATGAGAAAGGCGATTGTCCTGAGCAGCGTCCTGGCGATTGTCGTGACCGCCTGCAATCCGAACGGTTGGTATGCCTTTCAGGAGGTCTTCCTCGTGGCGAGCTTCGGCGCGAATAACAATATTATAATGGAGTATCGCTCCCCAGTGGATATGCTTCAGGCTGTGAGCGGAAATGCAGGTTGGGTTTCGTATTTTATCCTTGCGTGTTTTGCTGTGGTTGCCGCCGGTTATCATGCCTACAAGAGAAGGTATAGCTGGGCGGCGCTATTGTTCAGCATGACCGCCGCGTCTCTTTATGCCATGAGATTCATCTATTTCTTTGTTCCGGTTGCTGCTGTACTGATTGCCGTCTTCCTCGGAGAAACGGTCTTTCGGAGGATGTCGCTCAAGTGGGCGGCGCCTGTTGTGGGCGTGCTCATGGTATGCGTTGTGCTGTTTAAGCCTGTTCATCCTAACAGGTTCGGCATAGAAGTCATATTTGACGGAAAGACATTTCCCTTTTCCGCCGCTGATTTTATTTTGCGGGAAAATATCCCCCAACCCATGCTTAATGACATACGGTTTGGGGGATATCTGGCGTGGCGGTTGTGGCCCCGTTACAGGATGTTTATCGACACGCGGAACCTGAGCGGGAGTTTATTGTCAGAGTATCTTGAGATGATGCTCTTTACCGACACCGGCAAAAAATTGCTTGACAGTTATAAGATCGCCTCGGTAGTCACGCCCGCCATTTTCCCGTACACAGGTGAGGTTGTCCCTCTGGTCAGGGGGCTTTATCGCGAGCCGGACTGGTCACTGGTGTATTGCGATGGCGAGTCGATGATTTTTGTCCGAAGGGGGTTTGCCCAAAGGGAGCTGAGCAAGAAGAAAGTGTATCAGGAGGTCCTGTTGGAAGTGCAGTTCTGGAGAAGGATTTACCCCTGGGGACCGGATTACGGTGAATCCATCGAGGAGGCCCTGGGTGAATTAGGGCGCTGACATTTTTCCCGCAATATACGAAAAATACAGTGCTTGTCAGAAACTGACGCTCTGCCTTTCCAGAAGAAGCTCGCCGAGAAAGGAACCGGGTTTGACAACTGCGTTTTTTATAAGTTCCGCCCCTTCGAGGCCATATGGCTTGATGCAGGATGCGCAGATATAGAAGTTAGCTCCGAAGTCCTCGGTCAGGGTTTTCAGGAGCTGCGCTATCGGCGAGAAACCATCTTTCTTCTGCCAGGTAATCCCCTCCGCAAAGCCTTTTTTTGCCAGGAGGACCCCTTCATTGATGAGAAAGAAATCGAGATCAACATCGAAGGCCTTCATATTTGTCGCAAGTTGGAGCGCCCCCGCGGCAGTGTCAGGCTTGTCAAAGGAGTGGTTCATGATAAAGACGAATTTCTTTTTTTCCATGTGAATGTCTCCTGTTTTTTGTTTTTATAGTAGCACTGTTAAGGGAAGCATGTCAACGACATATGCAACAACGCAACTCGTGTGGCTCTGCCGCACAAACCGGGCTATCCGACATAGCCATATAATCCGACTTAATCGTCGGGTTGAGAATTATCGTTAGCCAAGTTACAATATTCAAATTCCGTACAAGGAGGCAGGAATGATTGTCGGACGGCCCTTTCTGACCGTTGACCAGATACAGAAGAAGGTCCGCGAGCTTGCGGACAGCATCTCAGCGGATTATGAAAACAAGAATCTTCTCGCGGTCGGCATTCTGAAGGGAGCATTTGTTTTTTACAGCGACCTTGTGCGAATGATCCGCGTGCCCCTGACGGTTGACTTCATCCTGGCCTCGAGCTATGTGAAGTCGAACACCTCGGGAGAGGTGAAGCTCATGCACGATATCACCGAGGACACGACGGACAAGGACGTTCTTCTTGTCGAGGATATCGTTGACACGGGGATCACCCTCAACTATATCAGGGAGCGCATCCTCATGAAGGGCCCGAGGAGCCTGCATATCTGCGCGTTCCTCGATAAAACGGAACGCCGGGAGGTTGAGGTGCCGCTTGATTACGTGGGCTTCGCTATACCCAACGAATTTGTCGTGGGTTATGGGTTGGACTATGACAATAAATTCAGGAACCTGCCGTATATTTCCATCTTCAAGAAGCGAACTTAACTGCATCCGGAGGTAAACGATGTACGAACTGACCGTTGAAGTCGGTTTTGCCGCAGCCCATCAGCTGCGGGGATACAAGGGTAAATGCGAGAATCTCCACGGGCACAACTGGAGGGTCCAGATAAACGTCCTGGCAGAGCGGCTGAACGAGGTAGACATTGCGATTGACTTCCATGATCTCAAGAGGATCTCTGGTGAAATTGTGGCGCCCCTCGACCATGCGTTCCTTAATGATGTTTTTCCCTTTACGGAGAAGAACCCTTCCTCCGAGAATATCGCGAAATGGATATTCGACTCCCTGAAGAAGAAGATCAACAACGACAATCTCAGGGTGGCTGCAGTGACTGTCTGGGAATCGGAGACAGCTTCAGCATCGTATTATGAGGATTGATGCGGGTTTTGCCGAAGACCTCATAAAGAAGGCGCGCAGGCGCGGCGCTGATCTGGCCGAGGTATATATAAAGTCGGCTGCCGGTCTCTCTGTTGAAGTGAAGGAACAGGTTGTGGATTCCCTGACCTCTTCGCGCAGCGCGGGATACTCGCTCCGCGTGGTAAAAGGCGGACGTCTCGGCTTCTCATTCGCAACAGACACGGGAAGCGCGGACAGGGTAGTCGATGACGCCGTGACTGCCAGCGAATCGGCGGATGAAGACTGTTATGCAGACCTTCCCGGCCCCGCGCCCGAAACGCATGTCAACGTCTTTGACCCGGCTGTTGATAGTCTGACCGAGGAGGACGCCATAAACCTGGTCATGGACATGGAAAGGGCGGTCCATGCCCAGGACGGCCGCGTACGACGCGTCAGGAAAGCCATGGGGTCCTTTGCTGTATCCGAAACTGTCATTGTCAACTCCAGGTCGGTCCGGGTGTCTTATAAGTCGACCTCCTGCGCTGCTCAGGTGACTGCTGTTGCCGAGGAGGCGGGTGAAAGCCAGATAGGATGGGAATACGACAGCAGCAGGTTTCTCGGCGATATCGCCTTTGCCGGGGTCGGCAGGAATGCCGCGCAAAGGGCTGTCCGGCTTTTGGGATCGAGAAAGATCAGCGGATGCAAGGCCCATGTCATTCTTGACAACAGCGTCACCGGAGAATTCCTGGGTATCTTCGCATCGTCCCTGTCTTCTGAAGCGGTTCAGAAGGGCAAGTCGCTCCTTGCCGGAAGACTGGGCAGCCAGGTTGTCAGCAGCAAGCTGAATCTGATTGACAGCGGAGCGCTGCCCGGAAGGGCAGGGAGCAGTCCTGTCGATGCCGAGGGAGTGCCGACCCGGGAAAAGGTCCTTATCCGCGAAGGGGTTCTTGCCGCCTATCTGTATAATACCTATACCGCCCGCAGGGATTCTGTCGAGTCCACCGGAAACGCGGTCAGGGGCGGTTTCTCATCTCTGCCGTCTGTCGGGGTTACGAACCTGTTTCTCGATGCCGCGTCAGAAGGCTATGTTGTACAGAAGAAAAGGCTGTTTATGGGCATAGACAAGGGGCTGTATGTTGTCGACGCCATGGGAGTGCATACCGCAAACCCCGTCTCAGGGGAGTTCTCTGTCGGGGTCACGGGCATGTGGATCGAAGGCGGGGAGCTGAAACATCCCGTTAAGGAAGCTGTTATCTCCGGGAATATCCTCGATTTCTTCAGCCGGGTCGAGTCAGTCGGAGATGACCTCAGGTTTTACGGCAATATCGGCGCTCCGAGCATAGTCATATCCGGCGTTGACATAAGCGGGTGACTTCAGATCATTCATCTGTAATCGCCTTTTGTAACAGGAGAGATTTGTGAAGGCAGCAAGATACTATGGTCGCGGCGACATACGCATTGAGGAAATGCCGGCGCCGGATGTCGGACCCGGAGAGATGCTGCTGCGTATCCGGGCAAGCGGCGTCTGCGGCAGTGATGTGATGCACTGGTACCGGGCAGGCCGGGGACCAGTGGTGCTCGGCCATGAGGTGGCAGGAGAGGTCGTTGCCGTCGGGGAGGGGGTTGCCGCCTATCGGATCGGCGAACGTGTATGCGCGGCGCATCATGTTCCCTGCAATACCTGCCACTACTGCCTGAACGGCCATCACACCGTGTGCGACACGCTGAGGGCGACAAATTTTTATCCCGGTGGTTTTTCAGAGTACGTCAAACTGCCTCCGATCAATGTCGACAGGGGTGTTTTCGCATTGCCTGAAACTATGACTTATGAGGAGGGGACATTCATAGAACCCCTTGCCTGCGTCTGCCGCGGGCAGAGGATTGCCGGCGTTGGGACAGGCAAGGGGATCCTTGTTGTCGGCAGCGGCATATCCGGCATGCTCCATATAATGCTTGCCAAGGCCCTCGGCGCATCGCCGATAGTCGCAACCGACATCAACGAGTACAGACTCAGCATGGCGCGAAGGCTTGGCGCTGATGCCGCCCTGCCTGCTGACAGCGATGTCCCTGGCGTATTCAGTAAAATGTGCGGCAGGCCGGCTGATATCGTCATACTGACGAGCGGCGCCGAGGGGGCGATAGTTCAGGCGTTTCGGTCAGTTGACAGGGGCGGTACTGTTCTCTTCTTTGCCCCTGCTCAGAGCGGCATGAGCGTGCCGTTGCCGGTTAATGAGCTCTTCTGGCGCAATGAAATAACCCTGACTTCATCCTATGCCGCGAACCATCGCGAGCATGCCCTTGCCATGGAACTCATCAGGCAGGGCAGGGTCAATGTCAGGGAGATGATAACCCATCGCCTGCCGCTTGAAGAGACCGCAGAAGGGTTTCGCCTTGTGGAAGAGGCAGGCGAATCGCTTAAGGTAATTATTGAACCGTAAGGACTTTGATCGAAAAGAGGAGGAACAGGAATGGACTGGGGACTGAAGAATCGTCTCTCAAGGATTATCAAGCCGGATGGAAGGACCGTGATGCTCGCGGTTGATCACGGATATTTTCTCGGGCCTACTACGGGACTGGAGGACGCCGGCACGACGATACGGCCTCTTCTTCCGTATGCGGACGCCCTTATGCCGACGCGGGGGATTGTGCGCACATCGGTAGACCCCTCTTCCGAGACCCCGATAGTTCTTCGGGTATCAGGCGGCAACAGCATTCTGGACGAGGACCTTTCCTTTGAGGGATTGACGGTCGCCATGGAGGATGCGGTCAGGCTCAATGCGTCGGCTGTGGCCCTTTCCATCTACGTCGGTTCCGCAAACCAGAAAGAGACCCTGCTGAACCTGACAAAACTCATTGACGAAGGGCACCGGGTGGGAATGCCTGTCCTCGCCGTCACTGCTGTCGGGAAGAGCATGGGCAGAGACGCGCGGTACCTTGCGCTCGCCTGCCGTATAGCAGCCGAACTGGGCGCCCATTTTGTAAAGACCTACTATTGCGAGAGGTTTGAACAGGTGGTAAAGACATGCCCCGTGCCCATTGTCATGGCAGGAGGGAAGAAGCTGCCTGAGGCCGAGGCGCTTGAGCTTACCTATAAAGCCATAAAGCGTGGGGCAGCCGGAGTTGATATGGGAAGAAATATATTCCAGTCTGAAGCCCCTGTTGCGATGATCAAGGCGGTGCGGGCGGTTGTCCATGAAAATGCCACGCCTAAGCAGGCATATGACCT
>JAKAGF010000180.1 GCA_021825805.1 Nitrospirota bacterium
GCATCGTCATTGCAGAAGACAAGATGAACGTCAAGGGAAAGATCAAGGAGTACGACCTTGAAAAAAAGACCCTGGTCGTCACCGCGGATGACGGCAAGGAGATGACCTTTGTCATGCAGAACGAAAAGGCGCTCAAGAAACTCGATGACCGCCTTTTTACTGGCGATGAGGTCAAGATCCGGTACACCGTCAAGGACGGCAAGAATGTCATCGAAGGAGTTAATGATCTGAAAGGCACAAAACCCGGCTGCTGAGCAGCCGTTATCTGCCGGAGCCGCCCGGAGCGGGAGAGATACGCAAGCGTGATGATTCCTGGAAACCGGTCCTGTTCACGGGGCTATCGGCCCGGACAAAATATTAAAGGAGGTATTGTATGAGATTTTTTCTTGCTGTGCTCGTTTCTTTGTCTCTGTTCCTGCCGTTGCCTGCGCCGGCAGCAGACCAGACCGATCTCATGAAGAAGATCGACGACCTCTCCAAACAGCTGGACGCCCTCAAGCAACAGATGCAGGAAATCCGCCAGAAGGAGACGGCAAAGGATGAAAGGATCGCCAAGGTCGAAAAGAAGACCCAGGAGGCGACAAAACCCTCATGGCTTCAGATCGGCGGTGATTACCGCGGCAGGTTCGACTACCTGAAGGGGACCACTCGCGACTGGTACAGCTTCCAGCAGGTGCTGCCGTACTTCCTGCAGATGCCGGGAGCAAAGCCGCCGCAGCTCATCCCGTCCCAGGACTTCAAGAACGACGCGCTCATGACCAACCGTTTCGGCATCAACCTCCAGGCAAAGGCGACCGAAGACGTGACGGTCAAGGCGCGACTCCTCATGTACAAGGTCTGGGGACATGAATCCGCTGAGCCGGTGGCAGGTCCCTCGAGCGCTTTCTTTGCCGACAAGTTTTTCATCTTCGACGGCAATGTATCCCACATCCCCCAGGACAACATCCTGCGGGTTGACCAGGCCTATGCCACATGGTCCAACATCGCCGGGGCCCCTGTCTGGTTCTCCCTCGGAAGGCGGCCGTCCACCGCGGGCGTGCCGACAAACCTCAGACAGAATATCGAAAAGAGCGGATCAGCCGGCGTTCCGGGCCTGCTCATCGACTACGCCTTTGACGGCGGCACGATCGGATTTGCGCCTGACATTCAGGCCCTCCCAGGCTCATACGCCAAGATCTGCTACGGCAAGGGTTTTGACAGCGGCTTCAGGACAACCGGCAACAGCCTCAATGACGTCAACTTCCTCGGCATCAACGTCGTGCCCTATGATACGGACAACTTCCGGGTCGAGCTGCAGTGGGACCGCGCCTTCGGCATATTCGCGTTTCCTGAAAACAGGAACGGTTCAGGCCTCGGGTTCGGGCCGAACGCCAATCTCGGCGACATCGACCAGTACGGTCTGACTGTTATGGGCAAGATCGAGAAACTCGGCCCCGGCGACCTGAACCTCTTCGCTGACGGAGCCATCAGCAAGACCCATCCCAATGACAACTTCTTCAGCGTCATGACGCCTGCCGGCGCGATGCCGGTTGCAGGACTCCTCTACGACGCGCCGAACTTCGGCGGAGTGAAGGAGGGCAAGACTGGTCAGGCCCTGTACCTCGGCGCTCGTTACGATCTCAACAAGACCGGCACGAAGCTGGGTCTGGAATACAACTACGGCTCGAAGAACTGGGTAGCCTTTTCGCCTGCTTCCGACGACATGTGGACGAGCAAACTGGGCGTCCACGGCAGCGTCTATGAGGCATACCTCATACAGGAGATCAAGTCAAAGCCCATTTCAAAGATGGGCAAGGCCCAGTTCAGGCTGGGGTATCAGTATTACAGCTTCAAGTACACCGGGAGCAACAACTGGGTCGGCGCTCCGAAGAGCATGTCCGACCTGAGCAATCCGATGAACGCCCAGATGTTCCCGCCGCTGAAGAAGGCCAACGACATCTATCTCACCTTCGACGTGACGTTTTAATCATTCTCCCGCGGGAGGGGCAATGCCCCTCCCCCTTTTTTAGACCTTCTTCTTCCCTGCCTCATTGATTATCCGGCTGATATCGTCTTTCCCGAGGCTCTCCTCCTCGATAAGCGCAGCGGCGAGATGGTCGAGGGCCTGACGGTTTTCGGTCAACAGCTCCCGTGTCTTTTTTTCAGCGTCCAGGATGAGCTTCTGTATCTCCTGATCCATGAGCCAGGCCATCTCTTCGCTGTAGCGCCGGGGCTGCGCCAGTTCCCTGCCGAGGAATGGATGCTCTTCGCCCCTGCCGAGGTTGACCGGGCCGATGCTGTCGCTCATGCCCCACTGGGCCACCATCTTCTCGGCAAGCGAGGTCGCCTCCTTCAGATCGTTCTGTGCGCCGCTGCTCACATCATTGAAAACAACAGCCTCCGCATTCCTGCCGCCCAGGGCAACGCAAAGCCTGTTGACAAGGTAGGACTTCGGATAATAATGTCTGTCCTCTTCAGGGAGCAGTTGGGTGACCCCCATCGCCACGCCCCTCGGGATAATGCTCACCTTGTAAATAGGGTCTGTGCCGGGAAGCAGCCATGCCGCCAGCGTGTGGCCCGCCTCGTGGTATGCGGTGATCTTCTTCTCCGTCTCGCTGATCGTATCCTCTCGTTCAGCGCCCATCAGGATAACATCACGCGCCTCCTCGAAGTCGCTCATCACGATCTTTTCCCTGTTCTTCCTCAGGGCGACAAGGGCAGCCTCATTGGCAAGGTTTTCAAGATCAGCGCCCGTCATGCCGGGCGTTCCCTTTGCAAGGACATCCAGATCGATATTGTCGGCCAGCGTCTTGTTCCTGACGTGTATCTCAAGGATAGCCCTCCGCTCTTTCCATCCGGGCCGGTCGATGACGATGTGCCTGTCGAACCTCCCCGGCCTGAGAAGGGCGGGGTCGAGGACATCCGGCCTGTTTGTGGCGGCCATCACGATGACCTCTTCGTGGGGATCGAACCCGTCCATCTCGCTCAGGAGCTGGTTCAGGGTCTGCTCGCGCTCGTCGTGTCCTCCGCCGAGGCCGGCGCCCCTCGTGCGGCCGACTGAATCGATCTCGTCGATAAAGATGATGCTCGGATGCGAGGCCTTCGCCTTCTGGAACATGTCCCTGACCCGCGAGGCGCCGACGCCGACGAACATCTCGATGAACTCCGATGCGCTGATGCTGTAAAAGGGAACGCCCGCCTCTCCCGCCGTTGCGCGCGCAAGAAGCGTCTTGCCGGTGCCCGGAGGCCCGATGAGGAGCACGCCCTTGGGCACCTTGGCGCCGAGCCTCGCAAAGCGCGCCGGTTCCTTCAGGTATTCGATCGTCTCCCTGAGCTCGACCTTCACGCTCTCCATGCCTGCAACGTCCCTGAAGGTTATGCCGGGTTTTTTTGCGTCAAAGAGCTTCGCCTTGCTCGCGCCGAAGGTGAAGAGGCCGCCTGCCCCGCCCTGTATCTGGTGCTGAGCCCGTCTCATGATGAACATCCAGACGCCGATGATAAGGACCCAGGGGAGAAGGCCGAAGATAAACTGCCAGAAGGGTGATCTCTCGTCAGCAGGCTCGACGGTAACAGCGACCTTCTTCTGCTCAAGGAGCGCAAGGAGCGACTCCCCCTGGAAGGAGGGTAGATACGTCCTGAAGGTCTGCGCCGAAGCAGTCTTGTTCGCGCCCGGCACGGGGATGGCGACGGGGTTGATGAACACGCCGCTCACCCTGAGTTTGCTGAGAGAAACAGACTTGACATTGGAAGCGTTGAGCTGATCTATGAACTGACTGTAAGGAATCTCATATACCGACGGCCCGCCGGGGACCAAATACTGCGTCCAGAGAGCGATCACGATCATCGCCAGAACGGCGACAACAACCGCCCTCCACTGCGGGTTCTTGAACCTGTCGGCAAGGCCCTCTTTTTCCGCCATGGTTACATTGTAGCATCACAGGGAACAAAAGTTTCCTTCTGCTGTCAAATCGCGGGAAGGGGTGCTCGCATTTCCTTCTGTCAGCGATATAATTGAAGCAAGAGAAACGAACGACATCTGATGAGAAAGGAATTACCATGGGAAAAATCATTATCGTAGCAGACCTCGGACACTTCAAGGCGTACCGTGTTGTGAAGAATCCTTTGGAGAGCCCCCGCGTGGAGCTGATCGAAAATTATGATTCCATCGAGGCCCATGGAAGGTTTGCTGAAAAGGTGACCGACACAGCAGGCAGGTTCGGCATGGCCGGCGGCAGGAAAGGGGCTGCAAAAGGATACGGCGAGCCCCACCATATGGAGCTCGAGATGCAGAAGAAGGTAGTAAAACTCATCGCAGGAGATATCAACGCCATCATTGCAAGGGAAGGCTATCCCCGCTGGTATCTTGCTGCCGAGAAGAGGATACACAGCCAGGTGCTTGAGAACCTCAACCCTGAAGTAAAAACCAAGCTTGTCAAGAAGATAACGTCAGACCTCACAAAGACCAAGGCGCCTGACATACTGGCGCGGTTTGCATAATATGATCATCGGCGTGCCTCTGGAGGTGAAGAGGGAGGAATACCGGGTCGGGATCGTTCCGGCCGGCGTCAGGGACCTCAAGACAGAAGGTCATACCGTCCTCGTGGAGTCCGGCGCGGGACTGGGGAGCGGTTTTTCCGATGACGAGTACCTTGATGCGGACGCGGACATCGTTGAAAGAGATGCGATTTTCAAGACAGCCGAACTGCTCGTAAAGGTGAAGGAACCGCTGCCGGAAGAGTTCAGTCTCTTCAGAGACGGACAGGCCCTCTTCACCTACCTGCATCTCGCCCCCAACAGGGACCTCGCCAGGTTTCTCCTTGCCAGACGGATCACCGCCATAGGATATGAGACACTCGAGAAGGACGGGACCCTTCCCCTGCTGGCGCCCATGAGCGAGATAGCCGGCAGGATGGCGCCGATCATGGCCGCATACTATCTGCAGAGGATCCACGGTGGAGAAGGACTGCTCGCAACAGGGGTCGCCGGCGTGCGGCCGGCAAAGGCGGTCATCCTCGGCGGCGGCATTGTCGGCCTGAATGCGGCCCGGGTCTGCCTCGGCCTCGGCATGGAGACGGTGGTGATCAACAAGACCATTGACCGTCTCCAGAAACTCGACGAGCTGTTCAGGGGAAGGGTGAGGACCATGACCTCGACGGCCCATACGATCGCAGCTGAGCTCAGGGATGCTGACATGGTAATCTGCGCTGTCCTTATTCCGGGAGGAAGAACCCCTGTCCTGATAAGCCGCGGGATGCTGGGTACCATGAAGAAAGGGAGCGTTATCATCGATATTTCGGTTGACCAGGGAGGATGCGCCGAGACCTCGCGTCCGACGACCCACGATGACCCGATTTATAGTGTAGACGGCGTCATCCACTACGCGGTCGCCAATATGCCCGGCGCCTATCCCCGCACATCGACCATGGCCCTTACCAACGTCACCCTTCCCTACATCAAGGCCCTCGCCGGCATGGGCATTGAAAAGGCCCTAAGGGAAGATGCGGCCATACGCAGCGGACTGAACACCTATGACGGGAAGATCGCCCACAAGACTGTTGCCGAATCATTCCCCGATCTTGTTGCCGTCTGACAGGAGTGCCGGGATCAGGCTGTTACAGCCTGATCCCGGGGACCGCCTGGTACTTGTAGAAGGCTGAACAACTCCCTTCGGCGCTGACCATGCAGGGTCCCACGGGATGATCAGGCGTGCAGCCCTTGCCGAAGAGTTTGCAGTCGATAGGGGTTTTCACACCCTTGAGCACATCGCCGCAGGAGCACGCGGTCGTCTCCGGAATTCCGGCGACCGGCGGGTTGTACACTGTCC
>JAKAGF010000181.1 GCA_021825805.1 Nitrospirota bacterium
AAGGGCACCGTCCGGCTCGGATTATCATCTTTAAAAGGGATCATGTTCCATCACCTCTCAGGAGGCCAATGATTAACAGCAAAGGCGATTGAGAATATTCTACACTACTCCGCACCGCGGGTCACCTCTTATCAACACTCTTATCAGCTCCCTGCCTCATGCCGGTCGGTCACCTGTTATCAGGCGGCCAAAATCCAGCTTGATTTCCCCTGTTACCGCGCTGTATCCTTGCTATATGCGGACCGAGACCGTGGACTTTCTCATTATCGGAAGCGGGGTTGCCGGCCTGCGGGCAGCCATAGAACTGGCCCCGCGCGGAGACGTCGTCGTGGTCACCAAGGACCGGCCTTCGGAAAGCAGCACGGAATATGCGCAGGGCGGCATCGCCGCGGTGATGAGCGATGAGGACGAGGTCGGCATTCATCTCGAAGACACCCTGAAGGCAGGAGACGGTCTCTGCCGCCAGGAGGCGGTGAAGACCCTCGTGGAAGAAGGGCCTGACAGGATACAGGAACTCATATCCTGGGGCGCGGCCTTTGACCGGGAGGGTGTCAAGCTTTCCCTCACTCTCGAAGCGGCCCATTCCCGAAGGAGGATCCTTCACGCGCACGGCGATTCGACCGGCAGGGAGCTGGAGCGGGTACTCCTCGACAAGGCGCGCTCCCTCCCGTCGGTAAGAAAATATCCATACGCCTTCACGGTCGATCTGATCGTGCGGGATTCCCGGTGCCACGGAGCATACGTATTGCGGGACGGCAAGATTACCGCCCTTTTCGCTCGGGCGACCATCCTGGCAACCGGCGGGGCGGGACAGGTTTATTCCCGCACCACTAATCCGCAGGTGGCAACCGGCGACGGCATGGCGATAGCCTTCAGGGCCGGCGCGCATCTTGAAGACATGGAGTTCGTGCAGTTCCATCCAACAAGCCTCTTTGCCCCGAAAGCGCCCCAGTTCCTGCTCAGCGAATCCATGCGCGGCGAGGGCGCCGTGCTCCTCAACATACGCGGAGAGCGGTTTATGGAGGGATACCATCCCATGGCTGAACTCGCCCCGCGGGATGTGGTTTCACGGGCAATTATATCGGAGATGGTCAAGACGGAAAGCGATCACGTCTATCTTGACCTGCGGCATATGGGAAAGGATTTCGTGACAAAGAGATTTCCGATGATCTATGAAACCTGCATGCGGTTTGATATCAACATAGCCGAGGACCTCATACCGGTCTCCCCTGCTGCCCACTATATCATGGGAGGGGTAAAGACCGACCTGGAGGGACGTACCAACCTCTCCGGTCTCTTTGCTGCCGGAGAGGTTGCGTGCACGGGAGTGCACGGCGCAAACCGGCTGGCATCCAACAGCCTTCTTGAAGGACTTGTATTCGGCGCGCGGGCCGGCAGGGCCGCGGCAGATGCTCCGGTGCGGCAGGCAGCGGACGCAGAGCATCGGCAAGACGTGTCCGCCATCCCGTCGGCTGACGAGATACGGAAGGCGCTGCGCGCTGCGATGTGGGAACGGGCCGGGATCATCCGCTGCGCCGGGTCCCTCGGCGATGCCAGACGGCGCATCCATTCTTACATAGACGTCATCAAGGGCAACTACCGCACGCGCCACGAACTGGAACTCAAGAACATGCTCACCGTGGCAAGTCTCATTGTAGAGGCGGCGCTCGCCAGGGAAGGAAGCGTGGGCGCACATTACCGGTCAGACCATAAAGACCGGGGCACGGACTGGAAACGGCATATCACGCTCGACCGGCAGTCCTTCCGGGCCGGGTGGGCAGAGGCCGTTACCCCTGTCAGGAATACCTGCTGACAGCCCGCCTGACCATGAGACAGAACCTTTTAAAAAAGAGAAAGGCGGGCATTATCTGCACCATCGGTCCAGCCTCTGCGGACCGCGAAGTGCTCTTTCGTCTCATCCGCTGCGGCATGGATATCGCCCGGCTGAATTTCTCCCACGGCAGCTACGCCTTCCACAGGAAAATGGTCAGGACGCTCCGTCAGGGCAGCGTCTCGCAGGGGATACCGGTCTCGATCATGCAGGACCTGCAGGGCATCAAGCTCCGCCTCGGCCCGATGAAAAACGGGGGTGTGGAGTTGAAAAAGGGGAGCGATGTGCGGATCAGGCCCGGAGAAGGGATGGGGGATGAAAAGGACCTCTATGTCTCCTATCCCTTGCTTTTGAAGGACGCCCGCTCCGGCGACAGGATACTCCTTGACGACGGCCTCGTGGAACTGCGGGTAACCGGCAGGACCCGGGAAGGGCTGGCCGCCCTGGTGATCGAAGGCGGCGTTGTCAGGGACAGAAAGGGCGTCAACCTTCCTGGCATGAAGATTTCCATGCAGCCGTTCACCGACAAGGACCGCCGCGATCTGGAATTCGGGCTCAGCATGAAGGTGGACTGCGTTGCCCTGTCATTTGTGAGGTCAGCATCCGATATCCGCATCGTCAAGAACTGGATGAAGAAGAAGGGGCGACATATCCCTGTAATCGCAAAGATCGAGAAACCCGAGGCCCTTGCGGCTATTGATGAAATCATCGATGAGGCAGACGGAATCATGATAGCGCGCGGGGATCTGGGAGTCGAGGTTTATCCTGAAGAAGTCCCCCTGATCCAGAAGGACCTTATCGAGAAGGCGAACAGGAGAGGGAGGCTCGTCATAACCGCCACCCAGATGCTCGAATCCATGAGGGAACATCTCCGGCCGACCCGCGCAGAGGCGACTGACATCGCCAATGCGGTCATCGACGGGTCCGACGCCCTCATGCTGTCGGCGGAAACAGCATCAGGTATGCACCCTGTCGAGGCGTTCAGAATGATGGACCGGATCATCCGGTATACGGAACAAAAGCGGCATACGTTGTCTGCATATGAAGGGGGACCAACGTATGCGGACGCCCTGGCGGACGGCGCATGCAGGGCTGCGGAGGATATTGGGGCAAAGGTCGTCGCCTGCTTCACGCGGACCGGATTCACTGCGCGTATACTCTCGAAACTGCGGCCTGCCGTCCCGATCGTAGCATTTACGCCGGACAAGGCGACGTTGTCCTGTCTGCCCCTCTACTGGGGCGTTACGCCGAAATACATGCGGCCCGCGGATACCATCGACAGGCTGACAGCCGCGATCGAAAGGGACCTGCTTCGCTCGAAGATCGCCGGGAAGGGCGACCGTGTTGTCATTATCGCCGGTTCTCCCCTGCCTGCCGGCGCAAAAACCAACTTCATGAAGCTCCACACGATCAGGGGGATATCCGCTTCCGCGGGCGGTCAGTAGCTGTTGATCCTGTTGATCAGGCTCCGCAGCCTCCCGAAGTCCCGCCTGCTGAAGTCTACGAGCAGCCTGGGCAGATGCAGTATATCCGGTTCGTCAGCCTCCTCGGGAAAGGCTGAAGTTGAAATGATGCCCCCCTCCGGCGTGAGTATGTCGGCATACAGCCCGCTCAGTTCCCTGACAGCAGAGTCGTTGAGCCCTGATTTCAGCCGTATGACAAGCTTGTGGTCAACATACCGGAGACTGTGGTATCTTCGGTAAAAACGGTCTATGCAGTCCACCGCCGCCTCCACGGAATCGACCCGCTCAAAGAAATCGAAGTCAGATGGGCCGATGTACCCCTGCGCGAGGAGCTCGTCCTCAAAGAACCTGAGCCACTTCGTCCAATACTCCCCTCCCGGCTCATCGACCAGGACAAGCGGCAAGGGGTCCCTCTTGCCCGTCTGCACCAGGGTGAGGGTCTCCATCGCCTCGTCCAGGGTGCCGAACCCGCCGGGGAAAAGCACGATCGCATGGGCCTCTTTGATAAAGGCCACCTTCCGGTTGAAAAAATACTTATACGTGATAAGGCGGGGGTTGCCTTCAAGGACAGGGTTCGGCCTCTGCTCAAAGGGAAGCCGTATATTGACGCCAAAGGAATGCTCAGGCCCGGCGCCTTCGTTAACAGCCTGCATGATCCCCGGCCCGCCGCCTGTGATCACCATGCAGCCGGCCTCTGCCAGGCTCCTGCCCAGCCGGTGCGCCATGGCGTAGACAGGCTCATGGGGGGCTGTCCGCGCAGAACCGAAAACCGACACCTTCCGCACCTTGCTGTACGGACCGAATATCTTCGAGGTGAACCGCATCTCTTTCAACGTTGAGTTCATCAGCTTCAGGTCCGCGCGTTCCTCTTCTTCCTGGCCGGCCTTCAGTGCAGCGATGATCATTTCCCGCACGATCTCGGGATGATGGACCCTGCCGGCCTGACTCAGCAGTCCGTCAATCGCCTCATCAAGCGGACCGTTGTTCCTGTTGAAATGTATGTTCATTGCTGCCCCCTTTTTGCGCCGAACTTTAATCTAACAACCGGTCGCCCCTTTGTCAAGAATCAGGGATAGAGGGCTGATGAGGGCCTGCGTCATAAACAAGGGTTTTCACAAAGAGCCATTGTTTGCGCTATAGTCTTGTAGATACATATTTACAATCAGCTAAAAACAGTCTCAAAGGCCGTCCTCCGGAGAAGAAAGCGCCGATCTGCCCGCCTCATTTCTTCAGGTACCGCTTCTGGATATTCATCGGGACAAGAAACTCCAGTTCTTCCCGTGCGGGAAGCGCTTTCTTTACCTCCGCGGTTATGTGCTGGACATCGTCCGACGAAGCTGCCAGTTCCCTGGCCTTCCTGTCAAAGACAATGATGTAGTTCTTCATGTCCGCGACGTCTTTTTTCCCTGAGACCGGCCCGTGACCCGGTATAATGGCCGCAACATCCATAGAGCTTATGAGATCGAGGGTCCTGATCCAGCCCTGCAGATCGCCGTCAGCGATGTTCGGATGATAGTTCGTAAAAAGGATATCCCCGCTGAAGATGATCTTACTGTCAGGCAGATAGACCATGATGCTGTCGTCCGTGTGCGAAGGCCCCGCATGGATCAACTCAACGACCTGGTCCCCCAGGTCTATCTGCATCTTCTCGCTGAAGGTGATCGAGGGATAGGTGATGCGCGTGCCCTCCAGCTCCTCTGCCGTAAGCCCGTAAGCGGTCGCCTTTTTGAGGGCCTCGTCGCCGGCTGCCTGCATATTCTTCTTTCCGTTGACATGGGAGACTATCACAGCGCCGAGTTTCGCGAACTCTCCGTTGCCGAATGTGTGGTCAAGGTGAGAATGGGTATTGATCACGTATTTGATCGGTTTATCGGACACGGCCCTGATGTCTTTGATAAAGCGGGCCGCCTCTTTCGCCGAAACCAGAGTATCAACGACAACGATACCGTCCCTTCCGATGATGACGCCCGCATTCGCCCCGAAGCTGTTCGAAGGCGACGCCTTCTTCACATCTGCGCGAGCGTAAACATTGTCCGCAACCTTTATCAGCCCTTCCCCGGCTGATACATGGTGAGGCATCATCACTCCTGTAACAGCCACGAACACAGCCAGCGCCTTCACGAAATACTTCACGAGAAACGAATTCATTTTCACGTCCTCCTTTGCGTTATTGTTCATCTTGTGCGCGTCAAACCACTGCCTATGGGTTCCCTGCCCTTGCCAGTGTCAGCACAACGACATCAGCAGCGCCTGCCTTCAGCAACTGCCGCGAGCAGGCGGCCGCGGTCGCACCGGTTGTCATCACGTCATCAACCAGCGCCACCCTCTTTCCGCTGAAATCCCGCTCAGCCCTGAAGGCGCCCTTGAGATTGACGGCGCGCTCCCTTGCGGAAAGCCCGATCTGCGGGTGCGTATCGCGCACCTTGACCAGTCCGTCCATCACCAGGGCGATTCCCCGCTTCCTCGATACGCGATGCGCAAGGAGAAGAGACTGGTTGA
>JAKAGF010000017.1 GCA_021825805.1 Nitrospirota bacterium
GCGGGGAATCGACTGCCAGTTATTTTTCCCAGGTTATGGCGCTCATGGTCCACCAGTTCCTTTCCGCCGCAACCGGCATGGCGATCCTCATCGCCTTCATCCGCGGCCTTGTAAGGCGGAAGGCTGAGACCCTCGGGAATTTCTGGGTGGACCTTACCAGGGGCGTTCTGTACATCCTCCTGCCCGTGGCTTTCATTGCTGCGATAGCGCTGGTTTCCCAGGGCGTCATCCAGAACTTCAGTCCCTACAAGACCGTCCCGCTGCTTGAGCCGACAAGCTATGACAAACCTAAGCTCGACGCAGGCGGCAGTCCGGTGAAAGACGCCGACGGGAAGCCTGTGACCGAAAAGGTGACGGTGAAGCAGCAGATACTGCCGATGGGACCTGTAGCCGCCCAGGAGGCGATAAAGGAATTCGGGACGAACGGCGGCGGCTTTTTCAATGCTAATTCCGCCCACCCCTATGAGAACCCCACGCCCCTTTCAAATGCCTTCGAAATACTGCTGATCCTGATGGTCCCCGGCGGCCTGACATACACCTTCGGCAGGATGGCCGGCAACACGAGGCATGGGTGGGCAATCTATACGGCGATGATGCTCCTCCTGGTCATTGCCGTCGGCGCACTGTACTGGGCCGAGTATAACGGCAATCCGCTCATCCGGGGGCTGGGTGTCCAGGGCGTTTACATGGAGGGCAAGGAGGTCCGTTTCGGGCTCGGCGGGTCTACCCTTTTTACGGCGGCAACGACAGGCACGTCCTGCGGCGCGGTCAACACCATGCATGATTCCCTCACGCCCCTCGGCGGGATGGTCCCCCTTGTCCTCATCCTCCTGAGCGAGGTCGTCTTCGGAGGGGTCGGATCGGGCCTCTATACCATGCTCGCCTTTGCGATCATCTCTGTCTTCGCCGCCGGCCTGATGATAGGCAGGACGCCGGAATACCTCGGCAAGAAAATTGAGGTGACCGAGATGTGGATGTCGGTGATCACCGTCCTCACCTCGGGAGTTCTCGTCCTGTCATTCGTCTCCATCGCCCTTATTGTTCCGGCTGGTCCTGGTTCCATGGGGAACCCCGGCCCCCACGGCCTGAGCGAGGCGCTCTATGCCTTTGCCTCTGTGTCAAATAATAACGGCAGCGCCTTTGCCAGCCTGAATGCAAACACGCTGTTTTATAACGGCATGACATCCGCTGCGATGCTCGCGGGCAGATTCGCCCCGGCCATAGCCGTCCTTGCGATGGCGGGATCACTTGCAGGAAAGAAGTTCGTTCCTCCCAGCCTGGGTACGCTCCCCACTGATCAGCTTCCCTTCATACTCTGGCTCGTGTCGGTGATCCTGATAGTCGGCGCGCTCACCTTCTTTCCGGCGCTTGCCCTGGGTCCGATTGTAGAGCATATGATCATGCAGGGAGGCATATAGTCATGGGCGCGACCGCGAAGAAGAGCAGGGGAATATTCGATCCTATGCTGATGAAGGCGGCCTTCATAGACTCGTTCAGAAAGCTGGACCCGCGCTCTCTTTGGCGGAACCCGGTCATGCTGGCAGTCGAAGCCGGCAGCATCATCACGACGATCAATTTCATCTATAATCTGGTTGCAGGCAGGGGCGAACCCGCATGGTTTACCGGCATGGTTTCAGCGTGGCTCTGGCTGACCGTGATATTCGCCACCTTTGCGGAGTCCCTGGCGGAGGGCCGGGGCAAGGCGCGGGCCGAGGCGATGCGGAAGACCCGCTCTGAGGTGATGGCGAAAAAGTTGAAGAAACCGGAACTCGACTCGGAATATGAACTCATCCCTTCTCCGCACCTGCGGAAAGGGGACTGTATCCTGGTAGAGGCACACGATCTGATAGCCAGTGATGGCGAGGTGATCGCGGGCGCGGCGCTCGTCAACGAGGCGGCGATAACCGGCGAGTCCGCGCCGGTCGTCAGGGAATCAGGAGGCGACCGCAGCGCGGTTACAGGCGGCACCGAGGTGATAGCCAGCAGCATCGTTGTGAGGATAACGGCTGACCCCGGCGAGACCTTCCTGGACCGGATGATCTCCCTGGTCGAGGGGGCGAAACGGCGCAAGACCCCCAATGAGGTAGCCCTGGAGGTGCTCCTGGGCGCCCTGACAGTGGTCTTCTTCCTTGTGGTGCTCAACCTGAGCCCTCTTTCGATTTACAGCGTACAGGCGATGGGGCAGGGACAGCCGGTAACGCTCGTGGCGCTGGTCGCCCTGTTTGTCTGCCTGATACCGACAACCATCGCCGCACTCCTGCCGGCCATAGGCATTGCGGGCATGGATCGTCTTTTCCAGAGAAATGTCATAGCCCTCTCAGGCAGGGCGATCGAGGCCGCCGGAGATGTCAACGTTCTCCTGCTGGACAAGACGGGCACCATAACCCTCGGCAACCGTGAGGCTGTGGCCTTTATCCCGGTGTCGGGATATGCTGAACGTGATGTTGCAGAGGCGGCGCTCATGGCGTCCCTCACCGATGAGACACCTGAGGGGAGGAGCGTTGTCGTGCTGGCAAAACAGAAGTTCAACCTCCGCTTTACGGAACTGCCGAAAGAGGCGCAGACCATTCCCTTCAGCGCTGAAACGAGGATAAGCGGGATTGACATCAACGGCAGTGCATATCGCAAGGGCGCTGCCGATGCGATCGCGCACTATATACAGGCCAAAGGCGGTCCGCTGCCAAAGGACCTGGACATACAGGTGACGGCTATATCGAAGTCCGGAGGGACTCCCCTTGTCGTGACGAACAACGCCGAGATCATCGGGGTCATCCACCTCAAGGACATACTGAAGGGGGGCATACAGGAACGCTTCCTTCAACTGCGCAGCATGGGCATCAGGACCGTGATGATCACGGGGGACAACCCTCTCACCGCTGCTGCCATTGCCGCTGAGGCTCAGGTTGATGACTTCCTGGCCCAGGCCAAACCTGAAGACAAACTCAGGCTTATCCGTGAAAACCAGCAGCAGGGTTATATGGTGGCGATGACAGGCGACGGCACGAACGATGCGCCTGCTCTCGCGCAGGCGGATGTCGCTGTCGCAATGAACACCGGCACACAGCCTGCACGCGAGGCCGCAAACATCATAGACCTTGACAGCAATCCCACCAAGCTGCTGGACATCGTCGAGATCGGCAAGCAGATACTGATGACGCGCGGGACCCTCACCACCTTCAGCATCTCCAATGACGTTGCAAAATATTTCGCGATTATCCCCGCTGCCTTTACGCCCATCCACCCCCAGTTGCAGATACTCAACATCATGCATCTTGCCAGCCCCCACAGCGGCATACTCTCGGCGGTTATCTTTAACGCCGTCATTATCCCGCTGCTGATCCCCCTCTCCCTGAAGGGGACCCGTTACCGGCCGATGCCTGCTGAAAGACTCCTGATATATAATCTGCTTATCTATGGGGTTGGAGGACTGCTGGCGCCGTTTATAGGCATCAAGCTGATCGATGTGTTAATTAATGCCGTTATATGATGAGGAGACTGTCATGAAAGAGATAAAGACCGGGGTGATGCTTTTTATTGTTTTGTCGCTGCTGACCGGGATCGTGTACCCGGCCGTGGTGACGGTGCTCGCTCAGTCCATTTTTCCTATGCAGGCAGCGGGCAGTCTTCAGGACGGGGCTGACGGGAGACCGGCAGGGTCGGCGTTGATCGGGCAGCCATTTTCCGGGCCGAAGTATTTCTGGCCGCGGCCGTCAGCAACCGCTGATTTCCCATACAACCCCATGGCCTCAGGCGGGTCTAATTTGGGTCCCACAAATAAAGACCTCTTGCGTCAGGTCGGAGACAGGATCAGGGCACTGCGTGAAACCGGGATCAGCGGCCCCATCCCTGCGGACATGGCGATGACCTCGGGAAGCGGCCTTGATCCTCACATAATCCCGCGGGCCGCTCTTCTTCAGGTCCCGAGGGTTGCGCGGGAACGGGGCCTTTCCGAGGAGGAGGTCCGCAGGATCGTTCAGGGCCATGTCGAGGGCAGGCAGCTGGGTTTCCTCGGCTACGAACGGGTTAATGTACTCCGGCTGAATATTGCGATGGATGCGATGCCGGCAAAGAAATAATAATGATGCCTGAAGAGGATTTCATACGACCGTCGCCCGAGGCCCTGCTGAAGGTGGCGCAGGCCGAGGAGCGGAAAGAGCGCGGCAAACTGACCATCTACATAGGCGCTGCCCCCGGCGTGGGTAAGACCTATGCCATGCTCGCTGACGCGCAGCTCCGGAAAAAAGAGGGCGCTGACGTTGTGGTCGGATACGTGGAGACCCATGGCCGCGCAGAAACGGATGCGCTGCTCGAAGGGATCGAAGTCATACCGCCCCTCATTGTCGGATATAAGGACGTCCAGCTCAGAGAGGTTGACATCGACAGGGTCAGGGAACGGAGGCCGAAGCTGGTGCTGGTGGACGAACTCGCCCATACCGATGCCCCGGTCCTTCGCCACGCCAAGCGATATCAGGACATCGAAGAGATACTCAATGCCGGCATCGATGTGTATACGACCATGAATATCCAGCACCTGGAGAGTCTCAATGACGTTGTCTTCCAGATCACCAACGTCCGCATGCAGGAAACCGTGCCCGACACTGTCCTTGAATCGGCCGATGAGATCAAGCTGATCGACCTTCCTCCTGAGGAGCTTCTCAAACGGCTTCACGAAGGCAAGGTATACGTGAAGGCGATGGCGGCAAAGGCGGTGGACAAATTCTTCCGGCCGGGCAACCTGCTCGCCCTCAGGCAACTGGCCCTCAGGGCTGTGGCTGGAAGCGTCGATGAACGGATGCGGGATTACATGCAGGCCCATGCTATCGCAGGGCCGTGGCAGGCAAAGGAACGGGTGCTGACCGGGGTCTTTGCCAGCCCCTACGCCGATAAACTCGTCCGCTCCGCCTTCCGGTTTGCCGGCGAACTGGACGCCGAATGGATAGCCTTTTATGTTGAGACGGACCGACACCGCAGACTCTCCGTGCAGGAGAAGGAGTGGCTGAACAAGGCCCTGGACCTTGCAAAAAAACTGGGGGCCAGGGTAGTCTGGGTGAAGGGCGATGATGTGACCGAGGAGATCGCCGCATATGCCCGCAGCCATAACGTGACCAAGATCGTCATCGGCAAGCCGCGCCGGTTCGGGTTTTCAAGTTCCATCCCCCGGAAGATCCTGGCCAATACGCCCAATATAGATATCTATCTGCTGGACGCGAGGATCGATCCCAGGCTCATGCCCCGGAAATGGATAACGCCGGGCAGGCCCCTGCATTACGCCCTTGGCCTGCTCACGGTCAGCGTCACGTCGCTTATAGCATTTCTTCTGCAGGGCAGCCTCAATGAGGCAAACCTGCTCTTTCTGCTGATGCTGCCGGTCATGGCGAGCGCTCTTTATCTGGGCAGGGGCCCGTCCATCGTTGCCGCGGTGTTCAGCGTCCTGGTCTTTGATTACCTGTTCGTTCCCCCCTACTTTTCCTTTGCCGTTTCGGACAGCCGCTATTTCTTCTCGTATGTCGTATTTGTCGGCGTCGTGGCGGTCATCAGCAACCTTGCCTCCAGGCTGCGCGGCAAGGTCGAGATGCTGAAGGAGAGCGAAGCCAGGAATGTAGCGCTCTATGGATTGAGCAGGGATCTCGTCACGACCCATACGGTCGAACAGGTGCTTGCCGTAATGGTGCGCCACGCAACGCAGATAGTCTCCTGTGAGATGGCGATCTTTATGCCCGTCAATGATAAGCTGGCTGTGAAGGCAAAGACCATCGGTTTTGATGTGGACCCCAAGGTGCTTGGGGTGGCGTCGTGGGTGATGCTCAACAAACAATCAGCGGGTCGCGGCGCCAGTACCCTGCCCCAGTCAAAGGCATACTATCTCCCCATGGCAACTGCCGACAAGGTGGTGGGTGTGGTGGGATTTGATTTCTCGGCGAAAGAACAGGGACTGTCCTCTGAAAACCAGGTGGTCCTGGAGACGATCGCCCGGCTCGGCGCCATCGCGATAGAGCGGATCGGATTTCAGCGGTGAGCACTGAGCAAGAGGACGGACCCGTTTTCCCTATCGCGGACAAAGACTGGAAAGCGGATAGGCTGCCGCCATTTACCGATGAATGAGGCTTATTCCGATGTTTGATCCCATGTCCATGCCGTAACCGAGCTGTATCATGAGCATGGCGAGAGGCTCAAGATAGCGGGCAGCGGCGAGGGGGCCGGCGTCGATGGGATCAAGCCCTGTCTCAAGAATAAGCCTGACTACCGTTGCCTTTGCCTGATGGTCATCGCCACAATAGAACATGGTCAGGCGGCGTGAGCCGAAGAGCCTGGATTCACCATGGTATATTTCCGCGAAAGCGGTATTGAACGCCTTTACCACCTTTGCGCCGGGAGCCATCCCGGCGATCTCTTCCGCGGCCGAGGTGGTCAAGCCCAGGGAAAGACCGCTCAGGTCCGGCAGCAGCGGGTTTGTGCAGTCGATAAGCACCTTGCCGTCCATCGGCCCTGCCTCTCTGAGCGCATCGGCAACCGTCGTCCATGGGGCGGACAAGAGCACCACCTCGGAAGCGGCGACAGCCTCGGCCGGAGTGGCAGCCTGGGCATCAAGGCAGGAGTGAGCCAGGGCCTTGAGTTTCGCGTAATCACGGGAGTAACTGAAATAGATGCGGTGTCTCTTCGACCATATCTTGCCGAGTCCGCTCCCCATCCTCCCGGACCCGATAATTCCGATGTTCATGAACGTTCCTTTAGCCGTGCCGTTACTTAAATGTCTTCAGGACATATTCAGCGATCTTCCGCGCGTCCTTGTCCGGGATGGTAGCCTTGTCGAACGTGGCCATGCCCGGGCCGGGGTTTCTCATAATGCCGATGAGGTCAGAGGATTTCCTGATACCGTTTGCTTCAAGATCGGCCTTGTGGAGCGTCTTCCTGGCATTTATGATATTACCGCCGTCAGGGTGGCAGAGGGCGCAGTGCTCCTTGAAGAGTTCCTCTCCGCTCATGCCCTTGGAAGACTCTCCGGCAAGACCGGCGGCAGCAAAGGCTATGACAGCCCCGGCTGCGAGTGCGTACAAAAGCATCTTTTTCATGATTCCTCCTTGAATTTCCCGCGCCGTACTGCGCAACGAGATAGTTTATGACGATCTTTGCGTCTTCTTAATTGATGGGAGCGCCGATTGATACGGCTTTCTCCTCCTTTAAGAAGGTTATAGCACAGAAATGAGGAGGTGACAACCACAGCGGCGTTTCAGGGTTTCCAGTGCTCCACGAACTTGCCGGCCTTTGTGATCCAGACGACGTAGGGCGCGACGGTAACGTCGCCTTTGGCGTCGAACCTGATCTTGCCCATGGCGCCGCTGAATTCTCCTGAGTGCAGTTTGTCCGAGACCGTCTTGCCGTCAGTGGCGCCTGCCTCCTTGATGGCTTCAAGCAGGATATTGCCCGCGTCATAGGCATAGATGGAGTAAGGCCCGATCTGGCCGAACTTCGCCTCATAGTTCTTGATGAAGCCCTTGGCAGAGGGGATGTTGTTGGGGTCAGGGCTGAAGGTGAGGTAGGAGCCTTCGGCAGCCTGGCTTCCGGCTATTTCGATGAACTTCGGGTCAATGGTGCCGTCGCCGCTCATGAGAGGCGCTTTGATGCCGCTCTCCTTTGCCTGCCTGACGAGGAGCCCTGCCTCGGGGTAGATGCCTCCGAAGAAGATGAGTTCGGGTCCTTTTTGCCTGATAGCGGTCAGCACGCTCTTGAAGTCCTTGTCGCCCTGCACAATGCCGCCGTAGAAGACGACTTCCACTGACCTGCCGAGCGCCTTCTTGAATTCATCGGCCAGCCCCTGGCCGTAGGTGGTCTTGTCGTGGATTACCGCCACCTTCCCGAGCTTCAGCTGGTTCGTGACGAAATCGGCGCCGACCTTGCCCTGCTGGTCGTCCCTGCCGCATACCCTGAAGACGTTCCTGTACCCCTTCTCAGTGAATTGGGGGTTTGTCGATCCAGGGGAGATCATCGGCAGGCCTGCGCGGTTATAGATGTCCGAAGCTGGGATGGAACAGCTTGAGTTGAAGTGTCCGATGACGCCGGCAACGCCGGCATTGGCGAGTTTGTTGGCAAGGGAGACAGCCTGTTTGGGATCGTGCTGGTCGTCGCCGATCTCGATCTCGATCTTCCTGCCCAGGACGCCGCCCTTTGCATTCCATTCCTCCACAGCGAGCGTGACGCCGTTTTTGAAGTCCATACCCATCTTCGACTGGTCGCCGGTCATGGGGCCGGCAACGCCTATCTTGATTGTGTCGCTCTTTTTCCGGCAGCCGGCGGCGAAGGAGAGGGTTAGGATCATGATAGCGACGATCACTGCAAGCTTTCTCATGGAGTCTCCTTTATTTTTTGCGTATTGGTTTGTCAGATATTGTCGGGCTCTTGAAAAATGGTCCTTAAGCATCAGCGCCGTGTCTTAACAAGCTGCATCATCCGCGCCGCGTTTTCCCTGATGTCGCCACGGCAGATGGCGGTGGCAACCGCAGCCGCATCAGCCCCTGCTTCAAAGACATATGCTATGTTTTCGGCAGAGATACCGCCGATGGCCACCACCGGGATACAGACATTTTGTTTTATTGACCTTAGATTGTCAATACCCTGCGGAGAGCCCGCGTCCTTTGTGGTGGTAAGGAAGATCGGGCCGAACCCGATGTAATCCGCCCCGCCCGCCTCGGCCTCCTTCGCCTCTGTCAGGCTGTGGGTTGATATGCCGATGATCTTGCCGCCCATGATACGCCGCGCCTCCGCGAGGGGCAGGTCGTCCTGGCCGAGGTGCACGCCGTCGGCGTCAACCGCAAGGGCGATGTCAACGTGGTCGTTGACGATGAAGGCGGCCCTGTGCTGGAGCGTCAGCTCGCGGAGCCGTAAGGCCTCCTCGTATATCTCCCGGCGGGTCCTGTTCTTGTCGCGGTATTGAATGAAGCTGACGCCGGCCTCAAGGACGATCCGCGTCATCTCAGCCGGGGAAAGACTGCAGTAGGTTCTGTCGGTTATAAAGCAGATGCCGGAGATGGTCATGGGATGGGATTGGCAGCGATGGTCGTTGTTCGGTCTAAGAGGCGACATGCGGCTTGCCTAAGAAAAAAGCCCTCGCGTCCGTTGGTCGACAACCCCAGGGATTATTCATGAACAGCAAAATATTCCGCGAAAGAGGTAGACTCGGGAATCGGTTGATTATCTTCTTTTAATCCGCACAGATGCAATTCGATAGCCTCGTGCATATTCCGCTCGGTCTCCTCGCGGGTAGCGCCTGTGGCAATGCACCCCGGCAAATCAGGGGAATACGCCGAATAGTTTCCGTTCGCCTTTTCAATGATAACCAGGAAACGATGCATTTATTTCACCTCCTTCAACTTCGCCTGTTTCAAAATACTGTTCATTGTTCCAGGCGCCAGCTCATCCCCCGGATGACCTGCGATAGTCACTCTGCCGGATTTCATCGGATGCTTGTATTGCCGATGACTGCCGCTCGTATCTACTCGATACCAACCATCGTCTTCAATCAGCTTTATGATATCACGCACCTTCACTGTTATTCATCCCTGCCGTCATAAGGGCAGTTGTTCATTCTGGCGAAACAGTTGGCTTTGAGAAAAAAGCCCTCGTGAAGTGTGTAGGCCTGATCCTCGATCACCCTGATATTTCTACTCGACATCAACCGTAAGGCGTGCTGATGCTGTTTCACCAGATCGTATTATTTTCACTGTAACGTTCCATGGTCCCGGCAGCGAAAGGCTCATTTTTCCTACATATTTGCCCTTTTTCATTACAGTATCAGCCGTATAATTCATTGCGGGCATACCACTTCTGGCCGGTCGGGAATATTCGACGACTACGACCGGATCACTGACACGGTTGCCGGATATATCGGTAATCTCCACACTTACATTATTGTCACCCGCAATCGGCGGATTCTTATCGCTTTTAATAACAACCTCGCAACCGCCTACTGTTCTCTTGACCTCGTAATCTTTGCCATAAGCAACGTCAACATACAAATGCAGAACCGCCGTGAGTGCCAAACAACAACTGACTATTCTCATGCGCTTTCCTCCCATGGGGTTACGAATTATCACTGATGTTTGTGTACACGAGCCTATACCCGAATTTTTGAACGCTTTCCCTTGCAATACCAAGTAATGCTGAAACAGAAACACCTCCCATATTTTTACTTCTCTGTCTTTCCATAAAAAGTTTAACACAAATGCCCGCCAAAGTTTTTTCTCCAATGTTGTTTTAAATCTTTGGTTCAAAACAATCCGATGCAATCCGCCCTCAAAAAATATGGGATGTGCCCCGAATGGCGCTGTATGCCGCGTATGCGTATGGGTTGAAGGCGTTATGCCTCTTAGTCCGCTGTCTTTAAAGGAGGTGGAGGAATATGGTTCACATACCAATCATCGACTGCGAAGGAGATAAAGAAGATAAAAAGATTACCTGCTCTTGCTCACGCCTAAAATATTTATATGGTTCTTCTCTTGTTGCCATCGCGTAAAGTGTGGTATTTTTAAGTATGTCGGGAAAGGTCATTTCAGTTAATGTGAGCGATAAGAAAGGCGTGAGGAAAAAGCCGGTTGCGGAGATCGAGGTGAAAGAGTCCTATGGCATCGAGGGCGACGCACATGCCTCCTCTGAATGGCGCCGTCAGGTGAGCCTCCTTGCGATGGAGAGCATACAGAAGATGAGAGACAAGGGACTCGACGTCTCTCCCGGAGACTTCGCCGAAAATATCACCACCGAGGGGATCGACCTTCTCTCCCTGCCGGTCGGCGCCAAGATGGGCATCGGCAGCAGCGTGGTCGGCGAGGTGAGCCAGATCGGCAAGGAATGCCACAACCGCTGCGCCATCTATTATCAGGCAGGCGATTGCGTAATGCCCAAGGAAGGCATATTCATCGCGGTCCTCAAGGGAGGGAAAATCAGGGCCGGTGACACTGTGGAGGTGCTGCCGTGATCACCGCTGCGGTGCTCACGCTGAGCGACAAGGGTTCCAGGGGCGAACGGGAGGACCTGGGCGGCCCTGCCGTCAGGGAGATCATCAGCAGGATCGGAGCGGAGGTCTCCATCTATGAGGTCATCCCGGACGAGAAGGATTTGATAAAGGCGAAACTGGTGGATTACAGCACAAAGGTTGATCTCATCATTACTACCGGGGGCACGGGGCTTTCTCCCCGGGACGTGACGCCCGACGCCACGCTGGAAGTCATAGAGCGAGAGGTGCCGGGCATCGCCGAGGCGATGAGGCGCGAGGGGCTGAAGAAGACCGACAGGGCGATGCTCTCTCGCGCGGTTGCAGGAGTGCGGGGGGAGACCCTTATCATCAATCTGCCCGGCAGCCCCAAGGCGATACGGGAGGGGCTTGAGGCCGTGCTTGAGGTTATCCCCCATGCCGTCGAAAAGATAAAGGGAGACAGCGCAGACTGCGCTGTGCAGGAGTGACGGGATGAAAGACGTATCCTTCCCCCTCGCCTTTCTCGCGGGACTGCTGTCTTTTCTTTCGCCGTGCGTCCTTCCCCTTATCCCTTCCTATGTCTCCTTCATCACCGGCGTCTCTTTCGAGGACCTGAAGGAAGGCTCTGACAGGAAGAAGATCCGCTTTCTAACCATCATAAACTCCGCCTCCTTTATCCTGGGCTTCTCCTTTATCTTCGTCGCACTCGGCGCAT
The DNA here is from genome assembly GCA_021825805.1 of Nitrospirota bacterium. Taxonomy (GTDB): domain Bacteria; phylum Nitrospirota; class Thermodesulfovibrionia; order Thermodesulfovibrionales; family UBA6898; genus JAKAGF01. The sequence continues at coordinate 11,679 of JAKAGF010000017.1, forward strand.
CGTCTTCGGCTGTCGGCAGGTTTCTCTTTCAGTATCAGGACTGGATCAGGAACATAGGAGGCGTCCTGGTCATCTTCTTCGGCCTGTTTGTCTCCGGTATCATCAGGCTTGATTTCCTCACCAAGGAGCGGAAGTTCCATCTCAGCGGAAAGCCGGCAGGATATATCGGCTCCTTTTTCGTTGGCATGACCTTTGCCGCCGCATGGACGCCCTGCATCGGCCCCATCCTCGGGACGATACTCCTGTACGCCGGTTCCCAGGGGTCTGCCTCGTACGGGTTCAAGCTCCTTGCGGTCTATTCGCTGGGGCTGGGGATACCCTTTTTCGTTTCGTCTCTGATGTTCAATTCTTTTCTGAGCTATTCGGCGAAGATCAGAAAACATATGCGGGTCGTGATGATCATCAGCGGCCTTCTGCTCATCGTCTTCGGCATCCTGCTTCTGACGAACAATATCCGTCAGCTCACGGTCCTCTTCCCTGACCTCGGCGTCAAGTTCTGACCCCGGCCTCCTGATTAGTCAGGTCTTCTCAAACGCGGATTTTCGGCTGGTCTGACTATGGTATAATACCCCCTGAATACGTTGCATTTCATGCGCACATTCACGCGGAGGTCATGTTGGAAGAGCGGTACGACCCGAAGAAGATAGAGCCGAAATGGCAGGCGCACTGGGCGGAGAAAAACCTCTTCAGGGCGGCGAAAGACGCGTCCAAAAAGAAGTTCTATTGTCTTGAGATGTTCCCCTATCCCTCCGGCAGGATACATATGGGGCACGTGAGGAACTATGCCATCGGCGATGTGATAGCCCGGTACAAGAGGATGCGCGGCTTCAACGTCCTGCACCCCATGGGCTGGGACGCCTTCGGCCTTCCCGCGGAGAACGCCGCCATTAAACACGGCGTGCATCCCTCAAAGTGGACATACGAAAACATCTCCTACATGAAGGGGCAGCTCAACAAGCTCGGCCTGAGCTACGACTGGGACCGCGAGGTTGCCACCTGCAATCCGGACTATTACAAATGGAACCAGTGGTTCTTCCTGAGGATGTATGAAAAGGGTCTTGCGTACCGCAAGTCTTCCTATGTCAACTGGTGCCCCTCCTGCGCAACGGTCCTCGCCAACGAGCAGGTGATCGACCTCAAGTGCTGGAGATGCGACAGCGTTGTAGTGCAGAAACAGCTTGACCAGTGGTTCCTGAAGATCACCCACTATGCCGAGGAGCTCCTCCAGGCCTGCGACCATCTGACCGGATGGCCGGAGAAGGTAGTCACCATGCAGAAGAACTGGATCGGCAAGAGCTACGGCCTTGAGGCTGATTTCGCTGTCGAGGGGACGGGAGACGTCATCCGCATCTACACCACGCGGGCTGACACCCTTTTCGGCGCGACCTTTGTCTGCCTCTCGCCGCCCCATCCCCTCTCGTCGAAACTCGCGGGGGACAAGGCTGAACTTGAAAAGGTCACAGCGCTCTACGGCAAAGCTGAGGAGAAGGTCGGACTCTTCACCGGCCGCTACTGCATCAACCCGGTCAACGGCGAGCGGCTCCCCGTCTACATCGCAAATTTCGTGCTCATGGAGTACGGCACCGGGGCGATCATGTCCGTTCCCGCCCATGACCAGAGGGATTTTGAGTTTGCGCAAAAGTACGGCCTTGCGGTCCGCCGGGTGATAATGCCGGAGGGGGCGACCTCCCCTGATGCGGAGGTCCCGCAGGAGGCCTATGAGGATGACGGCATTCTGATCAACTCCGGACTCTATACCGGCCTGAAGAGTTCCGAGGCGAGAGAACGCATATCCGCCGGGATGGAGGCAAAGGGTAAGGGGAAGAGGAAGGTGAACTTCAAACTCCGCGACTGGGGCATCTCCCGCCAGCGGTACTGGGGAACCCCGATACCGGTCATCTATTGCAGCGCATGCGGCATCGTTCCTGTCCCTGACAAGGACCTGCCGGTTATTCTGCCGGAGGACGTGCGTTTTACCGGCAAGGGCGGCTCTCCCCTGGCCGAGTCATCCTCCTTTGTGAATGTCATTTGTCCTAAGTGCAGCGGCCCGGCCCGCAGAGAGACCGACACCATGGACACTTTTGTTGACTCCTCATGGTACTTCATCGCCTACTGTCAGGGAAAAGGAAATGTCCGGTTCGACGGCGGCCCGCTGCCGGTCCCTGATCCTGACTACTGGATGCCTGTTGACCAGTACATCGGAGGCGTCGAACATGCGGTCCTCCATCTGCTCTATTCCCGGTTCTTCACGAGGGTGGTCCGCGACCTGGGGATCATATCCCATGGCGAGCCCTTCACCAATCTCCTGACGCAGGGGATGGTGATAAAGGACGGCGCCAAGATGTCCAAGTCAAAGGGCAACGTCGTTGACCCCGACTATCTGATAAACCGGTATGGCTCCGATACCTCCCGGCTTTTCTCTCTTTTTGCCGCCCCTCCGGAGAAAGACCTCGACTGGTCGGACAAGGGGGTGGAGGGCGCGTACCGCTTCCTTTCCCGCATCTGGTCGCTGGTCTACAGGAACCAAGACGCACTGAAGCAGTCCTCTTCCGCGGGGGTTTCGGATGCTTCCGGCCTCTCGGACGAAGGGCGCGCGCTTGCGCGGAAGGCCCATCAGACGATCAAGAAGGTCACCCTCGACATAGAGCGGGAATACCACTTCAACACCGCCATCGCCGCGCTCATGGAATTGGTCAATGAGATGAACGGCTTTTCGCCGAAGGACGCGGTAGACGCGAACGTCCTGCGGTTCAGCGTGGAGACGACTCTGCTTTTGCTTTCCCCGTTTACTCCCCACATCGCCGAGGAGCTCTGGTCAGCCCTCGGCAACCAGCCGGGGATCTTCGCGCAGACCTGGCCTTTGTGGAGCGACGGGCTTGCACAAGAGGAGGAGATAGAACTGGTCGTCCAGATCAACGGAAAGGTGCGGGCGAGGCTCATGGTCCCCGCAGGCCTTCCGGATGATGAACTGAAGGCGCTGGCCCTCAATGACAAGAAGACCGTGGAGTTCATCGGCGGCAAGGCGGTGAAGAAGGTGATCGTTGTCCAGGGCAGGCTCGTCAATATCGTGGCCTGATACGGATATGGTGAAGAATAGACTGATGAAGGTCCTCAGAATGGCGATGGCAGCGGCTGCCGTGGCCGGTATAACCGCGGGTTGCGGGTACCGCATTCATGGCAGGCAGTCGCTGCCCTTTACCGAGGTGCGGGTCGCTGTTGTTGGGAATACCACCTATGAACCCAAGCTGCAGGACAGGCTCCACCGGGCCCTCACCGTGGAGTTCCTGAGGCAGGGCGTGCATGTCGGCAGTACCGCTGAAAATACGCTTTCCTGCACTGTGAATCGTTTTGATATCACCGCGCTCTCTGAGAAAAGCGGTTTTGTCACCGAGTATCGCATCCTTGTCGATGCTGTCTGCAGGCTGACCGACGCGTCGGGCAAGGTGACCGGAACCGCCGCTGTGACGAGTCCCTTTATCGTCTCCTTTGCCGCTGCTGAGGAGTTCGGCAGGCTCATCGCAGGCAAGGAGGCGGCAGAGGAGCGGGCAGCAGCGGACCTGGCGACAGAGATCGTCGGCCACTTTATCTACCGATGAGCTATCGTGATTTCCTGGTTGAACTGAAGAAGGGGATGCCTGCTTCAGCCTATCTCCTCTCTTCCTCGGACCCCTTTCTCCATTCCGAGGCTGCCTCCTCCATAAAGGCCCTCGTGCCGGCTGCTGAACGTGACTTCAATTTTCAAGTCTTCGACCTCATAGCCAACGGGACAACGCCCCTTGATCAGATTCTCGATGTTGCCAATACCGTCCCTTTCTTTTCCGGCAGGAAGTTTGTTGTTGTCGAAAACCTCCAGAAGATAGTAAAGAAGGATCTTGCCAAGCTCGGCCAATATCTCGCGACCCCTTCGGCTTCCTCGGCGCTGATCCTCCTGTATGCAGGACAGGCGAAAAAGGAGACAAAGGACGCTCTCAAGGCTGCCCGCCAGATCGTACTGGACATCAGCGAAAGGGATATCCACGGCTGGCTCAGGGACAGGGCGCGGGCCAAGGGTGTTGCGCTGTCCGATAGGGCTGCCGATTATCTCCTCGGCATCATAGGCCCTGATCTGGGGCTCCTCTCTTCCGAGCTGGACAAATGCGCGCTCATGGGCAAGGACGCGGTCGATGTGGACGATGTGATGGAAGTGGCGGAGGGTAAGAGGACGTTTAACGTTTTCGCGCTCACAGACGCCCTGCGGTCAGGGGACCCGGAGCAGGTCTTCAGGATCTACCGGGTATTGCGCGAGACAGAGGAGCCATACGGGCTTCTCGGGGCGCTCAACTGGCAGTATGCCCGGTCATTCGGCGAAAGAAATTCCCCCCGGGACCGCGATTACTACCACAGGATCTTTACGATGCTGAAGGAAGCGGATCTGCAGATAAAGAGCTCGGGGGGCGCTTATCCCCTGGAGCTCCTTCTTACTAAACTGATGCAGGTTTCGCGGCAGCGTTGACCTTCCGGGTCAGCCGTGATATCTTCCGCGCGGCGTTGTTCTTATGGACGATGCCTTTTGAGCGGGCGCTGCTGATGGTTTTCACTGCCTGCAGAAGGGCCTTCTTCGCAGCCTCTGTATCTGTACCCTTAAGAGAGGTCTCGACCGCCTTCACAACGCTCTTGACCTTTGAACGCTCGACCCGGTTGCGCTCGTTTCTTTTCTCGGACTGACGGGCCCTCTTTAATGCTGAAAGATTCTTTTTAACGGGTGCTTTTGCCGCCAACGCAGTATCCTCCTGAATAAATTAGTCTTATTTTTTACCATATTCCGCTGTTTTAAATCAAGCTGACCCTGTGTTACAATGTTCCCGTGAAACGCTACAGGCCGGTTTCCCTGAAGTCGGTGAAGTCATACTCCCTCTGCAGCCGCAGGAGCAAGGTCTCGGTGCGGTCCCTCGCCTCGCCGCCTGAAAAGGGGGACACGCTTCGCGACTTTTTAGACAAGCTGCCTGATGTCCTTGCCGCGCGCGACTTCAGGGACGCGGTCCGGGCGATAGCTGCCGCGAGGAAGCAGGGGAGGCCGGTGGTCCTCGGCATGGGCGCCCATCCTGTGAAACTGGGACTTTCGCCGGTCATCATCGCACTGATGAACCAGGGCGTGATTACCGCATTGGCGTCCAACGGCGCCTGCACCATACACGATTATGAGCTGGCCCTTGCAGGGCATACGTCGGAGGACGTTGCCGCGGAGCTCTGTACCGGCGCCTTCGGCATGGCGAGGGAGACGGGACAGGGTCTGAACCGGGCCATCAATACAGGGATAAAAAAAGGGCATGGCATCGGCGCTGCTGTAGGGGAATATATAAGCAGGGGGAAGTTCCCGTTTAAGGAGAGGAGCATCTTTGCGGCAGCCTATGCCCTCGGCATCCCGGCGACGGTCCACGTGGGCGTAGGCACGGATATCATCCATATGCATCCCGAGGCCGACGGCGCTGCCATCGGCAAAGGGAGCATGCAGGACTTCAGGCTTTTTGCCGCCGTGCTTGCGGACCTGGAGGGAGGGGTCTACCTCAACCTCGGCTCAGCGGTCATCATGCCGGAGGTCTTTCTCAAGGCCCTGAATGTGGCGAGGAACCTCGGCCATCGCGTCGAGTCGATCACGACCATAAACATGGATTTTATCCAGCACTACCGGCCGAGAGAGAATGTGCTGAAACGGCCGACGTCCGCGGCCGGGCGGAACATCGCCCTTACAGGGCATCACGAGATCATGTTCCCGCTTCTGGCAGCCGCCGTGGGTGAGGAGATGGAGTGAAAGTTATTGTTGATCACGATATCTGCATCGGCTGCGGCAGGTGCGAAGAGATATGCCCTGCTGTCTTTCATCTCAATGAGGTGATCGGCAAGGCCGAGGTGATCGATGCCGAGGCGTGTGAATTCGTCGGCTGCTGCGAGGCTGCTGAAGAGAACTGCCCGGTGGAGGCCATCACGGTGGAAGGCGCCTGACCGAAGCGCCGCAACAAAGCCGCTGTTTTTGTCATTCCCGTGAAAACGGGAATCCAGGGTTTTCGCCTGCGCGGGTATTACAATCATTACTGACGGGATAAAGCCTTTCAGTAGCCTGCCGGGCAGTCGCGATACGGGCTTATTTCTTTCCCGGGCAGACGATGCCGATCAGGGCTGTCTCCCATTCATACTGCAGGTCTTTCCATACTGACGGAACATCGCTCTGCGCTGTCTTGACCGAGAACTGGCCGTATTGTTTGTGTTGTATGGTGTTCCTGTAGGTCCGGCGCTGCTTCGTGGCGCAGTCAAGGTCCACCTGGACAGTCTCTTCCTCGATGTCTTTCATAAAGCTGCCGGTGAACGTATGCACGCCGTAATCAGCGACCGACGTCGCCTCAGGGGAGACGCCCTTGTTGACTATGCGCATCAACACCCGTTTGTATCCTTCCGCCTCGGTGGTGACGCCCTGAGGGTCGTAGTAATATATCCAGTTGGCCTTTCTTGAGAAAAAGACCCATTTACCGTCCGTCAGGGGGTAGGTGATGGCTTCCTCAGCGGCAGGCTGCACTGATGCGGTATCCGTGCGGCAGCCCAGGCCGGAAACAAGACATACGATTGTCATGAAGGCATACATGTATTTCATGGATAGCTCCTTTTATTCTGTTCTGGTTGTTGAGAGCTTTCATTTTCCCATAAGGGGCGGGTCTACCGCAAGCGGGCGGGCCCGGTTCGCTGCGGACAAAAAAGAAGGCCCTCTGGCGAGGGCCTGAATCCTGAGGGCTGGGGATCGGGGATAAACCCTCAGGAATCCTATGCGGGCTGGAGGGTAGAATGCCCGCACAGTTTATTATACAAATAAACTGACGTTCGCATCAAGCGCAAAATTCAGGAACTCGGCAGCCCCGGCAACGACCGCTCCTTCCACGAGATCTTCCTTTGTGACGCCGGTCATCTCCAGGGTGGGAGTACAGGCTATGAGCTTGACTTCCATCTCCTTGCAGGCGTCTACCAACTCGGGGATGGAAGGCCATTTTATCTTCTTTATCATGCCGTTCATCATCATCGTCGCCAGAGAGGTCATGCCGGGCAACACCCCCAGGATATTGGGGAACGGCACTGGTGAAGGCATCGCCGGGTTCGCTATGGGTGCCACCTTCAATGACGCGTACTTCTTTTTATTGATGATGTCCACGCCGTAAAGTGTAAAGAATATCTGCACCTCCACATCCATGGCAGCGGCCGTTGAGGCAAGAATGAGAGGGGGATAAGCCATGTCGAGAGTACCCTTGCTGGCTATGATAGCCATCTTCTTTTTTGCCGTATCTGACATCGTAATCTCCTTTGTCTTAGCCGAATTATATCACGCTCACAAAATATTACATCACTCTAACTTTCATTATAAGAGAGGTAAGTTTAAATGTCAATAAAGTATTAAACTATGAATTTATAGGGTTGGCTATGCCCGGATTTCTGATATACTTTTTGTATGAAAAACTTCGATATTTCAGCTATTTTCAATAAGATAGCCGACCTGCTTGAGATCAGGGGCGACAATCCCTTCAGGGTCAGGGCCTACAGGAAGGCTGCCTTTAATATAGAAACCCTTGGAAAGGATGTATCAGGGCTCTCCACAGTCGACCTCATGGAGATTCCGGGTATCGGCAGTGATCTTGCCTCAAAGATTGAAGAGTATCTCCGGTCCGGCCGCATCGACGCCTACGAGAAACTGAGGCAGGAGGTCCCCGAAGGACTCGCTGATCTTCTGAACGTTCCCGGTCTCGGACCAAAGACTGTTGCTCTCCTCTACCGGCAATACAAGGTCAAGGACCTTGAGGAGCTTGAACGGCTGGCCCGCGATCACCGGCTGGCGGGTCTGCCGGGAATAAAGGAGAAAACAGAAGGCAATATCATCAAGGGGATTGAGATGCTGAGGCGCGCCTCTTCGCACTATCCCCTGGGCCGTATTCTGCCCATGGCAGAGGAGATAGCCCGCTACTTGCGGGACAAGGCCCCTGTTGATCGCATAGATGTTGCGGGCAGCATCAGGCGCTGGAAGGAGACGGTGAAAGATATCGACATCCTTTCGACTTCAAAAGACCCCGGGGCGGTTATGCTCGCCTTCACCCGTATGCCCGGAGTCAAAGAGACGCTCATGAAAGGGCCCACCAAATCCAGCGTGGTGATGGAAGAGGGGATACAGGTGGATATCCGGGTGGTGGAGGAGGACAGCTACGGGTCAGCTCTCGCCTATTTTACCGGCAGCAAGGCCCACAACATCAGGCTGAGGGAGCTGGCGGCGAAGGCAGGGATGAAGCTGAACGAATACGGCGTCTTCAGGGAGAAAGACGGGAAAAAGCTCGGCGGCAGAGAGGAAGGGGACATCTACCGGCTGCTCGGCCTGGAGTATGTCCCGCCTGAACTCAGGGAAGACACAGGCGAGATAGAGGCAGCTGCCGAGGGAAGACTTCCCCGTCTTGTGGAACTGTCCGACATCAGGGGCGATCTCCATCTGCACACCTCGTGGAGTGACGGAAGTCAGTCAATAGAAGACCTTGCCGAGACCTCCATCAAGAGGGGGTACCGTTACGCTGCCGTGACGGACCATTCCAAGGGGCTCGGGGTGGCCCATGGGCTGAATGAAGAAAGGATACTCGAACAACTGAAGCTCATCGAGGGCCTGAACAGGAGGCTCAAGTCCTTCCGCGTACTCTCCGGGGTCGAGATCAATATCAAGACCGACGGGAGCCTGGATTTTGATGCTGACCTGCTGAGGCGCCTCGATATCGTCGTTGCCTCCGTGCACTCGGGGTTCAAACAGCCGGGGGAGAGGATTACGAAGCGGATCGTGACAGCCATGCAGAACCCCTATGTCTCCATAATCGCCCACCCGACAGGCAGGCTTATCGGAGAGCGGGAGGCGTATGAGATGGACATGGACGCGGTGCTTCAGGCCGCCTCCCGGACCGGCACCGCCATCGAGATCAATGCCTATCCCCTTAGACTGGATCTCTCCGAATCCTATGCGCGGGCCGCCAGGGCAAAGAATGTGCCTCTGGTCATAAGCACGGATTCCCACACTGCGGGGCAGTTTCAGAATATGGCCTTCGGCGTCGGGGTCGCCCGGCGGGGCTGGCTCGAAAAAAGCGATGTTGCCAATACCCTCGACTGCGACGGTCTGCTCGCGGTCCTGCAGAAAAAAAGGCTGAAAAAATAGCAGCATAGGCCCCCCGAAAAATCTTGCTTTATTCGGGTTGATAGGCTATTATCCCTTTTGTTACTTCGAGGGTGAGGTGCTGATAGAGCACATGCCGGCTGCGGCTGGAAAAAAAACAAGACCGCATGATTCCCGTGTAGCCCGCCAGCGGATGTCTGTCCGGACGCGGGCAGGCGAGGGTCGGGCCGCATGAAGCCCCAGGGGATATTGACCAGGATTCTCATACCCATTGTCGCCTTCATGATCATCCTTGCTGTTTTTGCCGCCCTCAGGTCGCGCACTATCATCAGCGCGGTAATGCAGGACTACCACTCGGCCATTGTCAGCCAGGAGCGTGAAGAGATCCTCAATATCATGAAGGAGGATATTCCGGAGGCCGAGGTCCTTCCCGTGCTCAGACGGCATTTCGCGACAGAGAAATTCCGCTACCGGGTCATGAAGGGTGAGAAGGTCCTGATCACCTGCTGCGACTTCCCGGTCTCATTCTCCCCGGCCGGCGACGGCTTTCTTTCGGCAAGGGAGGGAGATGCTGTTTATTACGGCAGCCGGATAGCCATTGACAAGTATGGGCTGGTGATCGACGTGCTGAGAGAATACCCGAAGATGACGGCCTTCCGGCAGCAGCTGAACTCAACGGTAACGGTCTTTGTCCTGTCCGTCTTCCTGATGATCCTCTATATCCTCATAATACTCAGGAGAAACCTCATCGCGCCCATCAGGACGATCATGGAGCGTATACAGCAGGGGGAGCGCGCTCCGGTCACGTCGGTCCGGGAGCTGGATGAGCTCTGCGAGGAGATGAACCAGGCGTTTGCGACCGCTGAGGTGAAGAAGATGCACGCAACGACCCTCCACAGCATCGCCGTATCCCTGAACGAGGACAGGACCCTCGAAGAGATCATGCAGACGATCGTCGGCCAGTCCAAGATCCTGATCGACGCCGAGCTTTCCGCCATATCCCTGTACGACGAGAAAGGCGAGTTCAGCAGGCTGAAGGTCTACGGCCTCGACGAAGAAGAGGTGCTTCGGGCGGTCAGACGGATGCCGAAGGGAGAGGGCATTCTCAAGCTGCTGAAACTGTCCCTCGCGCCGGTGAAGATCAATGATGTGCCGAACCATCCCGCGTTTTCAGGGAGCTTCCCAGCCGGACACCCGGCCATTAGGAATTTCCTGGGGTATCCCATATTCTCGAAGGATGGAAGACCGATAGCGGCCCTCTACTTTGCGAACAAGCGGTCAGGAGAGTTCGGTCCCGAGGACGAGGAAGTGCTTATGGCGGTCGCCTCTGACGCCGCGGTGGCTATCCAGCGGGTGAGCGACACTGCCGACACCCTGCGGTTCAAGAAGATCATCGAGTCGTCCTTTGACGCCATCATCATCACCGACGGCGAGGGCTGTATCACCTATGTGAACCCGGCCTTTGAGTCAATGACCGGCTTCAGCGCCTGTGATGTGGTGGGCAGCAACCCGCGCTTTCTCAAGAGCGGCATGCATGACGAGGCCTTCTATCGGACCGTGTGGGGCAGGCTGCGGACCGGAAGGCCGTGGCAGGGCGAGTTTGTCAACAAGAAGAAGAGCGGCGAGACCTATAACGCCTCGACGGTCATATTCCCGGTCTTCTCCGATTCCGGAGAGATCGCCAACTACGTCTCGATACAGCGGGACGTCTCCGAGGAGAAGCGGCTGCACGGACAGTTGCTGAGGGCGCAGAAGATGGAGGCGATAGGCACCCTCGCCGGCGGCATTGCGCACGACTTCAACAACCTGCTGTCCGCGATCATCGGGTACGCCGAGATCATGAAGGAGGACCTCCCGGAAGACCATCCCAACTACCGGCATGTGAGCATCATCGAACATTCCGCCAAGCGGGGGGCTGACCTCGCGGCCCGCATACTCAATGCCACAAAGACGGAGAAAGTCGAACACCGGGTCGTGAACCTCAATGCCGTTGTACAGGACACACTTGAACTTCTCTCGCGGAGCATCCCCAAGAGCATCTCCATGGATACGCGCCTCGCCCCTGAGCTGCGCAACATCAAGGCAAGCACCTCCCAGCTCCAGCAGGTGATCATGAACCTTGCCGTCAATGCACGGGACGCGATGCCTGAGGGCGGCAGCCTCCTGATCGAGACCGTCAATGTCGGCCAGGAGGATATTCCCCTTACCGGCCGGCCCTCTGCCGAGGGGTTTGTCAGGCTCGGCATTTCCGACACCGGCAAGGGCATGGAAGAAGCGATCCTGCACAAGGTCTTCGATCCTTTCTTTACCACGAAATCAAGAGGATCAGGCACCGGCCTGGGGCTGTACATCGTCCACTCCATCGTGACGAACCACGGCGGCTACATCAACCTCTTAAGCGAAGCCGGCAGAGGGACGCGGTTTCATGTCTACTTCCCGGTCTGTACCGAGGCGGCTGAAGTCGAGGCAGCTCCGACACAGGAAGATCTTACAGGCGACGGGACTGTGCTCATCATCGAGGACGAGGCGGACGTCCGTTCTCTCACCTCGGATATCCTGCGCCGCTACGGATACAGCGTGCTCGCGGCTGCCGACGGAACCGAGGGGGTGGCCGCATATCGGGAGAGGCAGGCGGAGATCGACCTTGTGCTTCTGGACATGATCATGCCGATGATGAACGGCACAGAGGTCTTTCAGATACTCAGGGGCATCAACCCGCAGGTGAAGGTGATCCTCATCTCCGGGTACAGCAGTGAGGGGCTTGGCGGGATCAGCAGGCTGCTCCGCAGCGGGGCGAAGCGTTTCATCCAGAAACCCTTTACCCAAAAGCTCCTGGGACGCGCGGTGAAGGAGGCGATCGCCGCCCCCTGAGGCTGAGTGGCGTCCCGGTTCCTGTCAGGAGATGCCGTACCGTTTGAGTTTCAGGTAGAGGGTCTTCCTGTCGATGCCGAGTATCTGACTCGCCCGCGACTGGTTTCCCTTCGCCTCCCGGAGAACCCTGAGGATGTAGTCCTTCTCCATCTCATCCAGGGACGGCTGATCGCCCCTGGGAGCGAGCGAGGTTGTTGCGGGTATCGCCAGGTCCTGCGGACCGATTTTGTCGGCGTCGCAAAGGATGACGGCCCGCTCTATGACGTTCTCCAGTTCCCGCACGTTGCCCGGCCAGTCATAGGCAGCGAGCATTTCGAGTGCGGCCGGCGCGCACCCCTCTATGGGTTTCGACAGTTTGGCCGCATATTTCCGGATGAAGTGCAAGGCGAGGACCGCGATGTCGTCCTTCCTTTCCCTGAGCGGAGGTATCGAGATGTTGATCACGTTGAGCCGGTAATACAGGTCTTCCCTGAAGGCGCCTTCCCTGACGCGTTCAACAAGGTCCTTGTTGGTGGCAGCGATGACCCGCACGTCCACCGCGAGGTTGCGGTTGCTTCCCACGCGTCTGAACTCTCCGGAATCCAGAAACCGCAGCAGCTTTGCCTGCAGCCCCAGCGGCATCTCTCCGATCTCGTCGAGGAAGAGGGTGCCCTTGTCGGCAACCTCGACGATGCCGTTTTTCGCCTGGTAGGCGCTCGTGAACGATCCCTTCTCATGGCCGAACAACTCGGACTCGATCAGGTTTTCGGAAAGAGATGCGCAGTTGAGGGCGATCAAGGGGAAGGCGTTGCGCCTGCTGAAGTGCCAGATGGTATCGGCGACGAGTTCTTTCCCTGTCCCGCTGTCGCCCTGGATCAGGACCGGCGAGTCGGTGGGCGCCGTCTTCCTGATGAGAGAAAGGACCGCCTTCATTTTGTCGCCGGCGCAGACGAATTCCACGGGCGATTCCTTCCTGACGAGTTCCTGCTGGAGGAGCCGGTTCTTGACGCTGAGCCTGCCGTACTCATACGCCCTGTTCACGATGATCACCAGTTCATCGAGCTTGTAGGGCTTTGAGAGGTAGTC
>JAKAGF010000182.1 GCA_021825805.1 Nitrospirota bacterium
AACAAAGGCAAAAGACAGGGCCAGAAGGATAAGTGCGATTGTTTTCTTCATTTCTTTTCCTCCTTTCTCAAGGATCTTTGGTTTAATGTGCCTCTTCAACGGCACCAGCGAGATACAGCGTCGCAAGCAGTGTAAAGACAAATGCCTGTATTATGCTCACCAGGGTCCCCAGCGCCAGGATGGCCGTCGGGACGATCCACGGCGCGAGTGATCCGAGAACGAGAAGGATGATGTGCTTTGCAGCCATGTTCCCGAAAAGCCTGACCGAAAGAGTGACCGGACGGACCAGGTGCCCGAGGCCTTCGATGACCACCATGAGGATCATGAGCGGCAGGGCGTAAATCGAGCGGACAGGGCCGAGGAAGTGCTTGAAGTAGCCGAGTCCGTGGACCCGAATGCCGTAGACGTGTGTTGCAAGGAATACGGGGACAGCCATGGCAGCATTGTTGTTTATGTTGCTCGTGGCTGAATAGAGACCAGGGACGAGTCCCATGAAGTTGCATACAGCGATGTACAGTGCAAGGGTGCCGATAAGCGGGAACAGGGGCCGCGCCCAGTGATGACCTATGTTATCCTCAGCCAGATTCAGGAGCGCCTCCACGATGGATTCCATGACGTTCTGCGCGCCCGTTGGCACCAGTTTGATGGAGTTTCTGATTATGAGCGATATGACGATGAGTATAAGGGAAGCAACAAAGGCATATGAAACGTAGTGCGGCACTGTCTCGGGATTTATGAAAATATCCAGCAAAAGTTTCTCTTCGTGCATGATGGCCTCCTTTGGGGAAAATCGCTGTAATATTACATAAGACCTTCGGGCATTGTCAACAACAAAAAACAAAAAACTTGCATTTTTTAATTTGATAATGTATTAATAATTAAAATTTATATGCGAGAGAATTTCCGCTATATCTGATATACTCGATTAATGGCAAGGGGAAAAATGAAAAAGGACTTGAATGATGAGGAAAAAAAGGAGATGCCGCTTTACCCCATCGGTATCGTGGCGGAACTGATCGGCACCACTGACCAGACCCTGCGGCTTTATGAGAAGCACGGGCTTATCAAGCCGGCCCGGAGAAACAAGAACCGGTTCTATTCCGAGAATGATATCAAGTGGTTACGGTGCCTTAGGGAACTCATCCACAACAAGAAGATCAGTATCGAAGGCATCAAGAGGCTGCTTGACTATGCGCCCTGCTGGGAGATAACCGCCTGTACGGATGACCGGAAGAGCGCCTGTTCAGCCTATATAGACAGGACCAAGCCCTGCTGGGAACTGAACCGGATGATCTGCAACACCCAGTCTGGAAGGATCTGCGAAGACTGTATCGTCTACATCTCCAAGAAGGCCAAGAAGTAACCTGCTCAGTCGAAGTTGAACTGGGACGGGTCCTTGATCTCCCAGACCGATCTTGCCGGGGCAACCTGTCGGGGCTGGGAACCCTCCTTGAAATACTCTCTGATCCCTGAGTCGTCCTTTGAGAGTAACCCGGTCTTAGGGTCAACCATTGCGCTGACTATCCCCTCTGGATGGAAAAAACCTTCAGCATCTCCTCTTCCCGCATTCTGCATGAATGATACCCATATGGGCGCTGCCGCCCTGCCGCCGGTCTCCTGCGAACCCATCGTCCTGAGGTTGTCGTACCCCACCCATGCGCACGAGACCAGGTTGGACGTGTACCCGACGAACCATGCATCCTTGTAATCGTTTGTGGTGCCAGTCTTCCCGGCGACCGGGGCGCCCACGGCCTTGGCCCGCCATCCAGTGCCATATTTGACCACGTCTTCCATCATGGAAGTGATGAGGAACGATGTCTGGGGACTGATCACCTGCTCAGGCTCGGGCTCATGCGATTCTATGATGCTGCCCCTCTTGTCCGTAATATACTTGATAGTGATCGGTTTTGCCTTCATGCCGTTACTCGCAAAAACGTCATAGATGGTGGCGAGTTCGAGGGGCGATACGGTCACTGAGCCGAGCGCTATACTCAGGTTCCTCGGGATCTCGCCCTGAAATCCGACGGTGTGCGCGAAGTTGATCAGGTTGTCTATGCCCATAGCCTCCACGAGTTTTACGGTGACCACATTTCGAGAATAGGTGAGGGCCTCCCTCAGCCTGGTGGGACCATAGTATTTGTGATCATAGTTTTCCGGGCTCCATTCGCCCTTCGGGCCGCCCATGTACGTTACCGGTTCATCGTTGATGATGCTCGCCGGCGTGAAACCGTTGTCCATGGCTGCCGCGTAAATGACCGGTTTGAAAGCTGATCCAGGCTGCCTCTTGGCAGCCACCGCCCTGTTGAAGTCGCTCCTGGTGAAGTCATACCCGCCTACCATGGCCCTGATGAAGCCGGTGTACGGCTCTATCGCCACTAAGGCGCCCTCCACCTCGGGGTCCTGTTCGAGGGAAAGGTTCACGTTCTTGTTTTGAATTCCCTTGATGCTTACCTTTATCATATCGCCGGGTTTCAGGATTTTTGCGAGGTTGAACTGGGGGATGGTTTTTGCCGAGCCGTCTTTGTTGAGTACCCGCGCGGCCCAGAGGGCGTCACTGAGTCCGAGTCTTCCGGTAACCCCCCGAGTCTTGATGATCGCCTCCTTTTCGGCAACCTTCAGGACGAGGCCCGCATAAACATCTCCGGAGTTCACCGCCACTGTTGTTGAGAGGCCCTTTGCCTTCAACTCCTTGTCGAAATCGATGTTGTTGCGGTGTTCAAGGGGACCGCGCCAGCCCCGCCGCTTGTCCACCTCCCTGAGGCCGGACTGGACAGCATTGATCGCGGACGTCTGCAAGGACCTGTTGAGGGTGGTATAGACCTTGAGCCCTCTCTTATAGACCATATCCTCGCCGTATTTTTCTTCGAGATATTTTCGGATATATTCGGTAAAATAGCCGGCAGCCTCCATCCCCTTTTTCGGACTCGCCAGGTAGAGCGGCTGGTTGTAGGCAAATTCCCTGTCCGACTTCTTGATGTATTCCTCTTCCTCCATGCGGGACAAAACGGTCATCTGCCGCTCCTTTGCCCGCGACAGGTCGTTGAACGGAGAATAGAGGGTGGGCGCCTTTACCAGTCCCGCGATGAGGTCTGCCTCACCGAGGGTGAGCTGCTTCACTGATTTGCCGAAATATACCCGCGAGGCCATCTCAACGCCGTATGCGCCATGCCCGAAATATACCCTGTTGAGATAGAGTTCGAGAATCTCCTTCTTTGACAGGTTTTTTTCCATCTTGACCGCAAGGGACGCCTCCATCAGCTTTCTCTTGAGGGTCTTTTCGGGGCTAAGGAAAACAACCTTGGCAAGCTGCTGCGTGAGGGTGCTGCCGCCTTCCTTGAGGCTTGCGTGCAGAACGTCTTTTACCATGGCCCGCATAATGGCGATGTAGTCGATGCCCTTATGCTTCCAGAACCTGGAGTCCTCGACCGCGATGATCGCGTTTACCATGTTATGGGGGATGCTGTCGATCGGAACGAATATGCCCTTTTCGAGTTTCAGCTCGCCGATGAGCACATCATCGTCAGAATAGATCTTTGTTCCTGCCGAAGGGTTGTACCGCTTCAGTTCTTCTATGGAGGGAATGCCCTTCGAAATGGCTATATAGCTGCCTGCGACCCCGCCGAGAAGCATGGAAACGACGGTAAAGATAATAATAAACTTCAACTTCATCGTAGACTTGATTATACTCCGGCCTTCAAAGGGCTGTCAAAACGAGGGAAAATGCGGTTGCAGCGGCCTGCCGCGAAAAAGAGCGCGTCCTTCATCCTGTTATCTTCAGGAGGAGATTGACCAGTCCGCCGACGAGCAGGGCGAAAGCGGTGATCAGGGAGAACATCAGGAGGGCAGCCTTTGCACCCCGCTCCTTGATGATCATGAAGAAGCTGGCGAGGCAGGGCACGAACAGCGTCAGCGTGATGATGCTCACGATTATCTGGTTTTCGTTCAACAGCCCCTGCTTCGACAATTCGAAGAGCCCGGCAGCGCCATAGTCCCGCCGGAGAAAGCCCATGATAAACGCGCCGGTCACCTTGTCCGGCAACCCGAGAAAGGTGACGATCAGAGGTGACGCTGCTTTTTCAAGCCATCCGAGGACGCGGAGCTTGTCGAGAAGAAAGAGGATCAGGGTGCCGAGCATGAAAAGAGGCACAGCCTCTCTCAGGTACCATTCTATCCTGCCGAAGGTCTTCATCAGGATATTGCCCATCTTCGGCATGCGTATGGGCGGCAGTTCGAGAAAAAAGTCCGCCTTCTCCCCCGGGACAACGAGCGACGTTATATAGCCGGTCAGCAGCAATGCCGCCAGCAGTGCGCCTATCCACCACAAGGTGACCTTGAGCGGATAGGGGCCGAGCATCCCCAGAATCACGCCAAGCTGCGCTGAACAGGGGATGGCAAGGGCGATGAGAAAGGTGGCGATGATCCGTTCGCGCTTTGTTTCGAGGATACGGGTGGTCATCGTGGCCATGGTCCCGCATCCGAGGCCGAGGACCATGGGGAGCACGGCCTTGCCGTTGAGGCCTATTCTTGAAAAGGCGCTGTTGGTAAGCACCGCTATTCTCGGCAGATATCCGCTGTCTTCGAGGAATCCGAAGGCGATGAAAAAGGTGGTGGTGATCGGGAGTATGATGGCAACAGCGTATGTCAGCGCCATCGTGAAAAGCCCGTACTGACCTACGAACAAATCCTGGATAAAGGCAGAGGGAATGAGGTACCTGACCACCTTTTGTATGCCTGGGCTCAGATACTCCCCAAAGATCACCTGTTCAAGGAAGTTCACCAGAACACCCGCGCCCAGCCTGCCGACGAATTCGTAAAAACAGAAGAGGACGAAGACAAGGAAGAAGATGCCCCAAAAGGGATGCATGGACCGGCTGCCGACCCACTGGGCGATATGTCCTGCGGTATCAGGACCTTTCTTCATGACCAGTCCGACAATCTCCTCCGCGAGCTCGATCCTCCTTTTGGCGATCGCATTGAATATGGGTTCCCGGTGAAGGGCCTGGGCTTCATCCCTGAGGTCCTCAATTTTCTTGATGGTCCTGGGATCAAGGTTTGCGATGAACCAGGACTTCATGCTGTCATCCCCTGAGAGTATCATCAGGCTGATGGCATGCCTGGAGATGGGCGCCTCGGGCAGAAGTGCGGCGATCTTTTCCGCGTACTGGTGAATAGTCGCGCCATAATTCGCGCGGATAACGGAATTCCGCGGGGCCAGAAGGGCATCCCGCAACCTCGCTATCCCCTTCCTCTGCGGGGCGACCGTGGCAACAACACTGACGCCGAGCAACTCCTCGAGTCTCCGGTAATCGATCTCGATCCCCCGGGCAGTTGCCTCATCCTCCATATTAAGGACAAGAACGCAAGCCAGCTTCATCTCGGCAAGCTGGATGAGGAGCATCAGCGCCCGCTTGAGGTTCTTGGAGTCCGCAACCAGAACGACGCTGCCAGGCTTTTCGGCAAGGAGTATGTCCCTGGTCACCCTTTCGTCCTCGCTCATGGGGATGAAGCTGTTTATCCCCGGCGAGTCGACTATCAGGAACCTCTTTCCATCAAGGCTTAGGTTGCCGTGGGATACCTCAACGGTAGTTCCGGGATAGTTTGAAACGGTCACATATTTGCCGGTGAGCAGTCCGAAGATGACGCTCTTGCCCACATTAGGGTTGCCGACCAGGACTATCCTTCCTCCCTTTTGCTTTTTTTTGTCTTCCTTTTTATCT
>JAKAGF010000183.1 GCA_021825805.1 Nitrospirota bacterium
TAAACGTTCCTTGTCTTCTCCCCCATCATACCACCCCCGCTACGTCAATCCGTGTCGTACCACAAGAAAAAGTCAAGGGGTCCAAGAATTGTGAGTCGGGAGGCATAACCAACGTGAAATCTCCCCCCTATGTCACACCTGGCCCGCCCTTCAAATTATCCCCCGTTTGTAAAGGTGCTCAGTCCAGAGAACGGATAAGCCGCCCGGCTTCCTTTTTGTTCACAATCCTCAATACCACCACTCTGCCTGCTTCGATGACATAGAATACCCTGTGCTTGTCAGACCTGAGCCTGTAGAAATCGGCATCCTTCCCTTTGATCTTCTTTATCAGCTTGCCCCTGGGAAAAGGGTTTTCCCTGAGCGCATTGAGCGCCCGTGCTATCCTTCCGCAGACAGCATCGCTGAAGCCGTCCAAGTCCTTGGTTGCATGAGGCGAGAGAACAACATCGAAGTTATCCACCCCTCTTCTTCCTTTTCGCCAGATAGTCGTCCAGCCCTACGCCCCCTCCGCTACGGTATTCCGCGAGGGCCTCGGCAAGCATGTCCTGAACCTCGGCGCTGGTTTCAAGGAGATAGTCCTCGAAATCCTCTTCCGAGATGGCTGTCACCATGGCCCTCGGCTTGCCCTTCGAGGTGATAATAACAGTCTCTTTTTCTGCCGTTCTTAATATCTCCGAGGTCTTGTTCTTCAGTTCTCTTACATTGGCAAATTTCATGCTTCCTCCATCATGTGGCTACATTTATAGCTACTATGGCACGCCCCGCGAATATTGTCAATCCGGGTCAATAAATCTTTCCCATTCTTGCAATCTCCTCACGTATCTCCCGCGCTAATTCTTCAGGCGCTATCACCCTCACCTCGGCCCCGTGGCTCAGTATTCTCCTCTTGACCTCCCGGAAATCCGCGACAGGGAAGCGCATGAGCAGGCTACCGTCCGTTTCGAAGACGGTCTTCTGCAGAGGGTGCCATACCTGCTCAGCCATCCACTCGGCAACAGGGGGCGCAAACATAAGGCATACCTCCCGCGTCTCGCCTCCCTGCATGATCCCGAAATGCCTGCGCGTGTATTCCTTTATCGACGGCAGTCCGGGAGGCAGGGTTATCTCCTCCAGGCTCTCGTTGACCGCCCTGATCCTCGACAGGGCAAAGTCCCGCAACCCCCTGCGTTTTGTGCAGTAGGCGATTATGTGCCAGCTCCCCATGTAGTGAATGAGGTGGAGGGGCACTATGGTCCTGACCGTTTTTTTATTGGTGTGAGGGGAGTAGTAGGCTATGGCAACAGGCCTCTCCCCCAGAAGGGCATCCACGACCGCGTGGAAATATTCCTCGTCCACCCGTGAATATTCTATGTTCTTTACGGATATCTTTTCAGAGATGTCGGCAGCGCGGATATTCGGTCCGCTGTCCTGAAGATTGAAGGCCCTTTCGAGCAGGCTGCAGAGGGACTGCTTGATCGTTGCATCGGGTATGGCTGATGCGAGACGCACCGCCAGGGCGAGGGCCATAACATTCTCTTCGCTGAACCACGGCGCAGGCAGCTCGTATGCCCCGTCCGTATAGAAGTATCCCCTCCTGGCGGCATCGTATTCGAGGGGCGCGCCGAGTCGCTCGCGCATGAACTCAATGTCGCGCTGGGCCGTCCGGTGAGATAGTTCAAAGGCAGCGGCAAGATCGCCTGCGTGAGGATAGCTTCCGGACTTCAGCCTGTTGTGAAACCAGAGGAACCGTTCGAACTTGAGCCTGTCTCCCACGCTGACCCTCCGGGCGGTTTATTTTTCCCCTATCGTCTTCGCCCGAAGAACTATAGCAATTCAACGGCCCTGTTGTCTACCCCGATAAAAAGGCCGACTGGCGGGCCTTGCGGAGACCTGCGGAAGTTACACCTCGAAGATGATCGGCATGATCATGGGGTAGCGGTCCATGGTGTTCCGCAGGTATTTCTTCAGCACGCTCCTGATCTTTGCCTGCATGAGGGCCTTGTCCCCGCGAATCTCGCTGTCGTGTTCCTTCAGGCTGTTTGCCACCATCTCCCTGACGTCGGTGATCACGTCCTGGGAGGCGTCCTCGAATACGAACCCTCGGGAAATGATGTCAGGGCCTGAAACTATGTTGCCGGTCAGCTTTTCGAGGCCGATGAGGATCAGGACGATACCGTCGTGGGCAAGCCGCCTCCTGTCCCGCAGGACCATCTCCTCCACGTCCCCCACTCCCTTGCCGTCAACGTAGACCCTTCCGGAGGTCACTGTCCCGGTCCTCAGGGCGGTTGAGTCCGCTACTTCGAGCACCTCGCCGTTGTCCATGATGAAGATGTTCTCGCGCGGGACGCCGGTCTTCTCGGCCAGACGGGCATGATAGACCTTGTGCCTGTACTCGCCGTGCACGGGCATGAAATACTTCGGCCTGACGAGGTTCAGCATCAGCTTCAACTCCTCCTTCGAGGCATGGCCCGAGACGTGGATTTCCGAGACCTTCTCATAGATGACATTAGCGCCTCGCCGGAAGAGATGGTTGATGATCCTGCCGATAGCCCGCTCGTTTCCAGGGATCATCTTGGCAGAGAGTATCACGATGTCCCCTTCCTTGATCTTGATCGACTTGTGCTCGTCCGTGGCGATCCGGGACAGCACGCTCATCGGCTCCCCCTGGCTGCCGGTGGTGATCAGCACCACCTCCTCATCCCGCAAATTCCTGAGTTCCTCGAGTCTAACCCAGGTATCCGGCGGAATCTTCAGATACCCCAGGTCAAGGGCTATCTGCGCGTTGGCGATCATGCTCTTGCCGGAGAGCATCACCTTTCTGCCGAACATGGCCGCAACGTCGAAGACCTGCTGTATGCGGTGGATGTTGGAGGCAAAGGTGGCGATGATGATCCTGCCCTTCGCGGTCGTGAAGATGTCTTCAAAGGCGCGGCGCACCTCCTTTTCCGAGAAGGTGAACCCGCCCTTTTCAGCGTTGGTGCTGTCGGAAAGAAGGAGGACGGTCCCCTTTTCCCCGTATTCCGAAAACTTATGGAAGTCCATGAGCTGGCCGTCCACCGGCGTGGGGTCCAGCTTGAAATCGCCGGTATGCACGACGAGGCCGGCCGGCGTCCTGATGCCGAAGGCGACGCCGTCGACGATGCTGTGGGTCACCCGGATGAACTCCACCTCGAAGACGCCGAGGGTGACGACGTCGCGCGGCCTGACCGACACGAGTTCCACATGGTCGAGCTTGTGCTCGCGCAGCTTTTCCCTGACAAGGCCGACGGTGAGCGGCGTCGCGTAGATCGGCACGTCTACTTCCCTGAGCAGGAAGGGGAGGGCGCCCACATGGTCTTCGTGGCCGTGCGTCAGCACGATGCCCCGCAGTTTCTCCTTGTTCTCGACGACGTAGGTGAAGTCAGGGATCACGAAATCGATGCCGAGCATGTCTTCTTCGGGAAACATGAGGCCCGCGTCGATGATGATCATGTCCTCGCCGTATTCCATGACCATCATGTTCATGCCGATCTCTTCCAGGCCCCCCAGGGGTATGACGGACAGGACGTTATCCATTGCCGTTAAATACCTCCACTGAATCGCCGCCCTTCCGGACCGCCAGGGCAAGGGCGATCTCCGCGCATTCGATGAATTTCTCCGGCGACTGCTCACGGAATGAGGCGACGCCGAGGCTTGCGGTTATCCTGCCCTTCGGCTGAACCTCCTCGTGCAGGAAGGGGTAATCCCGTATGATGGAGTGGAACCTCCTTCCGAGGCTGACCGCGGGCTTCCGCAGCGTATTGGGAAGGATGACGCTGAAGGCGTCCCCCGCGTAACGGACCACCACGTCGGACCCCCTGATGCTGCGCTTGAGAAGCTCGGCGGTCTTCCTGAGAACGAGGTTCCCGTGGTATTCTCCCTTTTCCCTCACATAGTGGCTGAACCGGTCGATATCCAGGAGAATGAGGGAGAGGGGCGTCTTGTAACGCGCGGCCCTTTTCACCTCCTGTGCCAGCCGCAGCTGAAGGTAGCGGTGGTTGAACAGGCCGGTGAGTTCATCGATGAGGCCGGCCCGTCGGGGATGGAGCATCTCGAGGTCCTTCAGGTGCATGATGAGGTCCTGGGCAACAAGCGAGTCGCGGGTCAGGATCCGCTCTATCTGACCGGTAAGGCTCATCCGCTCTTCCATCGAGAGGTCTTTGTTCGTCAGGGCGAAGATGGGTATTCCCATGGTGGCTGCATGGGCCTTCAGCTTCTTTATGAGATCAAAGCCGCAGGTGGCCAGGTCGATCAGGATGAGGCCGGGGCGCGAGGCTGCCGCCAGTTCGAGCCCTTCCTCCTCATGGGACGCGGTATTGAAGATGTAGCTGTTCTGTCCGAAGATGTCCGACATATAATTCCGTGTCGCGGCATCAGCCGAGATGAGGAGCACGGAAAGGGGGAGATGGGGCCTTCTGGAGACGAGGACCAGGTCATCAAGCTTTCTCAGAAGGACGGTCTTATCCACGGGCTTCAGCAGGTAGTCGGTGGCGCCAAGGGCATAGGCGAGGTCCTTGTTGTCGATGATGGAGTGAATGATCACCGGGATGCCGCTCGTCTCGGGGTCGGCCTTCAGGGACTGCAGCACCTCCCATCCGTCTTTTTTGGGGAGCATCACGTCGAGGGCTATGAGAAAGGGCTTGAGGTCCCGGGCCTTTTCGATCGCCTCCAGGCCGTCGTATGCGTGTACCACCTTGTACCCGGCTTTCGAAAGGTGGATGGTGAGTATCTCGGACGTGGGCAGGTCATCCTCTACCACCAAAACCAGGGGGGCCTCTTCCTTGAGCCAGGGGAAGGTAAGGGAAAGCGGAGCAAAGGCGTGGTCTTCCTCAGGCCGGCGGTCCGGCAGCACGGAGGGGATGTGAAAGAAGAACTCCGAACCCTCGCCGTATACGCTTTGGACCCCTACCTGGCCTCCATGCAGGTCGACCAGGCGCTTTGTCAGGGCAAGGCCGAGGCCGGTCCCCTGGAAAGTCCGCGCCATGGAGGAGTCAACCTGCTCGAACTCCTCGAATATCCGGTCGATGTCTTCTTCCTTTATGCCGATGCCCTTGTCCCAGACCGATACCCGTAAAAGTGTCTGGCCCTCCAGGGCCCAGGGAATGGAACCGAGCCTGTTGACCACAAACCCAGCCCGCACGCCGACGGTCCCTCCCTCCGGCGTGAACTTGACGGCGTTGGAGATGAGGTTGTAGAGGATCTGTTTGAACTTCACCTTGTCCGCGGAGAAGGTCCGGACATCAGGCTCCACCTCAACGGACAGGGAGATGGATTTTCTGGAACAGAGGAACTGCATGATGAGCACGACCTCGTCGATGGCTTCGCATATGCTGAATTCCTCGTAGGAGAGCTCGATCTTGCCCGACTCGATCTTGGCGAGGTCCAGGATATTGTTGACGAGTTGCAGCAGGTGTTTGCCGGAAGCCGCTATATTAGAGACATGCCGCTCCTGCTTGTCGTTGAGGCTGCCGAAGGTCTTCTCGATGAGTATCTCGGAGAACCCCAGGATCGAGTTCAGGGGGGTCCTCAGCTCATGGCTCATGTTCGATATGAAGCGGGCCTTCACCTGGTTCGCCCGCAGCAGTTCCCTGTTTATCTTCTCGAGTTCCCGCGTCCGTTCCATCACCTTGTCCTCGAGCCGGAGGGTGAGTTCCTTCAGCTCCTCGTTGCGGTCGCGCAGTTCATTCCTGAG
>JAKAGF010000184.1 GCA_021825805.1 Nitrospirota bacterium
CGATGCTCCGGAAGAACAGGTGCGGATGGTGTATCAACTCATTCATGAGGGCAGGTATTCAGTCATCGATTACGAACTGGTGTTGCGTACTCCTCAACACGAGGAGGAGGTGAAGAACTCAAGGCGTCACTCCTATCTCGACGATCAAAGGCATCGTTTCGAGCCCGCCCCGCTTCCCGCCCATCTTGCCTCCATGGAGATCTTCGGCGTCCCCTATCTTTACGGACACGCCGAGAGCACCGGCGGCAGATTATTGGTTGTCGGCAGGAACCCGCACCTGTTCGATTATTTCCTGCCTGAAAGATGGAGAAAGACCCCTGCCCTTAAACTCTCGGAAACCAAGGAGGTCTTTTACACCATAACCAAAGACAATATTCATCTTGTCTGGGAGACATCCCGCGTTGGAGAAATGCCGGCCGGAGACGATGAAGGCGCCGGCGATCCGAAAGTGAGGCAGTACGGCATAAACAGCCCTTTTGAGGAATTTGCCCTTGCCCATACCCTGAACAGGCTCGGAATTCCCACGGTTTATGTCAGGGCCATCTACATGACCGGAAGCAAGAAGATCGAGACATCGACTGACCTCAGAAAATATGAATCGCACCGCGGCATCAGGGATCCTGAAGGAAACCCCGTTCTTCAGGAGAATCATAATTACATCACCATACGCGGCTATTACAACGGCCCTGATCAGTGGGTTGCGGAACACGGGGACTCTCTTTTTACGCCGGTAGACCTCTACAAGGCCGTTTACAAAGGGATCATAACCGAGCCTCAGTGCCGGCATTATCTTGACGCGACGAAAGACAAACTGAAGACGCACGGGTTTGACGGCTCATCACTGAAGATGAATGACCTGCTGCTTGCGATTGACGATGCAGGGCAGATCATGAAAAACGGCGCCGGCGAACCGCAGGTGATCATCTGCAATTTCGAGCTCATCTGGAAGATTCCTGAAGTCGATTCCTGCGGGGAAGGCCGCACGGCGTCATAAGAGGATTTCCAGGATATCTTATGGTCCCCGCCCTCTTTCTTGACAGGTGGCGGCGATACATCAATAATAAAATACTTTTGAGATAGCGGAGGTTTACCGTGGAAAGGGTCTTAAGCGGCATGCAGTCAAGCGGCCGGGTTCACCTGGGAAACCTGGTGGGTGCGCTTCAAAACTGGGTGCGTCTGCAGGACGCATATGAATGTTACTATTTTATTGCCGATTGGCACGCCCTGACCTCGGGGTATGAAAACCCCTCCGTTCTTCGCGAATCGGTCAATGACCTCCTGATCAACTTCCTCGCAGCCGGGCTTGATCCGGACAAATGCACCATCTTCATTCAGTCAAAGGTCCTTGAGCACGCGGAACTGCACCTGCTTCTTTCGATGATAACGCCGCTCGGCTGGCTGGAGCGTGTGCCCACGTACAAGGAAAAGCAGCATGAACTCAAAGAGCGGGACCTTTCCACCTACGGCTTCCTCGGCTATCCCCTTCTTCAGACGGCTGACATCATTATGTATCGCGCGAAACATGTGCCGGTCGGCGTAGACCAGGTGCCCCATCTCGAGATCTCCCGCGAGATAGCGCGAAGATTCAATCATTTTTACGGCGAGATATTCCCTGAACCGGAAGCCCTGCTGACGCAATTCCCCAAGGTGCCGGGAGTGGACGGCCGCAAGATGTCCAAGAGCTATGACAACGCCATATACCTTTCGGATTCTCCCAAAGAGGTGGAGCACAAGATCAGGACCATGGCTACAGACCCCGCGAGGATCAGGCGGCATGATACTGGCGACCCCGAGCTTTCCCCTGTTTTTCAACTCCACAAGGTCTTCTCGAACAAGGAGGAGCAGGACGAGGTGGCTGAGGGCTGCCGCACCGCGGGCATCGGGTGCATTGACTGCAAGAAGGTCCTGATCAAGAATGTATTCAAGGTCCTGGAGCCGATCTGGCGGAAGAGGGAGCAGTTGATCAACAATCCTGATCAGCTCAAGGAGATTGTGGACAAGGGGACCGATAAGGCCCGGAAGGCGGCGCAGGAGACAATGGTCCTTGTCCGAAAGGCGATGGGGCTGGTCTGAGATAATGTTCTTCCTTTTGTTCGGCTATAGTATTACATATTTCTGAAAGGAACCAAGCGATGCTTGACCCGAGATTTGTGAGGGAAAACGTTGATACCGTAAAAGAGGCCCTTAAAAAGCGGGGATACGATTTCCCGCTCAGGGAATTCCTCTCCATAGATGAGAAGCGGGTGTCAGTCCTCAAGGAGGCCGAGGAACTGAGGAACAAGCGGAACGTTGTTTCAGAGGAGATCGGGAAACTGAAGCGGCAGAAGGCGGATGCGACTGTTCTGCTTGATGAGATGAAGGTCGTATCAGACAAAATCAAATCGCTGGATGAGCGGTTGAGGGCGCTGGAGGAAGAAACCAGGTCTCTCATGCTCACCATCCCCAATACCCCCCATGAGTCCGTGCCGGAGGGGAAAGATGAGACCCAGAACGTTGAGAAGAGAAAATGGGGAGAACCACGGTCATTTGATTTTGAGCCGCTAAACCACTGGGACATCGCCGAGACGCTGGGGATCATCGATTTTGACCGCGCATCAAAGATTGCCGGCGCCCGTTTCGCGCTCATGATGGGCCACGGCGCGCGGCTGGAACGCAGCCTTATGAATTTCATGCTCGACCTGAACACATCCAAGGGATACCGGGAGGTCTTCCCTCCCATCCTGGTCAACCGGGAGAGTATGACCGGCACAGGACAGCTTCCGAAGTTCGCTATGGAACTCTTCAGGACCGAAGACCCTGAATTCTATCTCATACCCACGGCCGAGGTTCCGGTCACCAACATCCATCGCGACGAGATCCTCGCGGAAAAAGACCTCCCCTTCTTCTATACCGCCTATACCCCGTGCTTCCGGCGCGAGGCCGGCTCCTACGGCAAAGACACACGAGGCCTCATCAGGCAGCACCAGTTCAACAAGGTCGAGCTGGTGAAGTTCGTCAAGCCTGAAGACTCCTTTAATGAACTTGAAAGCCTGACCGCGGATGCCGAGGATATCCTGCAGCGCCTCGGGCTGCCTTATAGGGTGGTTGCACTGTGCTCAGGCGATCTGGGCTTTTCTTCGGCAAAGACCTATGATCTCGAAGTCTGGCTTCCCGGACAGCGGAAGTACCGCGAGATATCGTCGTGTTCCAATTTCGCAGATTTCCAGGCGCGGAGGGCCAATATCCGCTTTAAGCGCGAAGGCAAGAAAGGCACGGAATTTGTCCATACCCTGAATGGCTCGTGCCTCGCCATAGGAAGGACAGTGGTGGCTATCCTGGAAAACTATCAGCAGAAGGACGGCTCGGTCGTCATCCCTGAGGCATTGCGTAGTTACATGGGAACAGACAGAATTTCATGATCCCCTCCGGATACATCGACCTTCATACCCATGGCGGTGGAAGATATGACACCCGGACAGATGACGCGTCTTCTATCCTCAAGATGGCTGAGTATCACGGAGCCGCGGGGACCGCGGCGATCCTCCCGACCATCTACCCCGGCCCGGTTGACGAGATGCGCAGGAATATGGCTGCCGTCAGGGAGGCTATCGGGATTCAAGAAAATCATGGGATGCAAGGCAGGCATACCTCTGCCCGTATTCTGGGCGCACACCTCGAAGGTCCCTTTCTGAATCCCGGCAGGCGCGGCGCTTTGGATGCCGGCTCATTGGTCAAACCGTCCGTGAGAGTTCTGAAGAGCCTCATCACCGGCTATGAAGACGTGATCAAAATTATCACCGTGGCCCCTGAGCTGCCTGGCGCGTTGCGAGTGATCAGGTCCTGCTCGGACGCAGGCATACGGGTGAACATGGGACATTCTGATGCCACGTATGAACAGGCGCTCCGCGGAAAAGCGGCAGGGGCCGGAGGGATTACCCATATCTTTAACGGCATGAGGCCCTTCCATCATCGCGAACCGGGTCTTGCCGGTCTCGGACTCTTGGATGAGGAGCTCTATATTGAGGTAATAGCTGACGGCGTCCATCTCCACCCCCAGGCCCTTGCCCTCATCTTCGGCTCCAAGCGGCTTGACAGGATCATCCTTGTTTCAGACTCGGTAAAGGGCGGAAGGAAAGGAAGGCCTGTTTTCAACGACAGGGCGATACTCGCGGGCAGCGGGATAACCCTGTCGGACTCGCGGGCAGTGCTGCGGGGCATTGGGGTCCCTGAAGCTGAAATCGCTGAAGCGGCATCGGACAATCCGGCACGTTATCTGGGGCTGAAGCCCGCATGATCGTATAGGACAAAGCTCTACAGTTTTCTGCCGCTGCAATACTGCAAGAAAATCAGAAGCAGACTGACTTAGGACGGCCCTTGCCCCTCCTTTTTCAGCGGGGATTTTTTTCTGAAGATCTTTATACCTGGGAAGGGCTGCGTAAAAAATTCCCGCGAGGCCTCATGGAGCATCTCGGATTCTCCGATGACCAGATACCCGTTTTCATGGAGGATATCGGAGATGAGCCGGACAACCTCTGACTGGAGAAACCTGTTCATATAGATGAGCACATTGCGGCAGAGGATGAGGTTGTAACGGTCCTCCTTGGCCCGGCTCTGCTTCAGCCTGCTCAGCATATCGCCGCACTCGAGGCGCACTATCGATTTTATCTCATTGCTGACGCGGAACATGCCTTCCTGGGCGTGGCGCTGGTCAGGCCCGGGAGCGACCCTCTCGAAAAAGGATTCAAGGAATTTTTTCTTCACGTCGGAGAGCTCGCTCTCGGGATATGTGCCCTCAAAAGACCGCCCTATGGCGCCGTCGCAGACATCGGTGCCGAGTATCTTGATGTCAACGGGTTTTTCCCGCTTCATAAGGTCGAGTGCGAGCATTGCGACTGAATAGGGCTCCTGCCCATGGGCGCAGCCGAGGCTCCAAACCTTGAGGAACCCGAATTCAGCCGCGAGTTCAGGAAGTACAAAGGCGCCGAGGAGTTCAAATACCAGAGGGTTACGGAAGAAGGTGCTCACCTTGATGGTGAGGGCTGTTATCAGGCTGTCCAGCTCTTCGGGTCTGGATTTGATGTGCTCAAGATAATGACGGTAATGACCTGTTTTCGTAGCTTCGATCCTCAGTTCCAGTTTCCTCTGGACCGTTGCATGCCGGTACATCGAAAAATCGATCCCTCGCGTCTCGTTGATGTAGGCGAGAAGCCTCTTGAGCCATTCTCTGTCGTATGCGCTCAGCGTCATCATGGTCAATCGATTATACTATCTTGGGGGTAATCGGCGAAACCGGAAACCTGTGCTATAATTTCAGTGTGAAAAAAGGCTGTTGCCGAATCATAGCCCTTGTCATCTGCTGCATCGTATGCAGTGCATCTGCAACAATGGGAGGACCCATGATCAACAATATCCACTGGCTGGGACATGATACCTTCAGAATCTCAGGCGAAAAGACGATATATACCGATCCCTTCAGGCTGAAAGGCAAAGGCGCTGCGGACATTATCCTCATAACCCACGAGCACTATGACCACTGCTCTCCTGAAGACGTCGGGAAGATAATGGGACCGCGCACCGTTGTGGTAGCTCCGGGTGACTGCGCTGCAAAGATAGGCGGTTCGGTTAAGGTGGTGAAGCCTGGGGACAGGATAGAAATCCTCGGCATCCCCATCGAGGTTGTTCCAGCGTATAATACAAACAAGA
>JAKAGF010000185.1 GCA_021825805.1 Nitrospirota bacterium
GTACGCGACATCGAACGTGTGCTTGGCGAGAAGGTAGAGCGCCGCAGGCTGAAGGACTTTGATTATGCGAGGCAGGCCCCTGCCCGGGATACGGAATTTGCCCGGCAGCCGCGGCAGCCGCAGCAACGCCGCGAAAAAGGCGCTGCTGCACAACCGGCGGGAAGGACGGGACAGCAGAGGTTCAGAAAGCCGGAAGCCCGGAAAACCTCGCAGAGGGGTTCATCCAACCATCCCCCCGGCTCGTCCGCGCTGCGGGTACAGGGCCGCACGACAGCCGGCAGAATCTGAAAAGGAAGCAGCCCCTTTGAGCAACGGGCCTTATTCAGAGGCCCTTGCGCTCAAACCAGTATCTTTTTCACGCGTCCCACGGCCCCGCTGTCCAGCCGGACTTTAATGCCGTGAGGATGGACGGATGACCTGGTCAGCACGTCCAGCACGGTCCCTTCGGTCAGCCTACCGGTGCGCTGGTCCTGCTTCAGCACGATAAGGACCCGCAGGCCCGGCCTTATGTCAGAGCGTTTTGTTCCCTGCATCCATTCGTCTCCTCACGTCAATACCGGATTGACATTATCACAAAGGCAGCCGTTCCATTAGGCCTGTTGACCATCACCTCATCGCCCTCTGTCTTGCGTAACAAGGCCTTTGCCATGGGAGAATCGATGCTGATGAAGCCCTTGCCGGGATCAAACTCGTCCCGGCCGACGATCCGATACTGATACGTCTTTCCCTCGCCATCCTCGAGACTGACCCATGCTCCGAAGAATACCCGTGAGGTGTCTTCAGGCGTCCTGTCGACGACGACTAATTCATCCAGCCTCTTCGACAGAAAGCGTATGCGGGAGTCGATCTGCCGGAGCTGTTTTTTCCCGTAGATATATTCCGCATTTTCAGAGCGGTCGCCCATGGCAGCGGCCTCTGCAACAGCCTGGGTGACCTGCGGCCTCCGGACTTTCCAGAGAAAGGTCAGCTCCTCATACAATCTCCCATGACCTTCAGGCGTAATATAGGGTGAAGCGGCAGGAGGGTCAACGCGCGGCCTTTTCATTGCTTGTCCACAACAATAGTATACCGGAATCAGCGCTTCGGTTCGCAACCTCCCGGGTGTTATTGAAAAAAGGCTTCTCGTTGCAGATAGAGATTGCAGGGACAGAAGCCTCGTGATAGTCTGAATTATGGATGTTTGTGCTGTGAGGACTTTTTTGTATGCATCAATCCGCTGGAAAGAGGAGGTATTTTATGGAAGTGCCCAGGACCACTGTTGATGAGTTGAAGGCGATGATGGACAGCGGAGAGCCTGTCATCATCCTCGATGTTCGCCAGCCGGAGGCGTATGCCGGCAGCAACAAGAAGATAAAGGGCGCTGTCTACCTTGACCCCAATAACGATGCAGCTATAAAGGAATTCGCCCGGGGACTCGACAGGAATGCGGCCATAGTCGCTTACTGCACCTGAAAAGAGGAGCACAGCAGTGCCCGTGTGGCAGGCATATTGATGCAGGAAGGGTTTACCAGGGTATCAGCGCTTAAGGGAGGCTGGGCTGCATGGCTTAAGGCTGAATATCCACGGGAGAGGAAATAGGGGCTTCCCCGAGCATTTCGTAAATTCAGCGATTCATCGTCTCGTGCGCCTCACCTGTTTGGCAAAGAACGTGTCATAATAATAAAGTCGGTTCATCTTGATGCAGTCATCATAATAGGAAAGGAAGACAGCGGGGAAGGTGTCCCGCGACAGAATGTTGAAAAATGACCGGGAATATCTCAACGGGCGGAGATGTGGACTCTTTTTGCACGCGGTGCAGACTCAATCTGGCGCATATTGTGGTTGCCATGGTGGCCGGGGCGCCTGTCAGGGTGAAGTGCAAGACCTGCGGGAGCACCCACCGGTTCAGGGACATGCCTGCTGAAAGGCCGAGGTCGGCGAAGGGGAGATCCCCGGCGATGCGTTCCGCGCGACAGACCCCGGCGTCTGTTGTCGATGCTGCTGAAGGGCCGGAGATTTCCTACAGCATGGAGCGTTCATACCGTCCCGGTGATGTAATAGTCCACAGTGTCTTTGGAAAAGGGGTTGTGCAAAAGACCTTGTTCAGGAAGTGCTCCGTACTTTTCAGGGACAGGGAGAGGGTGCTCGTCACTGCGAATACATAGCCCGGCCCGCGGGCCGTTCTTCCGCAGGGCCGATATTTACCCATCTACATTTCTTGTGGTATGCTTCTCTATACGATAACTAATTCTATGCCAGTCGGGCAGGTATGGCCTTTACCGGAGACTTAGAACAGCTACATATTGTTGATATCATCCAGCTTCTCCATACGACGAGAAAGTCCGGTACTTTTTCCGTAAAGGGGGACAGGGGAGAAAGCCGGATTATTTTCAGCAACGGCTATATCGTCGGCGCCAGCCATCTCAACAACAGCGTCCGCATCGGCACTGTCATGGTTAAGATGAATATCATAACGCAGGCAGACCTCCAGCAGGCTCTTGATGCGCAGAAAAAGGCCGGAAAGAGTCGCAAACCACTGATCGCCACGCTCATCGAGATGGGAAAGACAGGGCATGAAGAGGCGTCCCGCGCCCTGAAGAAGCTGATAGAGATGACCGTTGTCGAGCTGATAGGCTGGACCCGGGGAACCTTCACCCTTGATGCCAACGACATCGCCGTGACCCAGGAGTGCAGTTATCCTGTCGGCGCGATGGAGCAGACGATGAGCCTCGACGCGCAGATGGTGCTGATGGACGC
Organism: Nitrospirota bacterium; assembly: GCA_021825805.1. Lineage (GTDB taxonomy): Bacteria > Nitrospirota > Thermodesulfovibrionia > Thermodesulfovibrionales > UBA6898 > JAKAGF01. Next base: position 2,737 of record JAKAGF010000185.1, read on the forward strand.
CCTCCGCATCTTCGACGAGCGTGAGCGGGACCGGCAGAACGGAAAGCAGACGCCGTTGTTTGAGGAATTATTTGCTGACGTCATTGCGCTGGAGCATGCGGAGAAGAGCGGCGGAAGGGGACCGGTCATTACCGCCGATGACCTGGGCCTCGGGGACCTTGACCATCTGGAGAGACGGATACCCCAGCCTGTCCAGGCCAGCGAGACCTTTGACCCCGCGGAGATACATCGCCAGAAAATACGGGAGACCCTGGCCGGTTTTTCGCCTGAAAAACAGGAGGCGTTTGTATTATTTCTGGACAGGTCAACTCCCCGCATGGGAGGCCAGGACGCCTTGGCACGGCATGACTGCCGTATCCGGGCCATGATCCTCTTCAGCGAGGATGAGTTGGTAAAGCACTCGGTCATGACCATATGCAAAAACGAGGGGGTCCTTGTCTTTGCAACAGACGGCGAGGAGGAGCTTTATCGCATCATCGACCAGTGTCTCCTGATCAGGACGGTCCCCATCCTCGTACTGGACAGCCCTATGACGCCGTCCGGTTTGCTGTCCGAGGAGCAGATCGTCGGTCTGCGGCAGCGTGTACGGGGGCGCTATCCGCAGGTTCCGTTGATCCAGATGACCTCTCCGGAGGATTATTCCTTTGCGATGCAGGCATACCGCGACGGTATCAGGGCGGTTTTTCCCAAGCCATCGAGAAAGGAACCGGGCGCAGCGTTCATCGACGACACCATGCAATTCCTCGAAACCTTCAATGCCTATGTAATGGCGTTTTTTGGGGAGCAGAGAGAACGGGCGGAGGTGGACAGCCGGCTTGTCGGACTACTGGACAGCGTTGCGAAACTCCGTGACCTCAGCGAACCTCAGGAGGTTTCCCTTGCCCTGCTTCAGTCAGTCTCGGAGATATTTGAGAGGTCCATCACCCTTGTTGTGCGTCCCGCGGAGCTCGTCGGTGACCGGGCGATAGGACTGCAGGCAGGCGGCGATAAGAGGACGACATCCGCGGCAGCGCTGAAGATACCCCTGGGGCTGCCTTCAGTCTTTCGCGAGGTGCTTGAAAAAGGCCGGTTGTTTTATAATGAGAGCGATGACATGGTCCTGAAGGAGCATCTCTTCGCGGGCATCGGCGCGCCCCTGAGACAGACCGTGCTTCTCCTCCCGATAAAGGTCCGGGGAAAGGTGGTAATCCTGACCTATGGAGATTTCGGGGAGAGAGAGGCGCCGCCGGTCCAGACGGATATGCTTCAGGTGCTCGCCCATCAGGCCGGCGTGGTTCTTGAGAACGCCCTGTACCGCAAGCAGTTCGGCAAGGCTAACAGCAAGTGACGGGCAGATAATTCGAGAGGAGCTATTATGGACATTGCCACCTTTACGCAGATTCTGGAGATAGCCTTTGAGAAGAAGGTTTCGGATATCCATTTTGAGGTGGACAATCCGCCTATATTCAGGGCCCGCGGCCACCTGATCCGGTCTAAGCTCAACACCCTGACGAAGAAGGATACCGAGTTCATCGCAGCGACGGTGATGGAACAGAACAACCGGCGGCTGCCTGAAGACCTGAAGGAATTCGACACTTCCTACACCCTCGCGGAGGTCGGCCGTTTCCGGGCGAGCATCTTCCGCCAGAGGGGGAATATCGGCATTGTCATGCGTGTCATTCCGCACCATGTCGGCGCCTTTCAGGAACTGAACCTGCCGCCGGTGCTGGGGGATATCGTGAAGGCGCCCAACGGTCTGATCCTCGTCTGCGGGCCCACGGGCAACGGCAAGTCAACAACCCTCGCCTCGATGCTGCGGCATATCAACGACCAGTTCAACTACAGCATCATTACCGTGGAAGACCCCATTGAGTTTATTTTCCACTCCAACAAGAGCTGCATCATCCAGAGAGAGGTGGGCATTGATACCGAGACCTTCGGCGGCGCGCTGAAGGCTGCCATGCGCATGGACCCTGATGTCATAATGGTGGGTGAAATGCGTGACCTCGAGACTATCGACGCCTGTATCAAGGCCGCTGAAACAGGGCATCTTGTCCTATCGACCCTCCATACGCATAATGCCTCCTCCACCATCAGCCGCATGATGGGGTACTTCCCGCCGTCAACGCAGGAAAATATCCGCCATCGGCTTGCCGAGAGTCTCGTAGCCACGATCTCGCTGAGGCTGGTGCGTGGAAAGAGCGGGGAGACGGTCCTGCCTGCCCTGGAGGTTATGTACGCCACGTCAACGATCAAGGCCTGCATCCGGGAGGGGCACCTGGATGAGATCGAGCACCACATAGAAAAGGGCCGCGATGAATATCGGATGCAGACGCTTGACCAGCATCTGATACAGCTCTGCAAGCAGGACGCTATAACCCTTGACGAGGCCCGGAGGATCTCCCGTTCGACAGACCTGGAACGGAAGCTTATCTATTATTAGCCGCTGGTCGTACGGCAGCGGCATGAACATGCGGACAGCTCCGGAGAATCTGTCAGGGCAGGGGATGACGCAGGAGCCTGATCTCAGAACCCGAGGGGTTCCCATCTGCCCATAGCGTTCACCTCATCTCCCGGATTCGGAAGCCCCGCGATCTTCCACGCAAGGACCGGCTCTATGAATTTCTCGGTCACGCAGTTCCTGGGCTGACCTACGTTTTTGCAGACAAAACGGAGGATCGGGAAGAAATTGTACTCCCTGTAGTAGTCGCGCATAAATTTCAGGATCGCCATCTTGTCGGCAGTCAATTCTCCGATGCCCTCCCGCTCCGCCAGTGCGCTTGCGATAGTTTCATTCCAGTCGTCCATATTCACCAGGTATCCGTCATCATCGAGAGTGAACTTCATTCCCTTGTGCTCGGCTTCCTGCATCGTCACGCTCCTCCTCTCTCATCATTTTCTCCCTGCCCCTGATTCCATTTTATCACGCGGACCGGCGCTCGGCTATCCGCTCTTACTGCCTG
>JAKAGF010000018.1 GCA_021825805.1 Nitrospirota bacterium
TATACAAGTCCGTCAGGATACCGATCATCGGCATGGGCGGGATCATGAGCGGCGAGGATGCGGTCGAGTTCCTCCTGGCCGGCGCCACCGCGGTAGCTGTCGGCACGGCAAATTTTGTGCGGCCCACGGCTGCGGTTGAGGTTTTGGATGGTATAATTCATTTTATGGAGACGGAAAGGATCGAGGATATACGTTCTCTGACAGGGACGTTGCATGCAGGGTAAGCCTGTCATAACCCTCACAACCGACTTCGGCTGCGAAGACCCTTTTGCCGGCATTATGAAGGGCGTCATCCGCGGCATCAATTCTGACATCGAGATCATCGACATTACCCACGGCATCTCCCCCCAGGACATACAGACCGCCGCTTATGTCATCGGGACAAGCTTCAGCTACTTTCCGCCGAATTCCATTCACGTGGTGGTGGTTGACCCGGGCGTGGGGTCTGAGCGGAGGCCGATCATGGTCATGACTGACCATCATTATTTTATCGGGCCTGACAACGGCGTCTTTTCCTATATCTATCGCATGAGGCACGAGCAGTTGGAGGTGACCCATATCACCGCTGAACATTATTTCCTGCCCTCGCGGGGCGCCACCTTTCACGGCCGCGACGTCTTCGCCCCTGTTGCGGCGTATTTCTCGAAGGGGATCAGGCCGGAGAAGTTCGGGGAACTGGTGACTGACCAGAGATCGATCCCCCTTCCTTTTCCCCGCCTGACAGAGGACGGCCGTCTGCACGGGGAGGTGATCCATATCGACCGCTTCGGCAATGCGATCACCAACATCAGCGCATCAGACATGGACAGGCTGGGCGCGCCGAAGGACTGGGCGCGGCTGAAGGTGATGGTGAAGGGGAGGGAAGCGCCGCTGCGGCAGTTCTATTCAGAGGGTGCGGACAGGGGGTTGTACGTCCTTGTGAACAGCGCGGACTACATTGAATTTTTCACGTATCGCGGCAACGCGGCCTCAGAGTACGGCATAGCCATAGGGGATGGCGTAGAGGTCTTTCCGGAATAGCAGTCCTGCCATCAAGTCCCCTGTAAAATATCCCGAAACCCCTGGTCCTTAATACTTGACAGAATTACTCAGCTATTATAACTTAGTATATGTTACGGTTATCCACGAAGGGACAGTACGGGGTGCGCGCGATGTTCGAGATCGCCCGGAGTATCAGCCGGGGGCCGACCACGATCAAGGAGATTTCCGAGCGGCAGGACGTCTCGGTAGCGTATCTGGAGCAGATACTCAACACCCTGCGCAAGGCGGGACTCATCAGCAGCGTGCGGGGCCCGGGAGGCGGCTATGTTCTCAGCGGGACTCCGGATAAGATCAGCATCGGCGCGATCCTGAGGGAGCTTGAGGGGCCGGTTGCGATCACCTCCTGCCTTGATCCTCGGGAAGGCTGCCTGCGCGTGGACGGCTGCGTGACCCACCTCCTCTGGAAGGCGCTCGGCGAAAACATCGAGTCATTCCTCGATGATATGACCCTGAAGGACCTTCTTGAGGGCAATGAGCTGATGGCGACCCGGAGAAGGGGCAGGAGACAGCCGGAGAAGATCCGGATGCTCCATAAGTGACAGGATGAAATTCGTCGATAACGTCAGGGCTGATGTGACGACGGATATCGTCTACATGATGTGCCCGATGCATCTTCTGAAGCTGGAAGAGCAGATACAGGAGCTTGAGGTCGGCCAGGTCCTCGAGATCATGACCGATTACGACGGAGCGCTGGAAGACATCCCGGCATGGTGCGAGAAAACGGGCAATGAGTTTCTCGGCATGACGGATTCAGGAGATTTTTTTAAGTTTTATATAAAGAAGACGGCGAGGTGACCATGAAAAAGCTCTATTTCGACCATGCAGCCACGAATCCGCTCCGGCCCGAGGTCCTTGAGGCGATGATGCCGTATTTCACGGAGGAGTTCGGCAACCCCCTCAGCATGTACGAATACGGTATGCGGGCAAAGGATGCAATAGAAAACGCGCGGGAGAAGGTTGCGGGCCTTGTCAACTCAAAGCCGGCTGAGATCATCTTCACCGCCAGCGGGGCTGAGGCGAACAATTTCGCGCTCCGCGGGATAGCCCTGGCCCGTCAGCAGGAGGGGAAACATATCATGGTCTCGCGCATGGAGCACCATTCGATACTGAATTCAGCCCGGTTTCTCGAAAAGAGCGGATTTGTCGTAACGTACCTGCCCGTTGACAGGCAGGGGTTTGTAGATCCTGATGTCGTCAGGAAGGCGATCACCAAGGAGACGACGCTGATCTCCGTTATCCACGCCAGCAGCGAGGTGGGCACCATAGAGCCGCTGAAGGAGATCGTGGCGGTCGCAAAAGAGAGGAACATCACCGTGCATACGGACGCGGTCGCCACCGCGGGCAACATCCCTGTTGATGTCATGGATTTGGGGGTTGACCTCCTCTCCATGGCAGCCCACCAGTTCTACGGGCCCAAGGGGGCTGGGGCGGTCTTCGTGAGGCAGGGGACGAGGATCGTTCCCCTGATCTACGGCGGCATCCAGGAGTCGGGCAGGAGGGCGGGGACTGAGAACGTGCCTGCCATCGTCGGCATGGGAAAGGCGGCTGAGATCACCCGCGCGGAAATCGAGGGCCGCATGTCATACCTGAAGCCCCAGCGCGACCGCATCATCAACGCCCTGGCAGGCGTTGACAACATCTACCTGACAGGGGACCGCGAAAAAAGACTGCCCGGTCATGTGAGTTTCTGCGTTGAGTTCATCGAGGGCGAGGCGATGCTCCTGCTCCTTGCCGCAAAGGGCGTCCTTGCGGCGAGCGGCTCCGCCTGTTCTTCAAAGGCGCTGAAGGCGTCGCCCGTGCTGCTTTCGATGGGCATCCCCTCAGGCCTGGCCCAGGGGTCGATCGTCTTTACCCTGGGCATGGGGAACACGCCGGAGGATGTGGATCACCTGATACGGGAATTTCCTGCCGTGATAAAAAGACTGAGAGAAATATCCCCCTATGCGCAGGGTTGGGGAGACAAAGAGGGAGGTGGAGAGGCATGTACAGCGAAAGAGTGATGGACCATTTTACGAATCCGCGAAACGTGGGGGACATGGCTGACGCCGACGGTGTCGGCACGGTCGGCAACCCCACCTGCGGGGACGCGATGAAGATTTACATCAAGGTGCAGGACGACCGCATCATCGACGCGAAGTTCAAGACCTTCGGCTGCGGCGCTGCTATCGCCGTCAGCAGCATGGTCACCGAGATGGTGAAGGGCAAGACACTCGATGAGGCGCTGGCTATATCCAAGGAGGCGGTTGCGAACGAGCTTGGAGGACTGCCGCCCCAGAAGATGCACTGCTCGAACCTGGGGGCCGACGCGCTGAAAAAGGCTATCGAGGACTACCGGAGCAAACGGAAATAGAGGCAGTGCGTGAATAGCAAACAATAATCAATATAATAGAGCGGGAGGTACAACATGTCTGACAATGAAAGATTCCATCGGTGGTCGCTGGCTGAGAGCGATCTTGTTGACCTTACCCCTTTGAAGGTCCGGGACATCATCATAAAGTGTTTCTTTGAGGCGCAGAAGGAGACCTTCAGCCGCACGAAGCAGGAACTCGGAATGAAGACCTCTGAAGAAGAACTCTATGCTACAGTGAAGACTTCCATCAGGATGGTCTTCAAGGACATCAAGGCTGATTTCGACAATCCCACCAAGGATGACCTCATGAAGGTCGTGGATGCCTTGGCGCGGAAGGCTTCTTCCTGGGGCACCCCTCAGGACATCATCCAGTTCCATGGCGGCCAGATCACGAAGGTGCTGCAGATACTGAAATAGTCGTGCGGAAAAAAAGGCGCAGTCCCCTGACTCAGGGTTTGAGTCTCAGGAGAGAGACGGGGTTGGTCGATACGCCCAGTACCCGCGCGCCGAAGTGGAGGTGCGGTCCGCTTGATCTGCCGGTGGACCCCACTGATCCGATAACCGCTCCTTTCTCTGTAACATCTCCGGGGTTTGCGGAAAAGGCGGAAAGATGCATGTAAATGGTGTAAATCCCCTGGCCGTGATCGAGTATAAGCGTATTTCCGCCGAAGAAGAGGTCCTCCGCCAAAACGACCCTGCCCCTGTTTGCAGCGCGTATCCGTTCCCCGGCGGCCCCCCGGAGATCGACCCCTCTATGGATGCTTTCCCTGTGGTTATTGATAATGCGGCGCACGCCGAAGGAGGTCGCTACAGCGCCGGCCACCGGCCTCACAAAGTCTCCTTCCCACATCCTCTCTGAGACCGTTTCCATGACCAACCTGACTTTCTCGGCCTCCTTCTCTATCCTCTTCATATCTTCCTCGCCCGGAGACACCTTCTCCTCCGGGAGGGTCAGATGCAGGGAGGGAAATGCGGTCGGCCTGACAGCAAGCAGGACCTTCCTGAGCCTCGCTCCCTGACGGACAAAGACCCTGTACCTTCCGGGCCGCATCTCCATGTCCACAGAGCCGACGGCAAGGGAGCAGCCCTTGCCGCATGACGCAACAGGAAATGACCTCCCTTTAAGTTCAACGGAAACAGGCTGGTTGCCTCTGATGCCCTCAACCCTGACGAGAAAGGCATCGCCGGCGCTTATTCTTGCCGGGGATACGGCGACTGAAAAGGCATGGACTTCCCGGACGGCGCAGAGCAGGCTGAGCAGGGATAAAAGAATCAGTATGGGGAATGCAGGTATCTTCATGTCCGCGGTCCGTGCTTCATTGTAAAACAGGGGAGCAGGGGAACGCAAAGCATGACCGGTTTGACAATCAGTGGAAAATGTATAGAATTTATGTAGTGATGCGGTGTGATTTTCGTTTGACAGGCCGGTTATCCGCGATGGTCTTTGTTCTTCAGAGATACGGGAGGAGGCCGCTTGCCGGCTGAGTCCATGACAACCTCAGAGAGGAGCTATCTGCAGGAAGGCGGACGTTTCAAGGGGGTCTTCTCCTGGATATTCACGACTGACCACAAAAGGATCGGCATCCTCTACCTTGCATCCATCTTTACCTTCTTCTCTATCGGCGTTATCATCGGGCTTCTCATGAGGCTGAACCTGATAGAACCCGGAAGGTTCATATCCGAGAGGACCTACAATTCCCTTTTCACGGTCCACGGGGTCATCCAGATATTTCTCTTCATCATTCCCGGCATCCCCGCCTCCTTCGGCAATTTCTTTCTCCCGATCCATCTGGGCGCCCGTGACGTCGCCTTCCCGCGGCTGAACATCTTTTCGTGGTGGCTTTACATTTCCGGAGGGGCGCTCGTTATCCTCTCCATATTTCTCCCGGGCGGGGCGCCTGACACCGGCTGGACCTTTTATGCGCCGTACAGCATAAGGACGACTTCCAATGTGTCGCTTGCCGCCTCCGGCATCTTCATTGTCGGTTTTTCATCCATTCTGACCGGCCTGAATTTTGTTACCACCATCCACAGACTGCGCGCGCCGGGGATGACGTGGTTCAGGATGCCCCTCTTCATCTGGTCCCTCTATGCAACGGCATGGACCCAGATCCTCGCCACGCCGGTCCTGGCGATCACCCTGCTGCTGCTCATCCTCGAGCGGTCCTTTGGCATAGGGTTCTTCGAGCCCCTGAAGGGAGGCGATCCGATCATGTTCGAACACCTCTTCTGGATGTATTCCCACCCCGCTGTCTACATAATGATCCTTCCCGCCATGGGCGTGGTGAGCGAGATATTCCCTGTCTTTTCGCGCAAGAACATCTTCGGCTACAAGGCGGTCGCCTTTTCGAGCCTCGGCATAGCCTTCTTCGGGTATCTCGTCTGGGGGCACCACATGTTCACCAGCGGCATGAGCGACATATCGAGGGTCATCTTCTCGCTCATAACCTTTCTCGTGGCAGTGCCCAGCGGAGTCAAGGTATTCAACTGGATCGCCACCATGTACAAGGGTTCGGTGAGGGTGGATTCGCCCCTTCTGTTCTGCCTGGCGTTTATCTTCCTCTTTTCGATCGCCGGTCTGACCGGGCTGATCATCGGCACCCTCTCTCTGAACCTTTACCTGCACGGCACCTACTTCATTGTCGGCCATTTCCATTACACCATGTTCGGCGGCGCGGGCTTCGGCTTCTTCGCAGGGCTTCACTACTGGTTTCCGAAGATGTTCGGCAGGATGTTCAACGAGCGGGCGGCGAAGATCGCATGGCTCATCATGTTCATCGGATTCAATATCCTCTATTTCTCGATGTTCCTGCTGGGTCTGCAGGGCATGCCCCGCAGGTATTTTCAGTACCTGCCGCAGTTCAGGATGAACCACATCCTCTCCACGGTTGGTTCCTGGATACTGGCCGCGGGACTGCTTATCATGTTCGGCAATCTGATCAGGGCGCTCTTTCGCGGTGAGAAGGCGCCGGCAAACCCCTGGGGCGGCAGCACGCTGGAATGGACCCTGCCGTCGCCGCCGGGCAGGGAGAATTTCAGGGAGACCCCGGTTGTCAGGGGAGGGCCGTATACCTTTGAATGAGGAATACCGTGGATAGAAACGAAGGGTCGATAAGCGAAAAGCATCTGGATTATGCGGGCGCCAAGATGGGGATGTGGATATTCCTGTTTACGGAGATTCTCTTCTTCGGCGGCCTGTTCCTGCTCTACTCTGTCTACCGGGTAAAGTATCTCGCTGATTTCCACTCATCAGCATCAGAGCTGGATATCGTCCTGGGCACAGCGAACACGATTATACTGCTTACCAGCAGCATGTTCATGGCGCTCTCGATATCGTCCCTCAGAAAGGGACGGAAGGGCCGCTCCATCCTGTTTCAGTTGATCACCATCGGCCTCGGCGTGTTTTTCCTCGTGAACAAATATTTCGAGTGGTCGGCGCACATACATCAGGGAATCTATCCCGACTCCCCGGTGCTGCTGGATATGGCGCGGGGAAGGATAATCTTCTTCAGCCTCTATTATGTCATGACAGGGCTGCACGGCCTTCATGTGCTTATCGGCGTTGCGATCATCGCGGTCATGGCGGCGTTTACACAGCGGGAAACGGTAAGCCCGCTTGATTTCGTGAAACTGGAGAATACGGGGCTCTACTGGCACTTTGTGGATATTGTATGGATATACCTCTTTCCGCTTTTTTATCTCATCACGTAGGAGGCGGGTCTCATGAGTGAAGCGATAGTACCGCGGCACGGTCTGAACTCCAGGCCCTATCTGCTTGTCTGGATCGGGCTGGTGGCTCTTACTGCGGCCACTGTGACTGTGGCGAGGCTGAACCTCACCGCCTTTGCCGCCCTGATATCCATCGGCATCGCAACGGTCAAGGCCGGCCTCGTGCTCATCTTCTTTATGCATCTCAAGTATGAGCCCCTCATCCTGAAGGTGATGCTCGGTATCGCCCTGCTGGCGCTTTCACTGATAATACTGCTTACCTTCAGCGATGTCTGGTACCGCTGGGGAGCGCATGTTCATCCCTGAGGCGTCAAACTCTGCGCGCTATGTTGACGCCGCTTTTCTGGTGATCGTCGGCATCTCGGTCGCCCTCCTTGCCGGCGTTACGTCCGTCATGCTCTTCCTGATCTTCCGCTACAAGAGGCGGAGGGGGACAAAGGCTGAACAGGTGGAGGGAGGGACGGCGCTGGAGATTATCTGGACGGTTATCCCCGTGGTCCTGGTCCTGGTGATGTTTGTGATCGGGGAGAGGAGTTTCAGGCTGATCCGCTCGGCGCCTCGGGAGATCATGACGATCAGGGTTGACGCGCGGCAGTGGTCCTGGATGTTCGGCTATGACAACGGCCGGCAGAGCGACCAGCTCCGCGTGCCGCTCGGCAAACCGGTGAAACTCCGGCTGTCGTCCCGCGATGTGCTGCACAGTTTCTATGTCCCGGCCTTCAGGATAAAAGAGGACTGCGTGCCGGGCATGGAGACCTATCTCTGGTTCACCCCGCAGCAGCAGGGCTCTTTTGATATCTTCTGCACGGAATACTGCGGCCTGGGGCATTCAGGCATGCTCGCCAAGGTGGTGGTGATGCCGGAAAAGGAATTCGACGAATGGTACGCCGGCGCCGGGGCAAAGGGGAACAGGGGACTGCAGCTGCTGCTGGAAAAGGGGTGTCTGGGATGTCACACGACTGACGGGACGCTGAAGGTCGGTCCGACGTTCAAAGGGATATACGGCCGGACGGTAACGGTTGTCACCTCCGGCAAGGAGCGGACGATCACCGTTGACGGAGATTATCTGAAGAGATCCGTCCTCGATCCCGGAGCGGATATTGTGAAGGGCTTTCCGCCGGTCATGCCGAAGATACCGGTCACGCCGGAAGAACTGGATGCGATAGAAGATTACCTGGAGCATCTGCGGTGAGGGCGTATCTGGATCTCTGCGGCCTGAAGATCAGCCTGTTTGCCTCTTTGGCCGCCCTTACGGGGTTTATACTCTCGGCAGGACGGCCCGATGCCAGGGCGACGGCGCTCGTTATCGGGGTTTTTGCCCTCGCCTGCGGGGCCCGAAGCCTGAACCAGTATCAGGAGCTGGAGACGGATAGACTCATGCCGCGGACAATGAAGAGGCCCCTTCCTTCCGGCAGGCTGAGGCCTGCTGAGGCTTTGCTTTTTTCCGGCTGCCTGATCCTCTTTGGCCTTGTGACGCTTCTGCTTACAGGTCCTGCCGGCGCTCCCCTGCTGGGGCTGTTCGCCGTCTGCTGGTATAACGGCCTCTACACGCGCCTGAAAAGATATTCAGCCTTTGCGGTCGTGCCGGGCGCCCTGGCAGGGGCTGCGCCTCCTGCCATCGGCTGGGCTGCTGCCGGAGGGCCGCTTGGAGACTCGCGCCTCTCTGCTCTCTGCTTTTTCTTTTTCATGTGGCAGGTGCCTCATTTCTGGATATTTAATCTGAGATTTGCAGAAGAATACTCGGCAGCGGGACTTCCTTCCCTGACCCGGAAGTTCAGCGGACGGCAACTCGGTCGGATCATCTTCAGTTGGGTGAGCGCTGCCGCGGCGAGCAGTCTGCTCCTTGCCGGCCGCGGTGTTGTCCGGCACACGATTGTGTATGAGATCATCGCGTTTGTCTCCGTGGTTGTTGTGGTCGGAGGCGCGCTGCTCCTTGTCCGCAGGGACCGGCGGATGTATGCCGCCGCGTTCAGGGGCGTCAATCTTTATGCCCTGGCAGTGATGGCAGCGCTTGTGGCGGACAGGTTGTGGTTTCACTATATGACCTGTCCGGGACTTTGTTGCGAGATTTCCGCAACTTCAATGCAATAGAAAACAGCGGACCGGATTGCTTTCTAAGGCAGCGAAAGCCCGTGCGAGGCAAATGCCTCCCTTGTTGAGGATAAGTCGCGGTGCAGGACGGTGTTGATGCCGAGGCTGTGCGCGACCTCGACAAAAAGCTCGCGGTCGTCAACATAGAGCACCTCGGCGGGCACGACATGGGCGATATCCAGCGCGAGCCGGTAGATCGCCTCATCCGGCTTCCGGATTCCCACGTAGCATGATGACACGAAGAAGTCGATCACCGAGGCGAGACCGAACTGTCGTATGCGGTAATCGCTCAGTTCCCTGCCTTCGTTGTTTACCACAACGGTCCTGAGCCGGTAGCGGTCCCTGATCGCGCGGATGAACCCCAGGGTCTCGCCCAGGGGTTTGGACTGGGCGAACATGAACCGCCTGAAGTCAGCCCTGGAGAATCCTCTTTCGCGGTTGAAGATGACGCGGTTGAGGTACTCATCGAGCGTGATCTTTCCCCTCTCATAGGTGTCAAAGGTGAGATGATGCCGCTCGTCCATGTCCGCGAAGTCGATACCAAAGGCCTCTGCGGCCTGTCGCCGCGACGTTCGGTCCCAGCCGTTGGTAAGGAGGACCCCGCCGATGTCAAGGAAGAGCGTTGAGATGTTCGCTACGACAGTCATTTTATTAACTGTATCACGACCGGCGTCCAAGTCAACCGCAATCCGCGGCAACCTGCCTTTAGGCCGCAAGGCCGCGTTGCTTTCTCGAAAGGCAACATGTTAAAATTACAAGAAAATCAGGAGAACCGCATGCCCGAAGATATCAAGGTTGGTTTGACATTCGATGATGTTCTGCTGTTGCCCGCGCGGTCGGAGGTGCTCCCCAATGAAGTGGATATCGAGACGCAGCTTACCAAGAAGGTTCGCATAAATATCCCTGTGCTGAGTTCAGCCATGGACACGGTCACCGAGGCGGCCATGGCGATCGCCGTCGCCCGCGAGGGAGGCGTTGGCATCGTCCATCGCGCCATGTCACCGGACAGGCAGGCCTTCGAGATCGACAAGGTGAAGAAATCGGAAAGCGGCATGATCATAGATCCGATCACCGTCTCGCCTGACGCGCGCATCGCCGAAGCGATGGCCCTCATGGAGCGCTACAAGATATCGGGTGTCCCGGTTACGGTGAACGGCAGGCTGGTGGGCATCCTCACTAACAGGGACCTGAGGTTCGAGACGAAGGTGAACAGGAAGGTCTCCGAGGTGATGACTAAGAAGAAGCTGATCACAGCAGGCGTTGGAACGACCCTGGAGGAGGCGAAGGGCCTTCTCAACACTTACAAGATCGAGAAACTCCCGATAGTCGACAAGGACTACAGGCTGAAGGGGCTGATCACCATAAAAGACATCGAGAAGCGGAAGAAGTATCCCAACTCATGCAAGGACAAACTCGGCAGGCTTATGGTGGGCGCTGCGGTGGGCACGGGCGGCGATACCATGGACCGGGCGGAACTGCTCATCAATGCCGGGGTGGACGTCATTGTCATCGACACTGCCCATGGACATTCGGAGTCGGTCATCAGGACGCTCCGGGCGATCAAGAAGAAATACGATGTAGAGGTGATCGCCGGCAATGTGGCGACCGCCGAGGGCACTCTTGATCTGATCAGAGCGGGCGCGGATGCTGTCAAGATCGGCATCGGGCCGGGCTCCATCTGCACGACGAGGATCGTTGCCGGGGCCGGCGTGCCCCAGCTTACCGCGATCAAAACCTGTTTTGCCGTTGCGAAGAGATTCAAGGTCCCGCTCATCGCGGACGGCGGCATCAAGTATTCCGGGGACATAACCAAGGCCCTTGCGGCTGGTGCGAATTCGGTGATGATCGGGAGTCTTTTCGCGGGCACTGACGAGTCGCCGGGCGAGATCGTCCTGTTCCAGGGCCGCAGTTACAAGGTCTACCGGGGCATGGGTTCGATCGGCGCGATGGAGGTGGGAGCAAAAGACCGGTACCAGCAGGAGGGCGTCGAGACGAAGAAGCTTGTTCCTGAGGGGGTTGAGGGAAGGGTGCCGCACAAGGGCCCTCTGTCCCAGAGCGTACACCAGCTCCTCGGAGGTCTTCGTTCCGGCATGGGATACTGCGGCGCAAAGGACCTCGCTGAACTGAGGAAAAAGGCGCGCTTCATCCGCATTACGAATGCAGGCCTGCGGGAAAGCCATGTCCACGACGTTATCATAACGAGAGAAGCCCCCAATTACCGGCCGGAATGGTAAATTCCGGGATTGCCGTTTTTTACGCGCTGAACCGCCAGGAGATCGTGTCCCGACATGCATGAAGACAGGATAGTAGTTCTCGACTTCGGCTCGCAGTACACGCAGCTCATCGCGCGCAGGGTGAGAGAGAGCAAGGTATATTCCGAGATATTTCCCTTTAATGCCTCGATCGACAGGATCCGCGCCTTCAAACCCAGGGGGATCATACTTTCCGGGGGGCCGTCCAGCGTATATGACAGCGGCGCTCCGGCGCCTGACCTCGAGATCTTCAAGCTCGGCGTTCCGGTGCTCGGCATCTGCTACGGCATGCAGCTCATGGCGCACTATCTGGGAGGGCGCGTCGCAAAAGCGGCCAAGCGGGAATATGGAAGGGCGGAGCTTTCGGTTGACAGCGACGCAGACCTCCTCTGGGGCCTGTCCCCGCAGACGAAGGTCTGGATGAGCCATGGCGACCGCATCGAGGCGATGCCCGAGGGTTTTGTATCCATCGGCCATACCGCTAACTCTCCCATAGCCTCCATGGCTGACAGGAGGAGACGGTACTATGCGCTGCAGTTCCATCCCGAGGTAGCGCATACCGAAGAGGGCCTCAGGATACTCCATAACTTCGTCTACACGATCTGCGGCTGCAAGCCTACCTGGGAGATGGCATCGTTTATCGAATGGTCGGTATCGGACATCCGCTCCCGCGTCAACGGCAAGAAGGTGATCTGCGCCCTGAGCGGAGGCGTGGATTCTTCCGTCGTCGCACTCCTCCTTCACCGGGCGATAGGCGACGGGCTCATCTGCATCTTTGTGGATAACGGTCTTCTGCGCAAGGCGGAGGCAGAGAAGGTGCGCAGGACCTTTGAGGGTCATTTCCATATCCGGCTGATCCAGGTGGACAGCCGGAAGCGTTTTCTCGATAAACTCAGCGGCGTCACCGACCCGGAGAGAAAGCGCAAGATCATCGGCAACGAGTTCATCGCCGTCTTTGAGGAGGAGGCGCGGAAGATAAAGGATGCGGAGTTCCTCGCGCAGGGCACGCTCTATCCTGATGTGATCGAAAGCGTCTCTTTCAAGGGCCCCTCTGCGGTGATCAAGAGCCACCATAATGTGGGCGGTCTTCCCGAGGTGATGAAGCTCAAGCTCATCGAACCCCTCCGGGAACTCTTCAAGGACGAGGTCCGGGTGCTGGGCGAGGAGCTGGGGCTGCCTGAGGAGATATGCTGGCGACACCCCTTTCCAGGGCCGGGCCTGGCGATCCGGTGCCTCGGCGAGATAACGGAAGAGCGGCTGCATATCCTGCGGGAGTCCGACGCTATCGTGCTTGATGAGATCAAGGCAGCGGGGCTGTACCGGTCCACCTGGCAGGCTTTTGCGGTTATCCTGCCTATTCGGAGCGTCGGGGTGATGGGTGATGAGCGCACCTACGAGAGCGTCGTGGCTGTTCGCGCGGTCACCAGCCTTGACGGGATGACCGCTGACTGGGCGGCCATACCCTATGAGGTGCTGGGCCGGATTTCGAGCCGGATCATCAACGAGGTGAAGGGCGTCAACCGGGTCGTCTACGATATCACCTCCAAGCCGCCCGGCACCATTGAGTGGGAATAGTCGGGCTGAGGGCCGGTCCCGCCTGATGGCCTGATCGCAGGGCCGGACCGGGCAGGCTTCACGATGGATATCAATCGCTATCTTGCAGACAGGAAGAATGCTGTTGAGGCCTTTTTCGAACAGTATTTCAGGAAGGTCGGGCGTCCTGTGGTCCTGAGGGAGGCGATGCTCTACTCCCTGAATGCCGGCGGCAAGAGGATACGGCCTGTCCTTTGCCTCGCCTCATACGAGGCGTGCGGCGGAAACAGTGACGAGATTGTCCCCTATGCGGCTGCCCTCGAATTTATCCACACCTACTCCCTGATACATGATGACCTTCCTGCCATGGATGATGACGACCTGAGACGCGGAAAGCCGACCAGCCATAAGGTATACGGCGAGGCGATGGCGATTTTGGCAGGGGACGCCCTCCTGACCGAGGCGTTTGTCATGCTCACGGATCCGCTGCTGGGACCAGCGGTCCGGCCTGATAACCTTCTTCGGGCCGCAGGGGAGATCGCCAGGGCCTCCGGCTGCAGGGGCATGGTGGCCGGCCAGGCGCAGGACATGCTCTCCGAGAACTCCGAGCCGGATGAAGAGACACTGCGGTTTATCCACCGGCACAAGACCGCCGCGCTCCTGAGGGCATCCGTGACGGCCGGGGCCCTTCTGTACGGGGGCGCGCCCGGGGTTATCGACGCCATGGACCGCTACGGGCAGAACCTGGGGCTTGCATTCCAGGTGGTTGATGACATACTGGATGTAGAGGGCGACACCGAGGTGATCGGAAAGCCGGCCGGCTCGGATGAGAAGAAAAAGAAGATGACGTATCCCAGAATGTATGGACTTGACCGCTCGCGGGATATGGCCCGCGCGTTTGTGGCTGATGCCGTTGCAGCCCTGGATGCGGTCCCCCTTGCCGTTGACCCTCTGAGGGAGCTTGCCTTTCACCTTCTCGGCCGGAGACACTGATGATCCTCGACAGGATACAGGGGCCCGCTGACCTCAGGAAGCTGAGCATGGGGGAACTGAGTGAACTCGCGGCTGAACTGAGAGAAGTCATCATCAGGACGGTAGCTGTCAACGGCGGCCATCTGGCGTCGAACCTCGGCGCCGTGGAGCTGACGATCGCCCTCCATTATGCCTTCAACACTCCTGCGGACAAGATCATATGGGACGTGGGGCATCAGTCTTACCCCCACAAGCTCCTCACCGGCCGGAGGGACCGTTTCCACACGATCAGGAAGGAAAACGGCATCTCGGGATTTCCGAAGCGGGGAGAGAGCGAGTACGACGCATTCGGCACGGGCCACAGTTCCACATCCATCTCAGCGGCCCTCGGCATTCTTGAGGGCAGGGCGCGGTCTGGCGGCGACTTCAAGGTGATCGCGGTGACCGGTGACGGCGCCCTGTCGGGCGGGCTGGCCTTCGAGGGACTCAACAACGCCGGTCATCTGAAGAAGGACCTCGTCGTCATTCTCAATGATAACGAGATGTCGATATCCCCGAATGTGGGCGCCCTTTCCGAATACATGAACCGGATACTCACCGGAGAATTCTACCGGAGGTTCAAGAAACAGACAAAGGCCTTCCTCGAGGGCATCCCGCGGCTCGGACTGCCGGTTGCGAAGATGGCGCAGAAGGCGGAGGAGCTGATCAAGGGCCTGCTGCTGCCGGGCATCCTCTTTGAGGAGATGGGCTTTGACTATATCGGTCCCATCGACGGCCACAATATCGAACTTCTGATCGATACGCTTTCCCGGATAAAGACGGCGACAGCTCCCACCCTGATCCACGTTATCACGAAAAAAGGCAAGGGCTATGAATTTTCCGAAAAAGACCCGTGCGTTTTCCACGGCGTCGGACCGTTCGAACCGGAGACCGGATCCCCTCTGCGCTCATCCGGGGTCCTGACGTACAGCGAGACCTTCGGGAACGTACTTTCCGATCTTGCTGCCTCGGACGGCCGGATCGTCGCCATAACGGCAGCCATGACGGAAGGGACCGGTCTCGATTGTTTTGCACAGCGGTTTCCTGACAGATTCTACGATGTGGGCATCGCCGAACCCCATGCAGTCACCTTTGCAGCCGGGCTGGCGACCCAGGGGGTGCGGCCGGTGGTCGCCATCTATTCCACCTTTCTCCAGCGCGCCTATGACCAGCTCATCCATGACGTATGCCTCCAGGAATTGCCAGTGGTCTTCGCCATAGACAGGGCGGGCATTGTTGGCGAGGACGGTCCTACCCACAACGGTCTCTTCGATATATCGTTTCTGAGACACATTCCGAATCTCACTGTCATGGCCCCTGCCGACGGCGCGGAACTGGAGCTGATGCTCAGGTTCGCTGTTGCATATCCGGGGCCCGCGGCGATACGGTATCCGCGCGGACGGCTTCCGGAAAGCCCTCTGCCCCATTCCCTCCTGTCACACGGGCACGGAGAAATAGTGAGGGAAGGCACGGACGTGGCTCTGCTGGCCGTCGGCAGTTGCGTTATTCCAGCGGTGCGCGCCGCGGAGCGGATGGCCGCGGAAGGCATCAGTTCCATAGTCGTGAACGCGCGGTTTGTAAAGCCCCTTGACAGCGGGCTCATCCTCTCCGTCGCCTCCCGTGTGCCGAAGGTCGTCACGATCGAGGAGAACGCCGGCCAGGGAGGGTTCGGCGGCGCGGTGCTTGAGTGCCTCTCCGATGCCGAATCCCTTGTGCCTGTCCGGCGTCTGGCGATACCCGACCGGTTCATTGAGCAGGGCGGCCAGGACAGGCTCCGGGGGAGATACGGGATCGACGAGGACGGCATCGCCGCCTCTGTCCGGGCGTTCGTGAAAGAGCAGACCTTCAGTTCCTGATCTTCCGTGAAAAACAAGGACCGGTTGGATAAGATTCTGGTTGATCGGGGGCTCGTTAAATCCAGGGAGCGGGCCCGTGCGCTCATCATGGAGGGCAAGGTCCTTGTGGCCGACGGCAAGGTCTCCAAGGCTGGCACCATGGTACCCGCTGACGCTGATATCAGGCTGCTGGATGAAGACATCCCCTTTGTCAGCCGGGGTGGGCTGAAGCTCGAGGCTGCCCTATCCTTTTTCGGCATTGATCCGGCAGGCTTGGTGGTGATGGATGTCGGCTGTTCGACCGGCGGGTTCACCGACTGCGTGCTTAAAAAAGGCGCGCGGAAAGTGTATGCTATAGACGTTGGATACGGCCAGTTCGACTGGTCTCTCAGGGGTGATCCGAGGGTCGTTCTGCTTGAGAAGACCAATATCCGGTATCTTGAACAGGAGTCTGTGCCGGACAGGATCGACCTTGCGGTAATCGACGTCTCGTTCATCTCTCTGGTGAAGGTCCTTCCGAGGGTCTTTGCTTTTCTCTCTCAGGAGGGGAAGGCGCTCGCCCTCGTGAAGCCCCAGTTTGAGGTGGGCAGGGGGCTTGTGGGGAAGGGCGGGATCGTACGTGATGAGTCCGCGAGGCTGGACTCCGTGGAACGGGTGAAAGAGGGGGTCGCTGAAATGGGATTTGCAACGCAGGGCGTGTTTGAGTCGCCGGTGCGCGGGCAGAAGGGCAATATTGAGTATTTCATCGTAATGGGGAGAAGATAAATGGAAGAAGAAAGGTTACTGCTTGAACTGGACCTTGCCTCCACAGCCAGGGAGGTGATCGAGGTCTTTCTGGAAGACAGCTCGGAGCCGGAGCTTTTCGACGAGATCGCCCGTGCGAATGCGGGGCGACCCGAAATCCTCAGGCTCCTCCTTGACCATCCTGAAACTCCGGAGGCCGTCAGGCAGTATATCAACAGCCTCATGCAGTTGCCGGTCCTCCCTCCGAAGACGCCGAGGGCTGGGAGGACGCAGGAACAGCGGGCGGAGAGCCTGATCCAGAGGATACAGAGGCTGAATGTCTCCGCGAGAATCCAACTGGCCCTGAAGGGCGGCCGCGAGATACGCGGCGTCCTCGCCCGGGATTCGAACAAGGAGGTGATGCTGAGCGTCCTCGAAAACGGCAAGGTCACGGTGACGGAGATCGAGATGATCGCCAAGTCGCGGCAGTCCCTCGAAGAGGCGCTCAGGAGGATCTCGAAAAACCGGGAGTGGATGAAGAACTACTCCGTCGTGCAGGCCCTCGTCACGAACCCCAAGACCCCGCCCGGCATCAGCATCACCCACGTGAGCGACCTCAAGACAAAGGACCTTGTCATCCTCGAACGGAACAAGAACCTTGCGGAGGCCGTGCGAAGCGCGTCGAAGAAACTCCTGCAAGCAAGAAAACCGAAGTGACCGCAGCCGGGAGCCGCAGGCCTACACCCTGAATTTCTGGATCTCCTTGAGCAGGTTCATGGCCTCGTCCTGCAGGGCCGTGATCACCTTGTTCATGTCGTGGGCGGATTCGCTCAGGTTCCCCGTCGCGTCGTGGATCTTCTCCATGGACCGGACGATGAGGGCGGATTTTTCCTTCTGTTTGCTGATGGCGCCGGCGATCTGCGAGGTCTGAAGGGTAACGTTCTCGATGACTCCGGCGATCTGCCTGCTGCCGTCCTTCTGTTCCCCTGTGGCTGTTTTTACCTGTCGAGAGAGGTCCTTTACCCTCTCTGTGGCTTCTATGATGAATTTGCTTCCCTTGCTCTGTTCCTGGATAGCCCGGGAGATGTTCTCGGTCTGTTCGGACATCCCCTCGATGGAATTCGTTATCTGCTTGATGACAACGGCCTCTTCCGCCGTAGCCCGCTGAATCGCCTTTGCCATCTCCGTCGAGGCCTTGGAACTCTCGAAGATATCGCCGAGGGCGCCGTGGACCCCGGCAACGAGGGTTATCCCCTTCTCTACCGTCTGAATGCCGTCAAAGGCCATCTTGATACTGGACTTCGTCACCTCCTGGACCGACCTGATCAGAGAGGCTATCTCGCTGGTCGAGACCGATGCGCGTTCGGCAAGGCTCTTGATCTCATCGGCGACAATGGAGAAGCCCTTGCCGTGCTCCCCGGCCTTCGACGCCAGTATCGCCGCATTGAGGGCGAGGAGGTTGGTCTGATCGGCAACGTCGTCGATAACAGTGAGTATCTTGCCGATATCGTCAGTCCGCTTGCCGAGCATGTTGATGACATCCGAGAGGGCAGCGACGCTTGTCTTGATGTTTTCCATCCCCTCGGCGGCGGCGGCGGCGGCGCCGACGCCTTTGTCCGAGGCGTTCTCCATGACTGTCTCGGCCAGCCGCACCGATTCCTTGGCGCGGTTCTCGATGTCCTTGGTGGCTGCATTCACCTCGTCAACGGAGGAGGCGATGGCCTCTGAAGACGTCGAGAGGTTTCCGATACTCTCGGCGATGTTCTTGATGGAGGAGATCATCTCCTCGATCGACGAGGCGGTTTCATGCGCCGTCTCGCTGAAGACGTTCGTATTCTCGGCGATCCTTTCGATCGAGGCGGAGAGCTGCAGGATGGATGATGAGGTGTCGGAGGCTGATTCCGAAAGGCTGTTGGAGCTGGTGGCGACTTTTGCGACTGATTCGTCCATCTCCTCGATGGCTGATGCGGTCTCTTCCACCGCCTTTTTCTGGATCTCGGCTGCCGACAGGACCCCCTGCGAGGCGACTGCGATATTCGCCGTCACCGAAGAGACACTGTTGGTGATACTGCCGATCTTTGAGAGCATGTCCTTGAGGTTGAAAGCCATGCGGTTGATAGCCTTGCCGAGAGAGGCGATCTCGTCGTCTCCGCGGACATCTATGGCGGAAGTGAGGTCTCCCGAGGCGATCCTGTCCGCCGCCTTCTCCATGGCCGTGATCGGCCGGGTTATGAACCGCGAGATGAATGAGGAGACGAGAAACAGCGATAGGATAAAACAGAAGACCGATATAACGAATGCCGAGAGAAGGAGAGTGTAAAGCTGGGAGTTGATGGCGCTCTTGTGAACCCCGGTGCGGAGGGCGCCCGCGATCTTCCCCTCAGCAGTGAGCAGGGGGAAAGAGATGTCATAGAAGGCGCCCGTGGTCTGTATCAGCGTCTTGTTGGAAGCGGCTGCGGTGAGCGAGGGCTTGTCGCCCAGCTCCTTGCCGACAAAGTTCGGGTCGCTGTGAAAAAGGACCCTGGCCCTGCTGTCCGTGATCATGGCATAGCCTATCGCCGCATCATTGGAGATAAGGCCCTTCAGCTTCTCGTTCACCCCTTCGAGGGACTCAATGGGAACGCCGAGGTTCAATACCTTGCCCAGTTCCAGCTGCAGGCCGGAGCCCACGGCAGACGTCTTGGCAAGGATCGCACTCTTGAACTTGCTGGATGCTACATAGGTGAGGACGGCTGTATTGATGCTGAGGATGAAAAAGAGTATCCCGGCTACGCTGTAGACCGCCTTTTTCTGGAGGTTCAGGGCATGTTTCATTTTATGACCCTCGTGGCGGCAGTCAGCAGATCAAAGGGGACTTTAAATCCCATCTCATTGGCCTCCTTGAGATTGATTGTCAGATCGATTTTCCTGGGATGTTCCAACGGC
Source organism: Nitrospirota bacterium (assembly GCA_021825805.1). GTDB lineage: Bacteria > Nitrospirota > Thermodesulfovibrionia > Thermodesulfovibrionales > UBA6898 > JAKAGF01. The sequence continues at coordinate 19,491 of JAKAGF010000018.1, forward strand.
AGGGCAGAGGGTTTCGCCCCCCTGATCACCCTGGCCGCCATCTTCGCCGCCTCTCTGCCCTGTTCCGCCGGGTTCGCCGAAATGGTGAGAAGGACGCCGGATGCCTCGCCGCCGCCGATGGTCGTGGCCGTGGGGATCTTGGACTTCCGGGCGACCCCGAGGATATTGCTCACGCACTGCATGGCCGAGCATCCCGTGGTCAGGAAGAGAGCGTCTACGTTGGCGATCTTCGGCGTATCCGTAGCCTTCTTTATGTTGAATCTGACCGACCGGAAGTTGAAACTGCCCTCAAGCTGTTTCACCTCGTTCGCCTGTGCTACCGTATCTTTTTCCGAATCGCTGAAGACTATCCCGAGGTTCGAAAAGTTCGCGATGCTCTTAAGGCTCTTCAGAAGGCTCGCCACCGGCACTTTCGAGCTGATGCCGGTCGAATTCGCCTTCATCACTCCCACCGCCTGGGGGTCGAAAACGCCCGCAAAAACGACCGGGATGTCGGAGGTTTCGCTGATCACGGCAATAGTCGCCGGAGCGCCGTACGAGATGATGATGTCAGCTCCGACGGCGACGAGTTTCCGGGCCGCATTCGTCCAGGCCATGCTTTCCGGAGCAGGCGTCTGGACCACCACTGTTACCGCTCCCGGACCGAGCCCTTCGGCAGCGAGTCCCTCGGTGAAGGCCTTGTGGACATCTCTGTAATAGGGGATGTTGCCGGTCATGATAACACCGACCGTCTTCTCCGCGGCAGATGCCGTCACCGAGGCCACCGGCGCAAGGACGACAAGGTTCAGCAGCAGTATCAGCGTGAGGTTGCGCCTTTTCATAGCCATTTTCCCTTTACCATTTTTTTGAGAAGGTCAGCAACACGACATGTGCCCTGCCGTTGCTCAGATCGTTGTAGGGGTTGTCGAGGACATCCCTGAAGTCGCTGTACCGGTACTCCATTCCGACCGCGTACCCGTTCCTGAAACGATACTCGCCGGACGCCGAGTAGATAGTCTCCCTGGTCTTGGTCTCGGAAAACAGCGCCACGGAGACCGGACTGGTAAGGTTCGGGTCAGCGGGATAAAAGGTCCCGCTGCCGATCGTATGGCTCGCCGAGGCGCTCAAACTTACAGCCTTGCACGGCAGATAGGCAACGTTCAGGCCGTACGCGTGGGCCATGTCCTTGAACGGGACGAACGGGTCCACCCGCGCGGCTCCGTTTTCGTCATGATATACGATGTCCTGCCGCGCCTTGTTGTCGAAATAGGAATAACTCGCCGTGACAGACAGGTCCTTCAGCGGCAGAAAGGTGATGCTCCCGAGCAGGCCGTTCCGGTTGACGTCGCGCCTGCGCGCATCGGGCGCGTCCACAAAATGCATGTCAGTGCGCTTCTCGCTGAGGACCGTATAGCTGAGAAGCGTCGTGATCTGCGGCCTCGGCGTCCAGGTGAGGGCGACCCTCGCCTCATCGGAGCGGTTCGGGTCAGTGTTGTATGCCGGGTCTTCGATTGTCTTGTGGGTGTAGGATGTCTTGAGGTTCAGGCCCTTGATGATCCTGAGGTTAGCCGAGACGGAAGCGGAGTTCTTCTGAGTCGAGGGCGGCACGCTCCACTCGAAGGAGACGGACCTGCGGACGTTCTCATATGCATATTCCGCCAGAAGCGTAACACCGGAGAGAGGCCGGAGCCGGGCGACCGCCGAGAGGGTGTCCGTCATGGACGCAATCGGACTTTCCACCGGGTACGCGTATGAATTGGCCGGGTTGGTCCTGTCGGTGATCGTCACCTGCCGCGGCGCGTCGAGGTCGATCTCCTTGTGGCGGTATTTGAGGAAAAACGCGATCTGGTTTGATGCTGTCCAGGAGACCTCTCCGGCGCCGATGAAGTAGTCTGCCTGTACGCCGCTGTCACGGTTGTCCCGCTCTATCTTCGAGAACGTCGCGGATGCGACGATACCGCCTGTATACGAGGTATGGAGTTTGAGGGTATTGGAAGACCCCTTGAACTCCGGGAGAAGATTGTGGGGATATTCTCCGGCAGCCCGCGGCGCAAGCCCGCCCGAAGCTGCGTAGGAGTCGAAGAGGACCTTGTCTCCGTTGACCTCGAGCCGGGCCTCGCCGTGTGAGATATCCACCTCGACCGGGCCGAGGTGGCTGTTCATGCCGACGACGACATTCTTCGTCTGCATGTCGATATTCCTCGATTGAGAGTCCCGGACGATATTATTGTAGTAGCCCGAGCCGAGAAGACTCCGCTGCTGCTGCGTGCCGCTGCGGTCGATGAGCGTGCCGTCCACGTAGACATGGAACGGGAAGTCGTGGGTCTTGAACCGCAGGAAGACGTTGCTCATGCCGAACCTGACCCCGTACCGCGTGTCAGCATCGCGCACGGAAACGCCGGGCGAGGATGTGGCGGTATTGAGATCAATAAGTTTTACCGCGTCCAGATTGTGGAAGAGCGTTCTGTTGACGCCCCTGAAAAGCACCATGTCTTCATAGGCGTAGCTTATGTCGCCGAAATAATCCTTCTTGTCCTTGAAGTCCAGGTCCAGATGGAACCGGTGGGGAAAGGAGAAGATGCGCGCCTCGCCGCCGAATACCGGCGAGCTGTGGAGGTACTCATACTGATCCGCCCTGCCGGACCCGCTCGATCCGACGATCCGGTAGCCCCCGAAGAGCCGGACCTCCGGCGCCATGGTCGGAAAGGCATAGTGCTCTTCCTGGGTGATTTCCTCGGCCGGCGGCGCGTCAGGTTGCCCCGGCTTCTCCTGCCCAAAGGCGGAAGGAGCAAGGATCATCGCCGCCAGGAGTGACTGCATAATCAGTTTTTTCATCGGTCCGTCCTCCCCTACTGGGTGAACCTTCTTCTGCCGGCGGCAGAAGGAAGGTCTGACCCGTGTATCTGAGAATGACAGTCGGTGCATCGCGTATAAAAGGCGCCCTTTGCCTCAGCCGAAGCCTTTGCCGAGGTGCGGTGACCGGCATGACACTGGAGGCAGAGGAAGGGGACCTGGACATTCAGGAGCCGGGTATTCACCGATCCGTGGGGCGAATGGCAGGTGCTGCAGTCTTCCATCGTCTCCGCGTGTTCGAAGACAAAGGGTCCGGACTTTTCCGCATGACAAAGGATGCAGGTATCTTTTACGGTCCCCCTCTTGAGCAAGTGGTTGCCTAAGGCCCCGTGGGGATCGTGGCAGTCGTTGCAGAAGACCCTGTTTTCCGGCAGCGGATGGTGGCTCGGCAGGGCGAATAACGCCTGGATGTCCTGGTGGCACTTCTCGCACATACGGCCGATCTCGCGGGGGTTGATCTTAAGGTCAGGCCCGACATGCACCTTATGGCAGTCAGAGCACGACACATCATTGACCGCGTGGGAACCGGCGTTCCAGTTGTGGAGATTGAACGTGGCGTTACCGGTGTGGCACTTCAGACAGATGAGAGACTGAGCCTGCGCAGGGAGGTTCCTGATATCGATGAGGGTCTTATAGTCGCATGCAGTCAGTTTTCCCGCCAGGGCGTCCTCTTTGACCTTCTCCGGAGTGAGGCCCTCGACGGCGAGGCTGCCCGGTCCGTGGCACGACTCGCAGTCAACAGTGGGAAGTCCGGACTTCTTCGAGAGCTGGGCGCCCATGGTGCTGGCATCAAAGTCCTTTTTGATCTTGTCATGATAATGGCAGGCCGACAGACAGGTCGCCGTACCCACGTAATTGGCGTCAAGACGGCCGGCGATCAGCCGCTCATAATCCTTCAGCGGGATGATCGGCTTCGATGTCTTGAGTGTCTCGCATCCGGCGAGAGACAATGAAACCGCTGCGGCAAGGGTCAGAGTGATTGCAATAAAGAGGACGCTTCTCGAAGAAGTCATATTTTCCTCCGGTTCTGTAAGTGTTCAATAATATATAGAGTGCTTACCCCATGTCAACAGTGAAGTGAGCGGCTGTGCCGAGGCGACCCGGTCGGCCTCTGTGGTAAAATAGATCACGGCAAAAGAAGGGCGGTAGTCATGGCAAGGACGGGGGCAGAGGGAGAAGAAAAGACAGCGGTGCTTGAAAGGCGGAAGACCGCGCGGCCGCCGATGTACCGGGTCTTCCTCCTGAACGATGATTACACGACCATGGACTTTGTTGTCCACGTCCTGGAGAGCGTCTTCCATAAATCCCCGGTAGAGGCCACGCAGATCATGCTCCACGTGCATAAGAAAGGCGTCGGGCTGGCAGGGGTTTACACGAGGGATATCGCCGAGACCAAGGCTGAAGCGGTGCGCAGCCTGGCCCGGGAGCGGCAGTTTCCCCTCAGATGTGTCATGGAGAAGGAATGATAAACAAGGAACTGGAACTTACGATCGAAGCGACGATACGGGACGCCAGGGCGCGCAACCACGAATATCTGACCATCGAGCATATTCTCTTCGCCGTGCTGCACGACGAAAGAGGGATAGAGATAATTCGGGCCTGCGGAGGCGATGTCTCTTTGCTGAAGGCAGCTCTTATGAGCTTTTTTGAAAAAGATGTGCCGAAAATCAGGGGAGGCGATGATCTTTATCCCCGGCCCACCGTCGGCTTCCAGAAGGTGATACAGCGGGCCATCGTCCATACGCAGTCGGCAGAAAAGGGAGAGACG
>JAKAGF010000186.1 GCA_021825805.1 Nitrospirota bacterium
ACGGGAAGAAGGCGGATTTTCGCAACGTGATCCTGATCATGACCTCAAACGCCGGCGCCCGTGACATGGCCCGGAGCGTTGTCGGATTTGGCGACCGGGACAAGGATGCGGGCAGCCGCGGGAAGGAGGCGGTCAACCGGCTTTTCAACCCTGAATTCAGAAACCGGCTTGACGGCATCATAACCTTCTCCGCGCTGACACCGGAGATCATGAAGAAGGTCGTAGGAAAGTTTATATCCGAGCTTCAGGCGCAGATCGGGAAAAAGCGCGTCAGGATAATCCTTGGCGAAGACGCAGTCGCCTGGCTTGCGGCAAAGGGATACGACAGTCTGTATGGAGCCCGGCCCCTCGGGCGTCTCGTCCAGACGGAGATCAAGGATGTTCTTTCCGAGGAGGTGCTCTTCGGCAGGCTGAAGAACGGCGGACAGGTCTTCATCGACCTGAAGGACGACGCCCTGCGCTTCACCTATCAGTCTGCTGCTCCCGGCAAGGCGTCCGGCGGGAAGTGATTTTTCCCGCTGTATAGATGCCTGTCTTTCAGCTCACTCGGCAACTCAGATTTCCTGACCCTTCCATGGCTGAGGAGGACGGCCTGCTCGCCGTCGGCGGCGACCTCAGCGTCGAACGCCTCATCCTTGCCTATTCGATGGGCATCTTCCCCTGGTTTTCTGATGATACGCCGATCCTGTGGTGGTCTCCTGACCCGAGGCTCGTCCTGCTGCCTGAGGAGCTGAAGGTCTCAAGGAGTCTTCGGCAGACCCTTAAAAAAAACGTCTTCGCCGTCACCTTTGACAAGGCGTTCAGGGAGGTGATCACCGCCTGCGCCGGCATTCCAAGACAGGACGGCCGGGGGACCTGGATCACCAAAGACATGATAAGCGCATACTGTCAGCTCCATGAGGCCGGCCATGCCCATTCCGTCGAAAGCTGGCATGAGGGGCGGTTGGCCGGAGGCCTTTACGGGGTTGCACTTGGAGGGGTTTTTTTCGGGGAGTCCATGTTCAGCCGAGTGACGGACGCCTCCAAGGTCGCTCTTGCATGCCTTGTGCGCCGGCTTGTACTGTGGAACTTCAGCATCATCGACTGCCAGGTGTCCTCAACTCATCTGATGCGCATGGGGGCGCATGAAATCCCCCGGCCGGATTTTCTCAGGATCATCAGAGACGCCCTTTCCCACACCGCGTCTCCGAGGGGAAAATGGGAGCGATTTGCGGCGGACTGACAGTATCGCCATCCCTGCATGTCTTATCGATTAGGCTTGCGCAGGGCGGCGGGTCGTGATAGGATTCGTTAGTTGCTGCTTTTAACAGGAGGTGTCGGAGATGGACAAAAACAAGCTTCAGGAGGAGATAGCGAGGGTCGCTTATGAGTTGTTCGAAAAGAGGGGATGCGTACCGGGATACCACGTTGAAGACTGGATAGAGGCTGAGCGGACCGTCACGGCGCGATACTCAAAGCAGAAGCCTGCTCCGGAAAAGGCGGCCAAGGCGGCCGTGGCGAAGACCTCCGGGTCCCTGAAACCGAAGGGCGCCGCTGCTTCGGCGAAGACCCGGCCCGCTGCCGCGAAGAAGACTACGGGGAAGAAAAAAGGGTAAAAGAGCCTGTTCGGGGTCCGCGGGCGGGAGGATATCGATAAAAGCCCCTTGATTTTGCCGGCAGAATGCGGTATGTATATGGGGACGCGCCTATGTCCGGGTAAAGAGATCAGGGGGGAAAATTATGATGAATCTGAAGCAGATCAAGGAGATTGCCAAGACTAAGGGCATCAACGGCGGGAAGATGAAAAAAGACGAACTGATCCGTTCCATCCAGAAGACAGAGGGTAACTTCGACTGTTTCGGCACCGCCGGGTTGGGGCACTGTTCCCAGGAAGATTGCCTCTGGAGGGAGGACTGCATCAAAGGCGCCTGACTCCGGGTTATCCTCCGAACTCCCGCATCGCCTCTTTGATAACCGTTTCAGGGCTGTCGCTGTATTTCGGCGAGATATGGACAACGGACAGCCGCTTTACCCCGGCGTTCCTGGCGATAGAGCCGCAGGCCTTTGCGGTCAGGTGAAACCTCTCAAGCGCCCGGTCTCTGTCTTTCTCAAGAAAATATGCCTCGCAGAAAAAGTCGTCCGCCCCACGGGCCAGGCGGGTCAGCGCGGAAATATTCCCGGCGGTCATGGCTATGTCGGTCGCATAGACCACCTTCTGGCCCCTGGTGATGCCCGCGATATCCGCAAGCTGTCCAAGGGTATACCGCTTCCCGTTGATCAGCAATTCCCTGGATGTATCGCCGGGCGCTTCGCGCAGCAACCTCTTGAAAAGCGTAAGCCATGGCCCTATGGGGAGCCCCCTTTTTATGAGCGCGTCCCGGTGGATGTTAATGTGACATTCCTCTTCCATCGAAAAGGCAAGACAGGCGGTGCTGTGGTCCAGGCGTACCGCCCTCACCAGAAAAAGTGGGTCTTTCAACAAAAGACCGTCTGATTTCCTTGTTTCCCCGGCTTCCCTGCGGAAGCGTTTTTTTGCACGGAAGATCGCGTGAGAGACCCTCCTGCCGCTGAAGGCGAATACGTTGATGACCGTGGGATACCCGGCGATGAGGTCCCAGGTATAACCCTTCAGCTTGCCTGCAACGCAGGCGATTATGCCGGGGGGTCCATAGACGTTCAAAGGGGTTTCTCTCCTGAGCAGCGCCCGGAGAAGCAGGTCGAAGCCTATGAAGTGGTCGATGTGGGCATGGGTGACGAAGACATCGGTGATGCGGTTCATCTCAGCGGCTGAAAGCCTGCTGATATCGCCCAGATCGAACTGTATCGCGCGTTTTTCCCGCAGGATGCGGACAAAGAGACAGGGGTCTTCCAGGGGGCTGTTCACCAGTTTATGATGAAAGCTGGGTTTCATAAGCAATTGTAATGTATTGTGATATAATATTCCAAAGCGCGGTTTCCATGAGCTTCTGGTCCTGTTCTCAGTACCTATTCCCACTATGCTGACGGAGGATATATGCCTGAGTTGAGGAAGGACCCCATCGTCGGAAGATGGGTCATAATATCAGTGGAGCGGGGGAAGAGACCCACTGACTTTGTTTCGACTTCCCAAAGGAAAAAAGGCGGTTTCTGCCCTTTTGACCCTGGGAATGAATATACGACCCCGCCTGAGATCATGGCCTTCAGGCCGGTGGGCTCGCAGCCGAACAGCCCGGGCTGGACCCTGCGGGTCATGCCCAATAAATTCCCCGCTCTGCAGATCTACGGCGATCTGGGAAAGACAGGGGAGGGCATATTCGACAAGATGAACGGCGTGGGCGCCCACGAGGTCATCGTCGAGAGCCCTGATCACAGCCTCTCCATGTCCACCATGTCTCTGAAGGCGGTTGAGGACATGCTCTGGGCCTGTCACATGAGGATGACTGACCTGAAAAAGGACCAGCGGTTCAAGTATGTGCTCATTTTCAAGAACGAGGGCGAGGTGGCCGGTGCTTCGCTCGAACACAGCCATACCCAGCTGATAGCCCTCCCCATCGTGCCGAAATTAGTGAAGGAGGAACTCGATTCAGCGAGGAGGCATTTTGACTTCAAGGAAAGATGCATCTTCTGTGACGTGATAAACCAGGAGCTTGAGGACGGCAAGAGGGTTATTTATGAGAATCCGCGGTATGTCGCGCTGTCTCCTTTTGCGCCGAGGGCGCCGTTTGAGACCTGGATACTCCCGAAGCGGCACGAGTCCATGTACGGCCCGTCAGACAAGAGTTTCAGCGACCTGGCCGAGATCCTGCAGCGCATCCTCCGACAGATGGACCGCATTCTCGATACCCCTCCCTACAACTTCGTCATCCACACGTCTCCTTTCTATGACGAGACAAACGAGTATTACCACTGGCATATAGAACTCATGCCGAAGCTCACCCGGATCGCCGGATTTGAATGGGGATCAGGTTTTTACATCAATCCGACTCCTCCGGAGGAATCGGCCAAGTTTATGCGCGAGGCCAAGATATAGGGACTGCTTTATCCAGCCGGAAAAGGTCACGATGAGAATACTGATTGCCACCCCCGAGGCTGCGCCGTATGTAAAGACCGGCGGTCTGGCGGACGTAGCAGGTTCCCTTCTCCGGGAGCTTCGCGGCCGCGGCATCGAGGCCTCTCTCATCCTGCCTTTGTACCGGGAGATCAGGGAGCATTTCAGGCTCTTCGAGGCCGGGAAGACCATAACCCTGGCGATGGGGGACGCGGCGCTCGGCGGCTCCATCCGGACCTCGGACGAATCCTCCTGCCCTGAGGCGTACTTCATCGAGTGCGACGGGCTCTTCGACCGGCCTGAACTCTACGGCACTCCGGCAGGCGATTATCCGGACAATGCCGTGCGGTTCGCCTTTTTCGCCCGCGGTATCCTCGAGACCTGTATTGCCATGGGCCTTGCTCCCGACGTTATCCACTGCAATGACTGGCAGACAGGGCTCCTGCCGCTTTACCTTAAGGCGTTCTACCGGAAATCACCCCTGCTGCGTTCAACGGCCGTCCTCTTTACCATTCATAACATGGGGTACCAGGGCATTTTCCCTAAGTCCGACCTTGCGCAAACCGGCATCGGGGCTGATTTCTTTCATCCTGACGGGGTAGAATTCTACGGGAAGATCAACTATATGAAGGCTGGTCTCGAATATGCCGACCTGCTCAGCACGGTGAGCGAGACCTACGCACGGGAGATCCTCGAAAAGGAAAACGGCTTCGGGCTTGAGGGCGTGCTGAGGCAGCGGCGGGATGATATCTGCGGCATACTCAACGGTGTCGATTACACTGTATGGGACCCTTCCGGCGATACGAGCCTGCCCGCTGCATACAGCGCTGAAAACCGGAAAGGGAAGGCGGTCTGCAAGAAACTCCTGCTGAAGGCGACCGGCCTGAACGGAACGGACCGTCCCCTATTCGGGATGGTCAACAGGTTCTCCAGTCAGAAGGGCATCGACCTGTTCGCCGCCGCCCTCGACGGTCTTCTCGCGATGGACATCAGGATCGTTGTGCTCGGCAAGGGCGACGAGTATTACCAGGATATGCTGAGGGAGGCCGTGGAGCGCAGCTGCGGGCGGGTCTTCCTGCGGACCGGCTTCGACGAGACTTTTGCGCATCTCGTCTATGCAGGTTGTGACTTTCTCCTTATGCCCTCGCGGTATGAACCCTGCGGCCTCGGTCAGCTTATCGCCATGAGGTACGGCGCCATCCCGGTGGCGCGCCATACAGGAGGGCTTGCGGATACGATACGCGACTATGCGCGGTCGCCGTCGAAGGCAACGGGCTTCCTCTTTTTCGAGTACACGCCCGAGGCGCTGACAGAGGCGGTTGGAACCGCACTGGAAGTCTATGGTGACGCGAGAAAATTCGGCAGGATCGTCTCCAATGCCATGAGAGAGGACTTTTCGTGGTCTTTGTCCGCCGGGCGCTATATTGCTCTGTATGAGAAGGCTGTCACCAGGATGCGGTCATGAGCCTCAGGACAAAACTCTCCCTCATGCTGTCCGCCTTTCTCGTGCTCATCGCCATCCTGGCAGGCGGGACTATCGTGATCTTCGACCGCATGAGCGAGACGCTCGCCTCCCTCGGGTCGGTCAGC